>CAZIRM010000049.1:11786-13158 GCA_964541705.1 uncultured Bacillaceae bacterium | reverse complement strand
CTCTAATTAAGTTTGTTTGATTACGGTCTGGCCCAACCGAGAAGATCGTCAATGGAATTCCTGTAAGCTGAGAAATTCTTTCTATATAATGACGTGCGTTTTCCGGTAAATCGGTTAAATTTTTTACATTTGTAATATCCTCGGTCCATCCTGGTAGTTCTTCAAATACTGGTTCACACTCAGCTAATACTTTTAAGCTTGCTGGAAAGTGGTCGATTACTTCACCACGATATTTATAGGCAACACAGATTTTTAATGTCTCAATTCCTGTTAAAACGTCAATTGAATTTAACGATAAGTCAGTAATACCACTTACTCTTCTAGCATGACGGACGACAACACTGTCAAACCAGCCAACACGGCGCGGTCTGCCTGTCGTTGTACCGTATTCTTTTCCTACCTCACGTATTTGCTCCCCGATTTTATCTGTTAGTTCGGTTGGGAACGGGCCATCCCCTACTCGTGTAGTATATGCTTTTGAGACACCTACTACATGATTAATTTTCGACGGACCGACACCAGATCCAATCGTTACACCACCGGCAATAGGATTGGACGATGTGACAAATGGGTATGTCCCTTGATCAATATCAAGCATTACTCCTTGAGCACCCTCAAACAAAACTCTCCTACCTTCATCAAGTGCATCGTTCAATACGACTGACGTATCCACAACATACTTAGCAAATTGTTGCCCGTAGTTAAAGTATTCATCCAGTATTTCTTCTTTTTTAAATCCTTCAACTTCATAATATTTTTCAAACAAACGATTTTTTTCCTTTAAGTTTCTTTCTAACTTTTCTTCAAATTCATCATAGTCTAATAAGTCTGCAATTCGAATGCCAATTCTTGCAGCTTTATCCATGTAAGCCGGGCCAATCCCTTTTTTTGTTGTGCCAATTTTATTAGCGCCTTTGCTTTCTTCTTCTACCACATCTAGCTTAATATGATATGGGAGTATTACATGCGCACGATTGCTAATTTTCAAATTACTTGTATCGATTCCATGTCCGTGTAGGTAAGTTAATTCTTCAACTAAAGCCTTCGGGTCAATAACCATTCCATTACCAATGACACATACTTTATCTTTGTAGAAGATTCCAGACGGTATTATATGCAATTTATACTTCTTACCACCAAAAACAATCGTATGTCCAGCGTTGTTTCCACCTTGGTATCTTGCAACGACTTCTGCCTTTTCTGACAAATAATCAGTTATTTTTCCTTTGCCCTCGTCTCCCCATTGGGTTCCTACAACTACAACTGACGCCATATCGTGCACCTCCGTATTGTGTTCGAATTCTGTTACACTTTTAAAGTTCAATCCATTAAACCATAGTAAGTGTACCAAGCAGTCCTCTTCAAGTCAACT
>CAZIRM010000049.1:0-11686 GCA_964541705.1 uncultured Bacillaceae bacterium | reverse complement strand
AAACATGATTATTCACTAAAAAAGATTAACCGTTTAAAGTTAATCTTTTACTATATTATCTGTTATCTATCTTCTCTGGATACATATCATGATTAAATAATCTTTGCTTTGCCATTTCTTCAAACATAGTTCCTTTTTTTCCATAGTTAGCATATGGGTCTATTGAAATTCCACCTCTTGGAGTGAATTTGCCCCAAACTTCAATATACTTTGGGTCCATCAATTCAATGAGATCTTTCATAATAATGTTGATACAATCTTCATGAAAGTCCCCCTGATTACGGAAACTAAACAAATAAAGCTTCAACGACTTACTTTCAACCATTTTCTCACTTGGAATGTAGGAGATATAAATTGCTGCAAAATCTGGTTGACCCGTTTTTGGACAAAGACTTGTAAATTCAGGACAATTGAATTTTACCCAATAATGATTGTCGGTATGCTTGTTTTCAAATGTTTCTAAAATCGATTTATCATACTCAAACTTATACTCGACACTTTGATTCCCTAATAATGTTACGCCTTCTAACTCTTCATTTCTTCTCATTTTACACCATCCTAAACACCTTTTTTATTTCCCCATATAAGAGTATGGAGTTGTGGCAAAACTCTTACTTTATTAAATTCAGGATCCTTCATTACTGAATCAACTAACCATTCTAGTTTCTTAAGCAACGAAATCGCTAACTTTTCTTGATTTTCTGTTTTTACATCTGGGTTTCCTACTTGTAAATAAAATGGTATTGATGAATATCTTTTGTGAAGTTGTTTTGCATAGTTTAAATCATTTTCATCAAAAATTACGACTTTTATACTAACTGAGCCGTTTACTTCTTTTAATTTTTTGAACATGGAATCTAAAAGAGGAATATCTGGATTAATTTCACTACTTGGAGGTTTAGGCGATATTGTTAAATCGTCTATATCTAACATCCAGTTTTGCCAAACACTTCCTTGCGTTTCAAGACCCACACGAAGCCCTCTTTGTTTAATCTCAAAGATAAGTTCATCCAAATGTTTTAGTAACGCTGGATTTCCTCCTGAAATTGTTACGTGATCAAAGTTGTCAAAACCTATCCTTGCAAGTTGCTCGATTATTTCAGTTGGCGTCATAAGGTTTATTTCATTTTTTCCAGTTCCATCCCATGTAAAAGCGGAGTCGCACCATGAACATTTGTAGTCACAGCCTGCTGTTCGTATAAAAACCGTTTTCTTACCGATTACCGCTCCTTCACCCTGGATCGTCGGTCCAAAGATTTCTAATACAGGAATTTTCACGTCATCCACTCTTTTCTTGCTTCAGCAAAACTTGTTGGCGTCTCATATAAGCGGACAAATTCGACGACTGGCTGTAAATAATTTAAATCGCTATTCTTTAGATAGGTCTCCATTTTCTCATAGATCCAAACGACCATGTTTTCAGCGGTTGTATTCATAGGTGGTAAAGTCTCATTTAAATAGCGATGGTCTAGATAGATTTCAATATGTTCTTTCCAAATTTTTTTTATATCGGCAAAGTCAATGGCAATTCCAATTTCATTTGTAAATGAACTAATACCAAAAATGACTTTGTACGTATGTCCATGTAAATTTTTACATTTACCTTTGTAGTCATGTAAATGGTGTGCTGAATCAAAGGTAAACTCTTTGCTCACCAACACTCTTTTATTATGGTACTTTAACTGTTCTTTTTTTATATCTACTTCATATTTTTGAAGCTTTTCAACGATTCGAAACCCGTATAAACTTGTGTTATCTAACATTGTGCTTTCCTCCATCAGAGGAACTTAAATAGTTTAGAAGCCCCCGGTTACGTAGTTGGCAAGCAGGGCACTGTCCACAACCTACACCGATCAGTCCGTTATAACAAGTTAATGTTTTCTCTCTTATATAGTCAAAAGCACCTAGCTCAGCTGCAAGCCCCCATGTTTCTTTTTTATCCAGCCACATTAACGGCGTGTGAATAACAAAATCAAAATCCATTGCTAAGTTCAGCGTTACGTTTAGTGACTTAATAAATATATCGCGACAATCCGGATAACCTGAAAAATCTGTTTCACAAACACCGGTAATGATATGGTTCATTCCTTTGTTTTTAGCTGTTATAGCTGCGAAACTAAGAAAAAGATGGTTTCTTCCGTCTACAAAAGTAGTTGGGAGATTGCCATCCTTACTATCTTTGATCTCGACATCAAGACTTGTTAAAGCATTTGTGGTCATTTGGCTTAACAAGCTGAGATCGATTAACGTGTTGGCTACACCCAACTCTTTCGCAATTGCTTTTGCTACTTCTACTTCTTCTTTATGTCTTTGATTATAGTGGAACGTCAACGTTTCTACATAATCAAAGTTTTTCAATGCCCAAAAAAGGCAAGTGGTGGAGTCTTGTCCTCCACTGAATACAACTAATGCTTTTTTCATCTACTAACACTCCTAGTTTTTTTTAACGAGAGGAGATCGCGAACTCTCGATGCCTCATTATTATACAATAATTCCCCTTCACATTAAATGCAAAGGGGAATAAATTACGCTCCCGCACTAGCAGGAACACTCGCTTCATCAAACCTACGTTCTAAGTTTACAAATTTATTGTATTCTTTTACAAACGCTAATTCAACTGTACCAACAGGACCGTTCCTTTGTTTAGCAATGATGATTTCAATGATATCTTTATTCTCGGATTCTTTATCATAATAATCATCACGGTATAAGAACGCAACGATGTCTGCATCTTGCTCAATACTTCCTGATTCACGAATATCGGACATCATTGGTCGCTTATTCTGTCTTGATTCCACACCACGTGATAACTGTGACAAGGCGATTACTGGAACTTCTAATTCTCTTGCCAGTGCTTTAAGAGAACGTGAAATCTCAGAAACTTCTTGCTGACGATTTTCTCCACTACGTCCATCTCCACGTATTAATTGTAAGTAATCAATTAATATCATTCCTAAACCTTTTTCTTGCTTAAGTCTCCGGCACTTTGCACGAATGTCATTTACACGTATCCCTGGTGTATCATCAATGTATATTCCTGCCCTAGACAAACTACCCATTGCCATTGTAAGCTTTGTCCAATCTTCTTCAATTAATGAACCTGTACGTAAACGCTGTGCATCAATATTTCCTTCCGCACAAATCATCCTCATAACAAGCTGAGAAGCCCCCATCTCCAGACTAAAGATAGCGACATTTTCATCCGTCTTCGTCGCAACATTCTGTGCGATGTTTAAAGCAAACGCGGTTTTACCTACTGATGGTCTAGCAGCAACGATAATCAAATCGTTACGTTGAAAACCTGCTGTCATTCGATCTAATTCTGAAAACCCAGTTGGAATTCCTGTAATATCATCTGTTCTGTTTTGAAGTTTTTCAATGTTTTCATAGGCCTCTACAAGAACATCTTTAATTGAAATGAAGGCACTTGCGTTTTTTTTATGAGAGACTTCTAATATTGTTTTTTCAGCCTCATTTAAAATTATATCTACTTCTTCTTCCTCGGCGTATCCTTCTGCTGCTATATTTGTAGCCACGCGAATCAACCGTCTCAACAATGACTTTTCCTCGACGATTTGACTATAGTATTCTACGTTAGCTGCTGTCGGTACTGCATTTGCTAAGTCGCTTAAATAGGAAACTCCACCAACTTCTTCGAGCCACTTTTTATCTTGAAGTTCAGCTGTTACTGTCACTAAGTCAACAGGTTCTCCTCTTTCAGCTAAGCTTGTCATCACACTATAAATCCGTTGGTGCGCTGCACGATAAAAGTCTTCAGAAGTAAGCTTTTCTGTTGCTGTTACAATCGCTTCTGGTTCGATAAAAATTGCACCTAGAACCGCCTGCTCAGCCTCAATGTTTTGCGGGGGCTTACGATCAGCAAATAAGTCACTCATGATGTTCACCTACCTTTACCACGGATAGCATTCTTATTCTTCAACAACATGAACTTTTATCGTTGCTGTAACATCCTGATGTATTTTAATTGGGACGTTTGTATACCCCAATGTTCGAATTGGCTCATTTAAGTCGATCTTTCTTTTATCAACTTTTAATTTCATTTTCTTTAAGGTTTCTGCGATTTGTTTGCTTGTAACGGCACCAAATAATCGGCCACCTTCACCAGATTTTGCTTTTATTTCAACCGTCACCTGCTCAATTTTTTCTTTAAACTGTTTTGCCTCTGTTAACATTTCCTCTTGTCTTTTTTCTTCACCTTGTTTTTTCATTTCAAGTGTTTTTATATTTCCTTGGTTCGCTTCAACAGCTAAATTCTGAGGAAAAAGAAAGTTTCTTGCATAACCTTCTGATACATTCTTAACTTCTCCCTTTTTCCCTTTTCCTTTAACATCCTGTAAAAAAATTACCTTCACTGTTCTCGTCTCCCTTCCAAATACTCATCTATTTTATCTTTTAATAGTTGTTCAGCCTCTTCTATTGTAACATTCTCTATTTGTGTAGCAGCATTTGATAAATGGCCACCACCTTCTAACATTTCCATGATGATTTGAACATTTACATCGCCTAGTGACCTTGCACTAATACTAACAGAATCATCTTTCCTCTTGGAAATAACAAAAGACGCTTGTACACCACTCATAGAAAGTAGTGTATCTGCTGTTTGAGCAACTAAAACGTGTGGGTACACTTCTGTAGACTCAGCTTTTGCGATTGCCATGCCATCGCGATATACCTGAGCAGTTTCTATTAACTTTGAGCGTTTTATATATTGATCTAAATCCTCTTTTAAAAATCTTTGAACAAGAGTCGTATCTGCGCCCTTTGATCTTAAAAAAGAAGCCGCATCGAATGTTCTAGAACCGGTTCTAACAGCAAAGCTTTTTGTATCAACAATAATACCTGCAAGCAATGCAGTAGCTTCTAACATGTCAAGTTTAGACTGATTTGGTTGATATACTAACAGTTCTGTTACTAATTCAGCTGTTGAGGAAGCATAGGGCTCCATATAAACTAGCACAGCATCATCAATAAACTCCTCGCCTCTTCGATGATGATCAATAACGATGACTCGATCACTTTGGTCAAGCAACTTTGGTTCAATTACTAATGAGGGCTTATGTGTATCAACGACTACTAATAATGTGTTACTACTTATTTTATCTAATGCTTCTTGTGGTGTTATGAACTTCGACCAAAGCGCTTGATTTTTTTCTATCTCAATCATCAACTTTTGAACATCGTGACTTGTGTAATCTTTATCAACTACAATGTAAGCCTCTTGATTACTTATTTCAGCCAATTTTAAAACACCGATCGAAGCCCCAATTGAGTCCATATCAGGATTCATATGCCCCATAATGATCACTTGATCACTTTCATGTACAAAATCTTGGATCGCATGTGAAATCACTCTGGCTCTCACTCTTGTCCTTTTTTCTACTGCATTTGATTTACCACCGTAGAAACGTACTTTACCATTTTTTTGTTTTATTGCTACTTGATCTCCACCTCGACCAAGTGCTAAATCTAAACTAGACTGTGCTAAGTTTCCTAATTCCTGAAGCGAGCCTTGGCCACTCCCTACACCAATACTTAAAGTGATAGGGATTCTCTCTTTGCCGGTCGATTCCCTCACCTCATCTAATATATCAAACTTTGCTTCCTCTAACTGATATAACGTCTCTTGGCTAAATACTGCAAAAAAACGATCAGAAGAAGTCCTTTTTAAATAGATATCATAGTTACTAGACCAATTATTTATCGATAGCGTCACTTGGTTCATTAATTTACTTCGTACTTGGTCTTCCATTCCTTGCGTAACTTCATCATAATTGTCTAAATAGATTATCGCAATAACAGTTTGTTCCTTTTCGTGTAACTTTTTCAACCTTACTTCTTCCGTTACATTTAAAAAATACAGTAATCTTTCATTACGAAGAAAGATTACTTTGTACACTTTTTGATCAATTGGCAAGAGAATATCTTTTTGCTCAGAATCAATATTATCAGCTAAAAGTTCTGAAAGGTCAGCAATTTCTAATCCTATACAGTTTCGCGAGAAGATACGAGTCATCATTGGATTTACCCATTGAACAATTTGATCTTCATTGTAAAGCAGCATACCAATTGGCAATTTTACTATTGCTTCTTCTCCTGCCTTATTTACCCTGTGGGAAAGTGTTGAAATATAGGTTTCTAATTCCTTTTTAAAAACCTGTTTTGATATGTGCGCATAGAGTGCTGTCATTGCAATGACAAGAAATCCAAAAACACCTATTTTCCAACTATAAATTGTTATAATTGCATTTAGTATGAATGATAGGAAGAACAGCACGATTAAACAAAAGCCATGCCAACGCTTTATCGGGACTTCTGGCATAATTCCACTCCTACTTCTCTGTATTTTTTAACCTTTTTCGAAGCTCAAATCCTAAGTCAATTATACCTAAAACTTTATAGATGAAAAGCATCACTTGTAAAAGTAAAACTGTCAAAATCATAACAATGATCTGAGTTGCTTTTGTGCTTTGTTTTTTATGAAAATAATAGAAAACAAAAGCAAGACCTTGTATTGTCAATAGCAAATCAAAAATTGGTAGTAGATTTTGTGTAACAATAAAAAGGTAAGACCCTTCTTCAAAATTCATAATTAGAAGGAACCAAGTAACAACATAGTACCATAGAAAAGCTTTAGGAATACTCCATTCTCTAAACGGTTTGAACTTAGGGGCCTCTAACCTCAACCTTTTAAGAGTTGCAATGGCTATTAATTGTACAATCAATGCATAAAACGTACCCATCATAATAAAAAGCGATGGCGCAATATAGTGAATTTGTTGAATCGTTTGTAGCATACGATCGTATTGTGCCCCAGGGTCTTGTCCAATTCGCATGAGCAGTTGCTGAGCTGTTTCAAATGATTCGTACATGATCTCCTGTGTTAATGTAATAATATTTATATCAAGCACTACATTAATAAGAATAAAGGCAATGATTATCGTACATATGTTTACTAAACTTCCACCGAATAATACGGTAAAGCCAGTTTTTTTTCGTTTCGTTAATTCTCCAATCACAATTCCTGATGCCCCAAAAAATACTGTATTTAAGATAAACACAGGTCCACCAATAACAATAGTAACGATACTAGCAACGAGCCAAAGTAGAAGCCCGTGCTTCCACCCATATTTCGTTACATAGATAACTAAAGGTAAAGGAATGGCAAAAATAAGCAATGAACCTAAAAAAGGTACTGTAAATGATAGAAAAACGATTAGCGCTATCAATGCAGCTAAAATTGCACCTTCCGTTAAAGATTTAACATCCTTCAAAATTTCTCCTACTTTCCATATTTGTTCTTATATAGAGTATAGCTGATTATACCAAGGTAGAACAACTCTAGTAATCGTGTCTTATTACTCTTAAGTTTAAGCAATCACCAAATACGGCATTAAATATACATCGATCATTTCCCGTGCAATAAAAAAACGATATGCATCTCTTAAAAGAAAATACATACCGTCCTATTTATTTACTCACCACTAACGTACGGTAATAAAGCGATTTGACGAGCACGCTTAATTGCAGTAGTTAATTGACGTTGGTATTTAGCACTTGTTCCAGTCACACGACGAGGTAAAATTTTACCACGCTCAGAGATGAAACGCTTAAGTAACTCAACGTTTTTGTAATCGATAGTCTTAATTTTATTTACAGTAAAGTAACATACTTTACGACGTTTTGGTCCACGACCACGACGGCCTCCCATTGCCATTTAAAAAACCTCCTTTATACTGAGAATTTCTATTACTTCCAAAGGCTCATAAGCCTATTAATTTTTCACCTAGAACGGCAAATCATCATCAGAGATGTCAATTGGTTTACCATCACTAGCAAATGGATCATCAGAGAATCTTGGCTGATTATTTCGGTTTTGGTTTTGAGATCCACCTTGATAATCAGATGGGCCATAATTATCTGTACCAAATGATTGGTTATTATCTCCTCTAGAACCTTTCGATTCTAAGAATTGAACAGATTCAGCTACCACCTCAGTAACATAAACTCTTTTGCCCTCGTTATTATCATAACTACGGGTTTGGATACGACCATCAACACCCGCCAAGCTACCTTTTTTTAAGTAATTGGCAACATTTTCTGCTTGTTTGCGCCAAATAACTACATTGATGAAGTCAGCTTCTCGGTTACCTTGTTGATTTGAAAACGGACGATTCACAGCAAGAGTAATACTAGCCACTGCTACCCCACTTGGTGTGTAGCGAAGTTCTGGATCTTTTGTTAGGCGCCCTACTAGAACAACACGATTAAGCATCAGAACCCCTCCCCAAACTAGTTTTTTATTTTTATTCTTCGTCTTTAGTGATTAATAAACGAATTACGTTTTCGTTAATTTTGATTAAACGATCGAATTCTGCGATTGCTGCTGGTTCAGCAGTTACATTGATTAGCACATAGAAACCTTCACGGAAATCCTCGATTTCATAAGCTAAACGACGTTTACCCATTTCCTGTAGCTTTTCGATTGTTGCTCCGTTATCAGTTAACACGTTAGTAAAACGCTCGACAACCTCTTTCGTAGCAGCTTCATCCAAGTTCGGACGGATAATATACATGATTTCATATTTACGCATTGCACGTCACCTCCTTTTGGTCTAACGGCTCCTTATTTAAAGGAGCAAGGACAAGTTATAACAAAGTTTGTTATTTACTCGCATTTAACGATTATATCAGAACAGATTTAATAAAACAAGTTATTCCTTAAATTCTATACATTAAATCTAAAATGAATGATATCTCCATCTACGACTGTGTAGTCCTTTCCTTCTAAACGGACCTTTCCTTTTTCCTTCGCTACTGCCATCGAACCAGCTTCTATAAGATCTTCGTAAGAAACTGTTTCGGCTCGAATAAAGCCTCTTTCAAAGTCTGAATGAATCACACCAGCTGCTTGAGGAGCTTTTGTTCCTTTTCGAATTGTCCATGCTCTTACTTCCTGGACACCAGCAGTAAAATAAGTGGCTAGTCCTAAAAGAGAATAAGCAGCACGAATTAGTTGATCAAGGCCTGACTCTTGAATGCCTAGTTCTTCTAGAAACATTTCTTTTTCTTCTCCGTCAAGCTCAGCAATTTCCGCCTCAATTTTTGCACATACAACAATAACCTCAGAGTTTTCCTCAGCAGCAAAATCTCTTACCTTTTGAACTAAAGGGTTATCGTCTGTATTTAAAAGTCCTTCTTCATTTACGTTTGCCACGTATAGGACAGGTTTTATTGTTAATAAGTGTAAGCCTACAGCAATCTTTTTTTCCTCGTCGTTCAATTCAACACTTCTCGCTGGTTTTTCTTGTTCAAAAGCTTCTCTCAGTTTAACCAACACTTCATATTCGACCATTGCTTCTTTATCTCTTTGTTTCATTAGCTTTTCAACACGAGTAAACCTTTTTTCAACGGTTTCTAAGTCAGCTAAAATTAATTCAAGGTTAATTACTTCAATATCGCGAATTGGGTCAACACTTCCAGAAACGTGCGTTATGTTTTCATCTTCAAAACAACGGACAACATGAGAAATAGCATCGACTTGACGAATATGCGATAAAAACTTATTCCCCAACCCTTCTCCTTTACTTGCTCCTTCTACAATTCCAGCAATATCTGTGAATTCGAAAGCTGTTGGTACTGTTTTTTTCGGTTGTATTAGCTCAGTTAATTTCGTAAGGCGATGATCAGGTACTTCAACGATTCCTACATTGGGATCAATTGTACAGAAAGGATAGTTAGCAGATTCAGCACCTGCCTGTGTAATTGCATTAAATAAAGTAGATTTCCCTACGTTAGGTAGCCCTACGATTCCAGTTGTTAAAGCCATTTTTGTACACTTCCTTTAGTTAATGTTTAATTTTATATTTTATGTTTCATATTAAAAATTGATCATCACCATGAACTTATTGATCGAACGATGCAATGATGAATTTGATTGATGCTTATGAATATTGAATCTTACGAATACCAACTCAATATTATATTCAGTAATGCTTAGAAAAACAAGTTTTCTATTAAACACTATAAAAAACTTTCCTTAATGGTTGCTTTCTAATATTTTTTTTAATTTTCTTGAAAACTCTCTTCTCGGAATCATAACACTATGTTCACAACCAAGGCATTTGATTCGTATATCCATCCCCACTCGTATTATTTTCCATTTATTTGCACCGCACGGATGAGGCTTCTTCATTTCTACTACATCATTTAATTCAAATTGTTTTTGTATATTCATTTTGACCCCTCTTCCTATTTCATCATCTACCTGCCATTATACATCACAAACGGACCCTATTGCTATTTCTGCTTTAATAAGCTTTTTTTAACCATCTGTACAGAACAAAAGCGCGAGTGCATTGGTCACGAGCGATATGCTCCTGCGATTACTCGTCGCAAAGCTACAAAGATGTCAATAGACATAGAGATTTCTTTGTAAGGCTGACCAGCAGCGGTTACGACTTTGAACCGCAGTGGGCAGTTTGAGGTGGTCGGCCATTGGCGCCTGGGGCTAGATGGTCGTATAAATTGAGAACTTATACATAACTAAACCGAGTGTTGAAGTTGTCAACACTCGGTTTAGTGCTTATTTTATAATTTTTGCTCGTGTCACTCTGCTTCTAGATTTTTGAGAATTGGGTATAATAAAAGTGCAGCGAGTATGTACAAGTTTAGTACGCCGTAGAGTGGATAAAGTATTGCTACAAGTGTTGAAAACCCTATTGTTGTTAAAGGTATCATACTTGCAACTAAAACGAGTGCAATTACCCACACTTTTGTATGAACGTATTTTTTGAATCTAGTTGTCAAGCCAAAAACTCCTGCGGTAGCGGTGGTGTAGATGGCGAACCATAGCAAAATCGACATGATCATTACCGTATAGGTTGGATAATTTTTCATAATTGCAAACAGTGGAATTTCATACAACAATAGATCGCTTGACACTTTGATTAAGGACTCGTTGTATAAAAAAGAAATAATGCCTAATATTACTCCACTTCCAATACTCGCGATCCAAACTTCCCCCTTTTGCTTTATTCGATTTCCGATACCTGCAATAACTGCAAACAAGGGTAAGATATTTAATGCTGTAAATGTAAATGCCGATGGCCAATTTCTTTGTTTAGTCACATCAAACTCAAAATTAAATTTACTTCCCATATTAAAAGAAACTAGTATCCCAACTAAACAGATGATGAGTATAGGAATAATGATTGAGTTCATTGATGTAATCCCAGTAGTATCCCATAGAAATAAAACAACAACTAAGCTAGCTATAATTATTACCCCTGACCAATATGAGATTTGGATCACTTCTAAGGTAGCCCCTCCTCCAGCTAACATAATGACTGTCACCGAGTATAAATATAAAATAATCATTGAATCATATATTTTTGTGAGTCTTTTCCCCAACACCTTTTCCAATACTGGTGTGTAATCAGTCGTTTTCATTTCAAAACTTATATTCATAATTGTATAACACGAGAAAGAAAATAATATCGTAAATATAAATATTGCAAAACTACTTTCAACTCCGAAAAACTCCCAAAGTTCTCTACCGGACGCATAACCTGCGCCTATCATTGTTCCTATAATTAAAAACATCCACTTCAAACCAGACTTAAACATTATTTGCACCCTTTCCTTGCTATTTTTCTATTATACGTAT
>CAZIRM010000048.1:0-13259 GCA_964541705.1 uncultured Bacillaceae bacterium | reverse complement strand
TACACTTGGGAAAACAAAATCCCAATCATGCAAATAAACAAAAAAGATAATTCTTCATTAGATCGTTCTTCATTGTTACTCGCCACTATTTTACACAAACACTCCACAGCCAAGAGTATTCCAAAAAATTCAAAATAGGAATATATGCTGGGTAAAAAGTGTTCTTATATTGGTGTATTTTGCTTGTTACAACAGAAAACCATTTGGAGGTATGCTCATGTTTAATGTAGGTGATCACGTTGTGTATCCATATCACGGCGCTGGAACAATTCAGGATATTCAGGAAAAGGAAGTTTTGGGGGAAAAATTGAATTATTATGTACTTTATTTCCCACTAAACGACGTTACACTGATGCTTCCTGAAGACCGAATTGAAACTTCAGGACTAAGAGGAGTTATCGAGGAAACACAATTAGATGATTTAGTTGTTGCTTTACAAAATGGTGTTCAGACCAAAGCTGAAAACCCAAAGCAATACTCACGTGAAAATGAGAATTTATTAAAATCAGGCAATATTATTGATGCAGCACATGTGATTGCAAACTTAACACTAAAAGAAGGCGAACGAGCAAACGGCTTGCATATTCAAGATCGTAAAAATCTTGATAAAGCAAAGTCATTTATAGTGAGTGAACTAGTCTTGGCCAATAATATGTCTGAAGAAGAAGCCTATGAATTTATTGATAAAAACACACAAATTATTCAAGGTGCGTAATGATATTTAATTTAAAGTGGAGAAGAACTTTTCATTGATGAAAGGTTCTTTTTTTGTAGAGAAGAAGAATTGGAAGTTAGACTACGGTCTAATATTAGTTTATTAAATTTTGAGCTACTCCAATTATATTATCGCGAGCCACTTTAATAAGCAAGCAGGAGCAAGTCGCTCGTGGCCAAGGCGCTTGCACTTTTGTTCAATGGTAAGAAAGTATATAAATTTTGAAGTTAAACTCTCCTGTCTAGCTTCAGGCGCCATCGGCTCGATCACTTCAGTCTGCCCATTGCGGTTGAAAGTCGTAACCGCAATGGGCAGTCTTACAGTGAAGCTACTACGTCGATTGACATCTTTTTAGCCTTGCGACGAGCAAAGCGGAGGGGAGCGGCGCAGGAGCATTTCGCAGATAGGCGGGTGCCTTGCGCTTTTCTAATTAAATTTGATTAAATTGACTTTGCTCATTTATAATTAGTGAGATATGTTTTGATCTAAAAATGGAAGAGGAGGACAATATGGATGTTTTAAAAATTTCCCCAAGAGGGTATTGTTATGGTGTTGTTGATGCTATGGTACTCGCAAGACAGGCTGCCATGAATCTTGATCTACCTAGACCTATCTACATCTTAGGGATGATTGTTCATAATAAACATGTAACAGATGCATTTACAGAGGATGGTATTATCACGTTAGATGGACCAAATAGATTAGAAATACTAAAAAAAGTTGACAAAGGAACGGTTATTTTCACAGCACACGGAATTTCACCGGAAGTGAGAAAACTAGCAAAAGAAAAAGGGTTAACGATCGTAGACGCTACCTGTCCTGATGTTACAAAAACACATGACTTAATAGCCGAAAAAACAAAAGAAGGTTATGCCGTTATCTACGTTGGTAAGAAAGGGCACCCTGAACCAGAAGGAGCCCTTGGGGTTGCACCGGACAAGGTGTTTTTAGTAGAAAACCTGGAGGATTTATCACAACTAACGATTGAAAATGAAAGAATCATTATTACAAATCAGACAACAATGAGTCAATGGGACGTATCCGAGATCATGAGTGAGGCATTAAAAAAGTTTCCTAATGCCGAAATTCACAATGAAATTTGTCTTGCTACTCAAATTAGACAGGAAGCCGTCGCTGAACAAGCGAAGGAAGCTGATTTACTCATTGTTGTAGGAGACCCCAAAAGTAATAACTCAAATCGATTAGCTCAAGTGTCTTCAGAGATTGCGGGAACCCCAGCATATCGGATAGCGGATTTATCAGAGTTAAACATTGAGTGGCTAAAAGACCCTAGGATAAAGAAAGTAGCTGTTACGAGTGGCGCTTCAACACCTACACCAATAACAAAAGAAGTCATACAGTTTCTTGAACAATTTGATCGAGAAAACACTGACACATGGGTTAATGAAAAAAGGGTTCAGCTTTCTAAGATTTTACCTAAAGTAAAAACTAAAAAAAATGAATAAGATCATTTATTGTCGTTCATAGTTTCTTCAAACTACTAAAAACCCCAACACTTTACGAGTTGGGGTTAATTTAGGAAGGAGCTACTAAATAAAAGTAAAAGGGTCCGTATTTTTTATAGATATAGTAACCTCTGTCTTATAGTTGTTTTCTTGAAAAAAACTTTCTAAGTAGTTTTTAACGGCCTCTTTCATTACTTTTTCGATATTATGACCTGGATCAATTAAGGAAAGACCATCCATCATTGCATCGTGAGCTACATGATAGTAAACATCGCCTGTCACAAACACATCTGCTCCTTTGAATAGCGCTTTCGAGACGTACTTGTTTCCATCCCCACCTAATACCGCAACCTTTTTTATTTTCCCATCTAAATTTCCTACAACCCTTACTTGTTTGACATCAAAAGCTTGCTTCACGAACTCTGCAAATTGTTGAAGAGTAACTTCTTGCTCTAGTTTACCTATCCTGCCTAGCCCTAATGCTTCACCTTTATTTTCTAGAGGGAATACATCATAGGCAACTTCTTCATACGGATGAGCCTTTCTCATTGCAGCTAGTACTTTATTCTGAATATTTACAGGAAAAATTGTTTCGAGTTTTGTTTCATTGATGTACTCAACTTCCCCTTTTTCTCCTATGAAAGGATTTGAACCTTCTTGTGGTTGAAAGCTACCTGTTCCTTTAGATCTAAACATACAATGACTATAATTTCCGATATGTCCTGCTCCAGCCTTTGCTAGTGCAGAAGCAACTTGTTCAAGATGATCATCAGGAACATAGACAACTAATTTTTTTAATGTTATTTCTACTGTTGGCGAAAGTACCTCCACATCTTTTAAATGAAGCCTTTGAGCTAATAAATCATTAACCCCACCTTTGGCTACATCCAGGTTTGTGTGTGCCGAATAAACAGTAATATTATGCTTGATTAGTTTTTCTACAATTCTTCCATAAGGACGATCTGTCTGAATTGTTTGAAGTGGGCGATATATGATCGGGTGATGAGAGATAATTAAATCTACACTTTGTTGTATAGCTTCATCGACAACTTCTTCTAATAGATCTAGTACCACCATTACTTTTGCTATTGGTTTATTAAGTGTTCCAATTTGCAATCCAATTTTGTCACCTTCAACTGCTAATGACTTTGGAGACCATGCCTCAAACGCTTGAATGATTGTCTGTCCGTTCGCCAGTTTCATTCGCCTAAAACCTCCTCAACAGACTGAATTTTACGTAACAACTCACTTTTTTTCTGTTCCACTTCTGTTGATGAAGTAGCAAGTTCAAATTGCTTTAAAACTCTTTTCCATCCTTCAATTTCTTGCTGCCACTTTTTTTTGAACTCTGGTTTCTTTTGTTTCAATAGAAACGGCCCTACTAATAGTTCTAATTCTAGATGTTCATTTGAATATGGGCTCTGTTTATCATTGAAGTCAGC
Source organism: uncultured Bacillaceae bacterium (assembly GCA_964541705.1). GTDB lineage: Bacteria > Bacillota > Bacilli > Bacillales > Anaerobacillaceae > Anaerobacillus. Next base: position 9,636 of record CAZIRM010000048.1, on the reverse strand, counting down.
AGTTAATACTTCGTAAATGACTCCATCCTCTTCAAGAATTTCTTCATTAGTTAGTCCCCAATTATTCTCTCGCAACCATTTTCTCACTTGGATCGCAGATACATTCGGTTGAAGCACTAACCGCTTCACGCCTGCTAGCTTATCAATACCTTCTTCAAGAATGGTGGTAATAAGTGTACCACCCATCCCGGCAATTGTAATAACATCGACTTCGGACGGTTGTAGTACTTCTAAGCCATTCCCTTTTCTTACGTCAATTTTATTTTGAAGTCCCAACTTTCGGACTTGTTCTATTGCTGAATCAAAAGGACCTTGATTCACTTCACCCGCGATTGCTTTTGAAATTAAACCATTTAAAACTGCATAACAGGGTAAATAAGCGTGATCTGAACCAATATCTGCTAATTTAGACCCTCTTGTTACTTGATTAACAACGGCTGTTAATCTTTTTGATAATTTGTGTTCATTCATTTTATCACCTAACTTTTATGTATTCTTCATTTACATTACTATATATGTTTCATATTCCAGATGCAAACAGCCTAAACTCAAACAAAAGCCCAAGCACCTTGGTCACAAGCGACGTGCTCCTGCCATGCGGTTACTCGTCGCAAAACTCAACTGTAACCATTCGATGAAGTGTCTCGAGGCTAGATATCATACTAACTTCAATCCCTTTATAAATTCCTAAAAGTAAGGATACTGACGATTTTTATCATTTCTTAATCTTTTAAATGAAGAATGGTACGATAATAACCATTCCTATTCCAATGGCGCCTGAAACTAGAAAATATTTAAGCTTATATTTATACCCTAAATAGATCCACCCAATACAGTTTACTAGCACGACAGAAAATATAGCTATTGGTGAGTGCGGATAAATAGTTTCAATGATCTGAATGAGGCTGATAAATATGAATAATGCTAAAACCATATTTAATAAGTGGACGATCGCCAACCTGCTTCGCCCTAAATACCAAACTGATACGCTTATGACAATGAAGCTAAGAGCAAAAATAAGGATTTGCATTATCGGTGAAAAATCAGTAAAATAAAAAGCAACAAAGGAAATACCAAATAAAGTAAGGCAGACAATTGAGATGATTAATGCTGTAAGTGTAAAAAAGTTGCCTTTTTTCTTAGAATGATTTTCGCCATTTTCGCCCCTGTAAAGCATAAGTAGAAAATCACAATAATGCTCAGGTAACAGTCGATTTTTTTTCCAGAATTCTATTTCTTTCGCAATTATTTGTTTTCGATCCATCTTTCAAGCCTCCGTCAAGTCATAGCTAACACTATTGTAACACTAAAGTCTGTTGAATCCTTAGGTATTACGGATCAAAAATTGTCAATTTTAAGAGTGGATCATATCTGCAGCTAGTACCCTGAGGCTAGACATTAGTATACTTTAAAATTTTTCATATCAACTGCCTAGATTACAAATAAATGTTTCCCGTGCGATTACTTGTCGAAACGTCTGCAACAGCTTTATTTTCGCTTTTACAAAGAAAAAGGTTTACTCCAGGGTGGAAGTAAACCAAACCATTTATTTTATTCTAGAAAATCTTTTAATCGTTTACTTCTACTTGGGTGTCTAAGTTTTCTAAGAGCTTTCGCTTCAATTTGGCGGATTCTCTCACGTGTAACACCGAAAACTTTTCCAACTTCTTCTAACGTTCTTGTTCGACCATTGTCTAAACCAAAACGTAAACGGAGAACATTTTCTTCTCGATCAGTCAATGTATCTAAGACATCTTCTAACTGCTCTTTTAATAATTCATAAGCTGCAGCATCTGATGGCGCAAGAGCTTCTTGGTCTTCGATAAAGTCGCCTAGATGCGAATCATCTTCTTCACCAATAGGGGTCTCTAGTGAAACAGGCTCTTGAGCAATTTTCAATATTTCACGGACTTTTTCTGGAGACAGATCCATCTCATTTGATACTTCTTCAGGTGTTGGTTCGCGCCCTAAGTCTTGAAGTAACTGACGTTGAACCCTAATGAGTTTATTAATTGTTTCTACCATATGAACAGGAATTCGAATTGTACGAGCTTGGTCGGCAATTGCTCTTGTAATTGCTTGACGTATCCACCATGTTGCATACGTACTAAACTTATATCCTTTTTCATAGTCGAATTTCTCAACGGCTTTAATTAAACCCATGTTTCCTTCTTGAATAAGGTCAAGGAATAACATACCTCTTCCTACGTAACGCTTTGCAATACTTACAACTAGTCTAAGGTTCGCTTCTGCTAACCTTCTTTTTGCTTCTTCATCTCCGTCCTCTATTCTTTTTGCTAAGTCAATTTCTTCAGCAGCCGACAAAAGCGGAACACGACCTATTTCTTTTAAATACATACGGACCGGGTCATTAATTTTAATTCCAGGTGGCACACTTAAGTCGTTTAAATCAAACTCTTCTTCTTTTGCGATTTCTTGAATATTTGGAATATCATCAGTTTCATTTAAAACCTCTATTCCTTGGTCACCTAAATATTCAAAAAACTCATCCATCTGATCAGAATCCTGATCAAAACTGGCTAATTTTTCGGTAATCTCGGCATAACTTAGAACTCCTCGCTTTTTTCCGAGTTCTACTAATTGTTCCTTTACTTGATCGATCGACATTTCTCCTTCTGCTACAGGGCGAAGTGGTTTGTCTGCCATACGATCCCTCCTTCCAGTATTCACTAACCTTCTTAAAGTATCTATGTCATATGAAGAATCAGTTTTAAAATTTATAATTAAGCATTAATGCTTTAATTCCTTTTTCATTTTTATCATTTCCATTGCTATCGAAGCTGCAAGGGCGTGGTCACCTTTTCTCTCAGCCTCTTTCTTCTCTTTGTCTTTCTTTTCAATTGCGGCTAATTTAGGAAAATGAGTAATCTGTTTTAAATAGTCAGATAATTCTTCATCCGTTGGTTCTTCCTTCACTACGAGTAAAGCTATTTCAGTTGCGATTTTTGCTAATCTCTCATCCGCTAATTTTTGAATGAAATGACTTGTATCTGGATCATTCCCTTCACCATAAAACCGAAATAAGTGTGCCGCAATTGCATGGTAATCATCGATATTAAAGTTACCACCTATTGACTCTTGGATTTTATTTGCCACACTTTTATCTTTCATCATATAAGCTAACAATATTCTTTCAGCATTATGAAATGCAGGCAGCAATCGCTTTTGCTGAATGTGTTGTCTTCTTGTATCGTTGTTCACTTGTTTTCTATTCTCACTATTTTTATGTTGGCGATATATCCGATATAACTCCTGTTTTAGGGCATCTAGAGATAATGAAAATTCATTCGAAAGTGTACGTAGATAGTGGTCTCGCTCAATCGCTTTTGGTAATCGACTTATTTCAGAAAGCACTAACTCTATGTATTTCATTCGATTCCCTTCATCGTTTAAGTTTAACCCTTTTCTTAGAAAATTCATTTTAAACGTCATGGTTGTGACGCTATTACCGATAACAGTGTTGCGGAAGCTGTCTGCCCCATATTGTTGAATGTAATCATCCGGGTCTAGACCTTCTGGAAGACTTGCTACTTTCACATAACAACCAGCCTGTTCTAAAATTGGAATGGAACGAAATGTTGCCTTTTGTCCAGCACCGTCTGAATCGTAACAGATAATAACTGTCTCAGCATTCCTGCGAATTAATTTTGCTTGTTCATTTGTAAGTGCTGTCCCTAGCGTTGCCACTCCATTGTCAATGCCTGCTTTCCAAGAGGAAATGACATCGACGTAGCCTTCAAATAATACAGCTTGATTCTTTTTTCGAATTGCGGGTCTTGCAAGATGAAATCCATATAGAATATAGCTCTTATTAAACAGAGGAGAATCTGGACTGTTTAAGTATTTCGGTTGTTCATTTCCTAATACTCTACCCCCAAAACCAATCACTTTGCCATCTTTGTCCCAGATAGGAAACATCACTCGATTTCGAAAGCGATCAAAGTACTTCCCATCGTATTCGCGTCTGTTTAATAATCCAGCTTGTTCCATCTCAGACGGTGATATGTGCCGTGATTGAAAAAAGTTTGCCAATGTATCCCATGCGTCTGGTGCGAACCCTATTTGAAAAGTTTCGACCATCTCTTTCGTAAATCCTCTTTTTTCTAAATAACTCGCCGCACTTTGTCCTTGATTCGTATTTTTCAGTAAATGATGGTATAATTTGGTTGCAAGTTCATGTCCTGCGACAAATTTATCTCGAGTATTTGGTACGTCTGATTTTTTACTCTCGTCTAACTCCGGGATGCTAATTTTTGCTTTATCTGCTAGAACCTTTACCGCTTCAACAAATGTATAACTTTCAATGTCTTTGATGAAAGAAAAAACATTACCACCCGCTTTGCAGCCAAAGCAATGGTATAGCTGCTTTTCAGGAGATACTGAAAACGACGGTGTATTTTCACCATGAAACGGGCACAATCCAATTAAGTTGCGACCTTGTTTTTTTAATTGAACATATTCGCTAATAATGTCAACAATGTCAATAGATTTTCTAATCTGCTCTATTTTTTCTTCTGAAATCCTTACTCCCATTTCTTATCACCATTTTCTATCTACACTTGCAATAGGTATATATAGATTCGATTAAACTTGCTAAATCCCTTCTTATTTTGACAAAATTATTTTAAATTGTTGGCAGAATTCTAAAATGATTTACCAGGACAAACGTCAGTATCAACAACTATTGTTTAATTATCATATTAAATAATTCTACAACCCCTGGTTAAATCCTCTATCCTTTAAGCATTTGACTCTTATTAACTCTCGCTACCTCTATCTTTTCCAAAAAAATGAGAAAAAGTCTTGACTTTTAAAATTTATTTGTTCCTTTAACAAAATAAACAAAAAAAGTACCTACGATTGTCCATTATAATTGATTTTTTAAATCTAGCCAACATTTTTTTATGAATTTTGACAAAAAAACACACGAATATTTGTTCTTACTGAAAAATGTTCTTGTCAATTAGGGTTGTGACAGAGGATACTCTGTGATGTCTAAAACGAGGTTGAAGATTATCTAAGTGTTGATATGTGGTGGAAGAAACGACGACTAACGAGCATTTCACCCCAATCACTAGCGGTAAACTTATTATAAGTTACACCGATGTAGCAAGGCGGAGGGACAAAACGTAGGCTTAAAAAAACGTAAGTTGCCTTGCTCACGAGCCACGTGCTCTTAGGGTTACTCGTCGCATAACTCAACAGTAAGCTATACATTAATGTGCTCGAAGTTTTATTTTAATAAAAAAAATAAAAAGCATAGACATTCATCCATACTTTTTATTCCCCAAATACTCTAGTCAGCTCACTTTTTCAGTCGATCAAGTGAAGCAATGGGTGCGCGGCAACAGTTACTTGTGCAAAACATCTGAATACCTTGTAGAAAGTCAAGAATCAAATTTAAGTTTGTCGATTTGGTTTAAAAACCGTTTACTCTTTAAATGGATTCCTGAATATTCTTCATAATAAGCATCTAGCACTTGTTTCAATTGTTGTTTTGTAGCATCCTTAACTGAAATATTCCCTAGACGATTTAGATCAATAGAAGAAAAAATCCGAAGTAACTTTGTTACAGCAATAGATATTTCAATATTTTTGCTATCTATTTGTTTGCACCTTGAACATAACACTCCACCTTCTTTTATTGAAAACCCGGTAAGCCCTTCTGTTAATCCACATTTGGAACACTGGTCTAATTCCGGACTAATTCCTGCTAGCTTTAACATTTTTACTTCAAATATGCGTGTTAGAATTTCATAGTCATACCCATCATTAATATAATTTAATGTTTGAAGAAGTGTATGGAACAATGAACTGTTTTTTTCTAGTGAATCGGTTAGTCGATCGACCAATTCAACAATGTAGGCAGAGTGTGATGTCAAAAATATGTCTGATTTAATTTTTTGAAAAGAACATATGGACTCGCCCTGATTTAACACGCCTAAACCTGATGTTTTTTGATAAACAAAATGTGCATATGTAAATAGTTGTGAGACAGAGGAATAACGACTCTTTGGTTTTTTTGCACCGCGAGCCATTACCCCAATCTTTCCAAAATCTTCGGTAAAAATGGTTAATATTTTATTTGCCTCACCGTAATCTGTCGTTCGAATCACGATCCCTTTAACTTTCTGTAACATAAAATCACCATACCATTTTAAAATGGCAAACAAAGTCAATGATCTTTCATCGTAATATCTTCCAGCTTCTCTGTATACTCTACTGACGTTACGTCAGTTTCTCTCTCAATCTCCTTCAAAAGTAAATACGTATCGATGTTACCAGTCATTGAAAAGACTTTCCAGGAAAAATCTAACATAGAAAATCCACCTTTCTTTTCTTTCTCTAAAATGTGACTGTAAGATTGATGTGTATAATAAGAAAGCGTAAGCGCCTTGCTCACAAGCGAAATGTTCTTGCATTACTCGTCGCAACACTTCATAGAAAGCAATTCATAGAAGCGTCCTGAAGCCAGAATTAAAATAACTTCAGACATTTTTACTCTCTTACCTTTCAAGAAAAGCTCAAGGCTCGTCTGATAACTCACTAGTCCTAATGCTATGGAGAATCATTATCTATCACGGTATACTCAGTAACGTGGATCAAGCAGGGATTTTTCCGCTTAAGGTAATTAATGATTGTAATAAGCTGTTGGAAGACGATGATACTATAACTGTAGATTGACCTCATTTGCAAAAAATATGTTAAGGAAATATTGCTAATTTTTTTTTTGATGACTAGATCAAGCGTCAATAAAATTCATATAATAATGGATAAATACACCAAGTAAACATTCACTGTTTAATTATATTTTAGCTTATCTTGATAGTAAAAAACAATGGCCTAGTGCCATTGTTTTTAGTCTTAGTACTCATCTTCCCTAAATCCAAAATCTCTTAAATAAGATGCTTTATTACGCCAATCTTTTTGCACTTTCACCCATAGTTCTAAGAAGACCTTTGTTCCTAATAATGATTCAATATCGGTCCTCGCTCGTTTTCCAATTTCTTTTAACATCGATCCTTGCTTACCGATTATAATCCCTTTTTGAGAGCTTCGTTCTACTACGATTGTTGCACCGATATAGACTGTATTTCCATTTTCCCTTGGTTTCATCTGCTCAATGGCAACAGCAATTGAGTGGGGGATTTCTTCCCGTGTTAGATGTAACACCTTTTCCCTAATCAATTCAGCTACTACAAACCGCTCAGGGTGATCTGTCACCTGATCTGCAGGGTAATACTGTGGACCTTCTTCTAAATAACCAATAATTTGCTCTTTTAACGTATTCACGTTGTTACCTTGCAGGGCAGAGATTGGGATAATTTCCTTGAAGTCGTATTTTGTACGGTATAAATCGATTGTCTCAAAGAGTGCATCAGGATGAATTTGGTCAATCTTATTGATGACAAGAAAGACTGGTGTTTTTACATTTTCAAGTTGATCAATGATATACTGATCTCCCTTCCCAAATCCCTCTTTTGCATCTACAACAAAAAGAACAATATCAACTTCCCGCAATGTTTGGTAAGCAACTTTCATCATAAAATCGCCTAATTTATGTTTAGGTTTATGGATCCCTGGAGTATCGATAAAAATGATTTGTGCATCATCATCTGTATACACTCCTTGGATCTTATTTCTAGTCGTTTGTGGCTTGTCACTCATTATTGCAATTTTTTGACCTATAACATGGTTAAGTAAAGTTGATTTCCCAACATTCGGTCTTCCGATAATTGAGACAAATCCAGATTTATAATTTTTTTTATCCATTTAAATCCTCCGGCATAAAGGCTCCTGGTAAAATTTGCGAAACAGTTGTTTCTTCGATATCTCCAACTAAATTTGTTAAGATGATTTTCATATCTCTTGGGCAAAGCTCTGCAATGACTTGTCTACAGGCACCACACGGTGGCACAGGTCTCTTCGTATCAGCTACAACACATAGATGCGTAAACTCTGTTTTACCTTCCGCATATGCTTTAAAGATTGCAGTCCTCTCTGCACAGTTACACATACTGTATGCGGCATTTTCAATGTTACATCCATGGATCACTTCCCCTTGTTTTGTAACAAGTGCTGCACCTACTTTAAATTTTGAATATGGTGTATATGCTTTTTCTCTTGCGATTTTAGCTTCTTCTATTAACCGCTCTCTATCCATCTTGATCTTCCTTTCGTTTTTTCCTTATGTTAATAACCAATTCACTTTCTTCTTTTCGTTCCTCTGTTTCGATTCGCTCTTGTTGTTCAGACAGGTGTTTATCGGGAGGAACAACGACTCCACCTGTAATAATGAATTTCAAACCTTGTTCAACCGTCATATCTAAAAGGATCACATCTTCAACTGGTACTAGTACCAACCACCCAGAAGTCGGGTTAGGAGTTGTAGGTAAGAACACATTGATACACTCTTTGTTTGTTCTTCTTTGTACTTCCCCTTTAGATTCTCCTGTTAAAAAACCTAGCGTAAACATTCCCTTTCTAGGATATTCAATCATAACTACTTTGTTAAAAGAAGAGCGTTCTTGAGTGAAGGCGTGAATCATCTGTTCTACAGAAGAGTAAATGTAATTAGCAATTGGGATTTTCCTAAAAAAAACATCAACACGATCAAAATATGCTTGTTTCTCTTTTGTATGAAAGAAACCAATTGCCGAAATAATGATAAGTGTCAGAATAAAACCAATGCCTATCAGTCGTTCTGAAAAAGGAGTATAAATCCCTAAAAAATATAAATAATCACCTTGTCTTTTTAGAACACCAACCGTTTTTAAAATATTGGTGATGAATTCGCCCAAAAAGCGATCAATAAGTGAAAATAGAAGTTGTAATATGTAAATCGTAGCAATTGCAGGCAACAGTAAGATAAAACCAGTAATCAAATTTGTTTTAAAGTTCCTCCACATGAGCAAGTAAACCATTATAATACTAGCTTTATGCTGTTTAAATAATGGCCATCCTCCCTTCCTCACTTACAATCATTTATTTAAATCTCAAAGCCTAAAGAAAAACTTAATCAAAGGATGGTAAAAGATAACTATCCCAATAACTGATGCAAACAAACTAAATAATAAAACTGCCCCCGCAGAAACATCTTTTGCTAATTTCGCAACAGGATGGAATTGCGGACTCACTAAATCTACGACCCTTTCAATAGCTGTATTCACGAGTTCTAATGAAATAACAACCCCGATGACTACAAGTAGTATTATTTTTTCACTCCGAGGAATTTCAAATGCAAAGGAGATTAACATCATGACAATTCCAATGAAACATTGAATTCTTATGTTTTGTTCATGAAAGAAAGCATGAAAAATTCCATTCTTTGCATATTTAAAACTACAGAGAAAACGTTTAAGTGAGCGATGATGACTATTTTTGAAGTCCATAGGCCTTTAAAATTTCCTCTTGCTTAGTAAACATCTCTTTTTCATCACTTTCATTCATATGATCGTACCCTAATAGATGCAAAAACCCGTGAACTGCTAAAAAGCCAACTTCCCTATCTAGTGAATGTTGATATTCTTCTCCTTGTTCACTTGCCTTTTCATAAGAAATAATAATATTACGAAGTAAATTAGGAATTACTTCAATCATCGTGTCAGAATCATC
>CAZIRM010000047.1:0-13306 GCA_964541705.1 uncultured Bacillaceae bacterium | reverse complement strand
TTAACCCTTCATAAACTCCTCAACTTTTTTTAATTCTTTTTTGAACTCTTTTTCATCTATCTCATTGTTTGATAATTTTCTTTCCAATTCTTCCAACTCCATAAACACCTTCTTGTCCGTTGAAACATGGACATTTGCATTTGGGAATCGTTTCTTGACTTTATCATGTGCATCTTTTCGAATTGAACGCAAAAAGAAACGATCAAACTGCCCAACCTTTGCAGCTAAATAAATGTTTTTATTCTCACTTACACCTTTCACTTCTATTACTTCTTCCATCGACAAGACGATTTGCTTTGCTTCATCGGAGTTATTTTGCTCTATTGGCCCTTTATTTCCAATAGATAAAGGCCTGACTTCCTGACTCCCGATGTTACAACCTGAAACAAATAGAGCTAACATAACCCAAATATAAATGAAACGTTTATTGTTTATCATTTATCCTCACCCACTTTTATAGTTAAATCTTCTTCTATTTTTAAACAAAAGGTTACTTTTTATGTAATATGAAAGTTGTAAGAAAAACGCAAGGGGCGGACCGAAATGATCGAGCCGATGACGCCCGCTCCTGCGCCACTTCGTTTGCTCGTCGCAAAAGCAATTCACCGAAGCGTCTTGAAGCTAGACGGTAGTATAACTTCAGAATTTTATACAATCCTATCTTTTAAAATGAAGGTTGTGGCAATCCGTCAGTGCGACAACCCTCTTAGTGTGATTAGTTTTTGTATTGTGGTTCTTCTTGTTCAATTTCTTGAAGACGCGGTGCCAATGTATCAACAATTGTTTGTGTTTGCTGAGCCATGTTTTCAAACATTTGTTTAGCCTGTTGGTTTTCCGTTTGAAGAGCAAATCCTTCAAGACTGGCTTGAGCGCTTTTTAACCCTGCTAACGTTTGTTTTACTTGAGATGCAACAGTCATTTATATGTCCTCCCTAAATACGTTTTTTGAACATAGTTCACTTTTAAGATGTAAAAAAACAAACGAATTATCCTGACCATTTTTTGTTTAATATGGTACAGTAAAAGAAAACTCGTATAAGGGTGATTACGGTGACTTTTTATTTATTACTTTTTACCTCGTTCTTTACCTTGCTGACATTTATTGTATCGATCTTGATACTTATAAAAACGAATAAAAAACCAGACAATTTAGTAGTTCAGACAGAGGACCAGACAAACAAAGTACAAATTGAGGAGCAGCTTTTAGAAGAGGTGACATCTACCTTACTTTTGCAAATGTTTACGGTTCGTAATGCCGTTCACAAACAAACGACAGGGCCTCACGCTAAACGAATTGAACGAGCACCTCGGTTGCTTACAAATGAAATAACGAAATTAGAGAGTTATTTTTCAAATGACCAACTCCAGCTCATTCAGCAGTTCTCAAACCTTTTTACGCACTATTTACATCAATATTGGCTGACACGTGATGGAAAAATAAAAACTGTATTTACAGGTGATGTTGATAAGAAAACGGGGGACGTGGGTAAGATGATAGCGGCTTCTGAAGTACTTTTAATTAAGCTCGATCGACTGATGAAAGAATTCCAACTAATAAGTGGGTAAAAATAATCGAATTTATATATCTTACAAAGCTCCATACAAACTTTAAGATCTCCTTTTTCAACTCCTAGTAGTTAGCCCCTTGAGTGAATAGGATGAGTCTTATATTATGTTAACTCCCACATTTAAAATAAGCTATTTTCGCAAACGCTTTATAAAGAAACGGATAAGAATACCCTTCATTGAAAATAGTAAGTATACACATTTTTCTGGGAAGGGGGAATTATAATTGCGGAAAGTATGGATAGTTTTTACCTTGGTTATTATTCTTTTTTCAACAGGTTGCCAGCAAACAGAAGAAGATGGTGCATCGATAAAAGCACTTGAAAAAGGCAGTAAAGACCCACAAAAGAAAGTAGTACTCGTGATGATCGATTCAATGACATCGAAGATCATTGACCGTACGAGAGAAAAAGGAACAATTCCTTCACTCAACTTCCTCATTGAGAATGGTCAATACTATAAAGAGCTGGTTGCTCCTTTTCCAACGATGTCGGTTGTCATTGAAAGTTCATTATTAACGGGAGAAATGCCTGATAAGCATGGAATACCAGGACTCAATTGGTATAACTTTGCTGAAAATCGTTATATCGACTACGGGACATCGATTGAAAAAATGATCAAACTTGATCCAGATCAATCGATAGAAGATTCGCTCTACCACTTAAATAATATACACTTAAATAAACATACACCTACCATTTTTGAAGAATTAAATAAAATTGGCTACTCTACTGGAGCAGTAAACTTCATCATCTATCGTGGTCCAAAATCACATTCTGTCAGTGTTCCGTCTTTATTTGAAGAAGCACTAGATTTACCAGAAGAAATTCAAACAAAAGGACCTGATATTCTAAGTTTTGGTCAGTTAGTTGAACCGAAAGCCGTCCAAGAATTACAGTTACCTGATTCTGTTTTTCACAAATTCGGCTTAAATGATGCCTATTCAGTAGAAGCAACAAAAGCGTTAATTAAAGCCGGTGAACAACCTGATTTCTTAGCTATATTTTTACCAGATTTTGACCGCGAAGCACACGTCCATAGCCCTCATTATTTAAGAGGGTTCGAACGGGCAGAGACACTTTTTCAAGAAATCCTTAATAGTTATGATAGTTGGGAACAAGCGTTAGAAGAAAATGTCTTTATCATTTTAGGAGATCACGGACAGGACAAATTGGTTGATGACGAAAGTTTATTAACAATTGACCTAGAAACGATTTATCGTGACCTTACCATCGCTCCTATTTCTGAAGATATCCATCAGTATGACATTGGTTTTGCTAATAATCACCGAATGACTTATGTGATTGCACCAAATCACTTGAACCATTTAGAAGAATTGGCAGAAATGGCACTTATGGACGAACGAATTGAACTAGCTGCTTGGATCGAAGACGGTTGGGTAAAAGTGCGTTCGCCGTTTTCTGTGTCTTCATTCTCTTTTAGACCTAACGACAAATTCAAGGATACGTATACCCAACAATGGTCAATTGAAGGTGACGAGAAGATTGTAGATATTACGATTAGTAACGATTCACTTACCTATAACGATTACCCTGACGTTTTGAACCATTTGTACTCAGCACTACACACCCATGATCAACCTACATTAATCTTGACTGCAAGACCAGGGCATTCATTCTTTAGTGAGGGTGCGCCAGTTCACGTGGATGGCGGTGAACATGGAGGTATTCATAAAAACGATACTAATACAGCATTAATCATTTCCGGTACAGATAAAGAGTTCAAAAATCATAGAATTGTTGACTTAAAGCAGTACATCCTAAGTCTTTTTGAACAGTAACCCTTTTTAACAAAATCTTCATGTCAAAGAGGGAGTTGACTATTCACTTTACAAACAAAGTAATGGTCAACTCCCTCTTTTGTTCTATTTTATCGTTTTGCTTTATCGAAGCGACGACTAACGTGATCCCAATTTACAACATTCCACCAGTTATCAACATATAATCCTCTTTCGTTTTTGTATTGTAGATAATAAGCGTGTTCCCAAACATCAAGAGGTAAGAGTGGGACAATATCCCATTGGCTTAAGTTCTGATGTTTTTCCGCCTGCAGTATTTCTAATCTTTCTGCTTGCAGAGACCAAACAAGAATCGTCCATCCAACAGCTTCTACTTTTTTGGCGGCTTCAGAGAAGTGTTGCTTGAATTTTTTAAAGTCGCCAAAGTCTTTGTTAATCTGGGCAGCTAATGCACCTTTCGGTTGCCCACCACCCTTTGGACTCATTACTTTCCAAAAGATTGAATGTAAATAATGGCCTGCCCCGTTAAAGGCGGCCTCTCTCTCCCAATGTTTAATCAGGTCGAAATCATTTTTTTCGCGTGATTTTCTCATTTCTTTTTCCGCCTTGTTCAACCCATCAACATAAGATTGATGGTGCTTTGTATGGTGTAACCTCATTATTTCTTCCGCTATATAAGGCTCCAAAGCATTGTAACCATATGGCAAAGGAGGTAGGCGGTGTTGTCCAATCTCAACCCTATTCTTTGATTCTTTTCTCAGAATATTTTCATAGATTTCATTTGCCTTTTCTGATAGCTTGTGCAGGTCACTGTAAGTAAAATCTGCTTCCCCTAACTCAACTAGATTTTTTTCTAAATTGGTTAAAGCGAGGTGTGTAGTATCCCCTTCACTATAACGCTCCTCGTGATCAATGACTTCAACGTTTTGTTGAGCTTCTCTTACCCACGACAGCAATTCATGATAATACGTAGTAACGATATGTTCACTCATAGTAGCCCTCCGTCATATATTCTCGATTTACTATATGCCTAGTTCGCATGAGTGTGCATTTTAAAACGATAAAAAGAGGGGTACTTTAAATTGGGGGCAGACAGAGGATGTCTGTCTGGTGACCACTTTTATTGTAACTTCGTTAAAACACGCTTCATTGGTGACCGATTTCTTCGGTGTTACTGAATAACTAGCTTCAAAAGCGTTATAGTAAACTTCATCGCTTTAAATCTATACGATTTTAAAAAGGCTTGTCTATTTAAAGACAAACCTTTTATTATTGCAATTATTGATCTAGCCCCTGGTGAACAGCTTTCCAAAAGCTTTCATCTTCTTGTCCCATTCTCCAAGTAGATACTCCGCCTAACTCATATTTATGAACAAGTTCTGCTTTTAACGAAATACTTTGTTCATTTTCAAACCATACTGTATGTCGATCTCCATTCCCATCTGTATAGTGGAAAAATGGTGATTGAGAGACAGCATCCCATTGGACTGTTGCATTTGTTGTGTTTAGTAAGTTACGAACATTTTTCCAAGTTAATGCGCGGTTCACAGATGGTTTATCTAAATTCCAGTCGTAAGCATAAGCTGGCAAGCCAATAAGAATCTTTTCTGCTGGAATTTCGTTCGTCGCGTATTTAAGAACATTCTCTACCCAATTCAAACCTGCTACTGGGCCAGGCGCGCCCCATGAACCGTGTTGATCGTAGGTCATGATTTGCACATAGTCGGCAAGCTCACCAATTGTGCGATACTCAAATGTTCCGCTCCATGCCCACGTTGGAAAATCGCCAGTTTTAGCTGGGACGGAAATAATCACTGGGTAGTTATGTTCATGGAATACTTCAACTAGTTCTCTAACAAACTCATTAAAGTTCGATCGATCTGACGCATACATATTTTCAAAATTTAGGTTTATACCTTCATAGTCATTAGACTGTACCAATTCTAGCATATTTAAAACTGTTGTTGTACGAAGTGAGGCACTTGAAAGAATCTTGTTTGTCATAACGGGATCAAATTTATTTTGGATCGTGACCAAAGGTTTGATACCATTTGCTTTTGCAAATTCGACTGCCTCACTTGCGTCGAACCCTTCAATCGTTCCATTAGCAGTTACGTCGTATGAAGTGACTGCAATTGTATTTAAATAAGAGTGATAGCTTGTTAATGATTCATAAGATCCCTTATCAGTTGCCCAATACTTCGTATAGTAGCCAAGTTTCATTAGCTCTTTCTTTTGCGACGGTTTTTCTTCCTCTATTTCTGTTGGTGCTGGAACAATCAGTACTTCCCGATCCATAAAGTATCCGAAGTAAGATTATTTAACGTTTTAATTGTATCGATTGTTGTGTTGTATTGTAATGCTAATCTCCAAAGTGTATCACCGGATTGGACGACATGGATGGTTATACCGCTTTCTACATCCTTTTCTATCAATAGTTCTTCCTCTATTGGTATAGAGTTGTTATTACCTCTCCTATTCCCTCTTGTAGATTGTGCTTCTGTATCTTCAACAACAACTGTTTCGTTAGTTGTTGTTTTTTGATTTCCTCTACCATTATTGCCTTTCGATGCTTCTACAATGAATTGAAAAGATAACAAAATAATTAAAATAATAGCTATAAATGCGAACGTTTTTTGCTTCATTGCCGCCTACCTCTCCTTTTAAGATAACAATCTATAATTCTACTATACTTCTTAAGGAGAAGGATTTTTAGTGGTAAATAAAGGTGAAAACGCTAGGGCACAAGAACAACAATTTTGTTAAGAAACTAAAAAAAGAACAACCATACACCTAGGTACGGCTGTTAATCTAGTAATTGTTCTTGAAAACGATCAAAGAATAGATCGGCTTCTTCAATCTCATTGCCTTCTTTAGGTTCAGGTAAATCGGGAAGCTCCTTTAAAGACTTTAATCCAAAGTGATCTAAAAACGAGCGAGTTGTTCCATAGAGAATTGCACGTCCAGGCCCTTCCGCCCTACCCACTTCTTTAATCATTTGTTTAGCCATTAATGTTTGAATTGGGCGTTCAGATTTCACGCCTCTAATTTCTTCAATTTCAATTCTGGTAATTGGTTGTTTATAAGCAACAATCGCCAACGCCTCGAGTGCTGCTTGAGACAGAGTTGCAGAACTAGGTGATTCAATTAAACGCTTAAAATACACCGCATGTTCTTGCTTCGTCGTCAACTGGTAAACACCCGCCAACTCAACAATTTGCATACCCCGATTATTTTTACTGTATTCTTCGATTAATTCAATAATTAAATCTTTTACCCAGATTCTTTCAATTTGTAAAACTTCTACGATTTGTTTTTCACTAATGCCTTCTTCTCCTGATATAAATAACAAGCCTTCAATAATGGCTTTCATTTCAACTTTATCCAACAGATACTTCACCCTCCCACTGCCAAATAACAATATCGGCAAAATTACCTTCTTGCACACATGTAATTTTTTTCGTTTTCATTAATTCCAACAGCGCTAAAAAAGATACAATGATTTTGCTTCTTTCGTTATAACGAAATAAATCGTTGAACCGACATTTGCCGTTGTTACGGTTCAAATGATCAATAATCTCTTCCATTCTGCGATCAATAGGAAAGTCTTCTCGATCAATCGTTGTTTGTTTGGGCACTTTGATCGCATTTCTCTTTAATAATTGTTGGAAGGCATCCAGTACATCATATAAAGAAGCGTTAATCTTTTGCGGTTCTTTCTTCTCAAGATCTATAAAAGGTTTAAGGTCACTTGGGCTTTTACTATAGATTAGTCCGCGTTCTTTTTCACGTTGCTTTAGTTCATCTGCTGCTTCTTTATATTTTCTGTATTCAATTAGTCGGTTCATTAATTCTTCACGTGGGTCTTCCTCATCTAAATACTCATACTCTTCTGAGAAAAGTTCTTCTTCATGTATTGGTAATAGCATGTGACTTTTAATTGCTAATAATGTCGCAGCCATTACTAAATACTCACTTGCTACATCTAACTCTAGCTCTTGCATCGTATGAATATAGCTCATGTATTGGTCTGTTATTCTAGCGACTGGAATGTCATAAATATCGACTTCTGTTTTATTAATTAAATGAAGCAGTAAGTCTAATGGACCTTCAAAAGAATCCAAAATAACATTATATTGCATTTTCCCACCAATTTTCTATAAAATAAGAGATTATAAAGCGATAATTTTTGATCTACAGCATCAATATTAAATTATAGCATATTTTAAGGATAAACAACTGTGCCTAAAGGCTTTTTTATTAGACTTTTAAAGAGGTGACTACCATGTATCCCCTGCCATATTTAGAATATTTAATCCATTTCCATTGTTTCCGTGATTATTTTGAGTGTCATGAAGTGTTAGAAGACTATTGGAAAGAGCGTGATAAGAAAGAGATTGTGTGGGTTGGTTTTATTCAATTAGCTGTTGGAATGTATCATTATCGGAGGAAAAACGTTCAAGGAGCAATTAAGCAGTTATCGAATGCCAAGACGATTCTTTCAAGAAAAGATCTTAACTTAGTTGATTTCGGTCTTCATAAAGATAAACTTCTTCAAATCTTGACGAATGTAATAAGAAATATTGAAAACGGAGTACCTTATTCATCTATTCATTTACCGATTGAGAGTGATGCGCTTATACAGCAATGTGAACACCTCTCACTCCAAAAAGGTATAAAATGGAATGAAGAAGTGGAATGCAAAGATTCATTTATCATTCACAAACATATATTACGCGATCGATCAAAGATTATAGAGCAAAGGTTATTTGAACTTAATAAGCGAAAAGAGTAATGACGGATATAAATTCCTCATTACTCTTTTTCTTCTAGGTTCCACTTCAAGAAAAAGTTAATCGTATCATTGGCTGGTTCCAGCTTTCCCTTCACCATCTTATTCAAACAATCTAGCATTTTCTTCCCTACTCCTTCATTCCGGTAAGATGGATTTACACATATATGTTCTAAAACAGCGCTTTCATTTTCTTTTCTTTGGATCCCTACAATTCCTACAAAATCACTTTCTTCTTTCCAAAGGTATAACTGCCAATCGGTCTCAATTTCATATTTTTTAATTGTTTCTTGTAACCTCTTTACATCCTTCTCTTCGGGGCATAACGATAACAATCCCATTGAGATCTTTTCGTAACAATTTTTATACTTTATTAGCATTTTCATCCCTCAACCATTCTTTTTCTTATTGAGTATGTAACAAACACTAAGTTGGATAAACTGGGTATACCTAGTTACATTATACTACTAAAACTTGAAGATTTGTGGAAAATTTATAAACAAATTGTATCATAATCCGACAGTCCTTACATATTTTTTTAAAAAAGCTTTTTATTCGCGGATTCTTAGTATGATTAAAGATTCACTATTGATCCTATTAGATTCAGCAAAACCTCTATAAGCTTCTCCAAAAAAGTACATTCGTTAGAGCTAGACATATGTATAATTTCAAATGAAAAGACCTTCAGATTTTGAAGGTCTTTTCATTCATATCTTTCTTAGAATGTACGAGACAAGTTTGCCATTTCAATCGCCACAGTAGCTGCTTCCCAACCTTTATTTCCTGCTTTTGTTCCTGCACGCTCAATTGCTTGTTCAATTGTATCTGTTGTTAAAACACCAAAGATGACTGGAATGCCACTTTGTAATGAAACTGTCGCAACACCTTTTGCTGCTTCACTACATACAAAGTCAAAGTGCGGAGTTGCTCCACGAATAACTGTTCCTAACGTGATAATTGCGTCATACTTTTTAGAATCCGCCATTTTTTTTGCAATTAATGGGATTTCAAATGCGCCCGGTACCCAAGCAATATCAATATCTTCACTGTTGATACCGTGACGTTTTAACGCGTCTTCAGCTCCACCCAATAATTTACTTGTAATGAATTCATTAAATCTTCCTACAATAATTGCTACCTTTAAACCTGTGCCTACTAAATGTCCTTCAAATACGTTACCCATTCTGTATTCCTCCTAGTTTCTTTCATTTCAGTTTTTTTTGAGTGAATTTTATCATTAAATATACATGAATCAACATATCGTTCGCACGACGATCTTGGGGAAACTATATGTTGATGATCATTATATTAAAAATGTAACAAGTGACCTAGCTTTTGTTTTTTTGCTTGCAAATATTTTTCATTATTTACGTTGTGAGGCAGCTGCAATGGAACTCGGTCAACAACTTCTAAGCCATAGCCTTTTAAACCTTTGATTTTTCTAGGGTTATTTGTTAATAACTTCATCTTTTTTACGCCTAGATCTCGTAGGATTTGTGCACCAATTCCATAGTCCCTTAAGTCCGCAGCAAATCCTAATTTTTCATTTGCTTCAACTGTATCGTAGCCTTCTTCTTGAAGTTTGTAAGCCTTCATTTTGTTAAGTAGACCGATGCCTCGACCTTCTTGTCTCATGTAAAGTAAAATCCCTTTTCCTTCTGCTTCAATTTGCGCTAACGCCGCATGTAATTGAGGCCCACAGTCGCAACGGTACGAACCTAATACGTCTCCTGTTAAGCACTCAGAGTGGACGCGAACGAGCGTTGGCTCATCGGGATTGATTTCACCTTTCACTAGGGCAATGTTTTCTTTTCCATCAACGATGTTCGAGAACCCAACTGCTTTGAAATCACCAAATTCGGTTGGTAATTGAATTTCAACTTCACGATTCACTAGTTTATCTTTTTGATTACGATATTGAATTAAATCTTTGATTGTAATCATTTTCAATCCGTGTTTATCGGCAATTTTCCTTAAATCTGGAACACGTGCCATTGTGCCATCTTCATTGATGATTTCACAAATAACTCCTGCTGGAGAAGCACCTGAAAGTCTTGCTAGATCGACAGCAGCTTCAGTGTGACCTGCTCTTCTTAATACACCACCATCTTTTGCGACAAGTGGAAAAATGTGCCCCGGTCGTTTAAAATCTGTTCCTTTTGATTTCTCATCAATTAATGCGCGAATCGTATCTGCACGTTCATGTGCTGAAATACCAGTGGTCGTCGTTTTATAGTCTACACTGACCGTAAACGCTGTACCGTGAGGATCAGTATTATGGTCTACCATTGGGAAAAGTTCAAGTTGCTTCGCTCTTTCCTCGGTAATCGGTGTACAAACTAACCCTCGTCCATGCGTGATCATGAAATTAATCACTTCTGGGGTCGTTTTTTCAGCAATCGAGACAAAATCTCCTTCATTTTCACGGTCTTCATCGTCACATACGATAACAACATTTCCCTGTATCAATTCGTAAATCGCTTCTTCAATTGGATCAAACATCCATATACCCCCTACTTTATCCTATTTAAATCCGTGCTCTTCTAAAAAACTAGAAGTTAGAGATGATTTTTTTTCTTGTTTACTATAACGTTGCTCAATAAACTGCTCAATATACTTTCCTAACATATCGCACTCGATGTTTACAATATCGCCAGGACCTTTCTGTCCGATAATTGTCTCCTCAATCGTGTGTGGGATAATAGAAATTGTAAATGTATCGTCTGTTACGCCAAAAACCGTTAAACTTGTTCCATCAACAGCAATCGAACCTTTCATTAAGATATATTTTCTTAACGTGTCATTCACTTTAATTTCATAGTAAACAGCATTATTGTCGCGTTCTTTTCTTTTAATTTCACCAATACCATCCACATGTCCCGATACAAAGTGACCACCAAAACGGCCGCCAGCAGCCATTGCTCTCTCTAGGTTAACAGAAGAGCCACGCTTTAATTGTCTTAAACTCGTTCCTCTTACCGTCTCTGGCATCAAATCAACACTAAATCTTTTTTGATCAAACGTTGTAACCGTTAAACAAACTCCGTTAACCGCAATACTATCGCCGAGATGGACATCTGAAAGAAGTTTATGAGAGCGTATTGTCATTCGAATTGCGTCACCCGATTGTTTTATTTCTTCAATTGTTCCTACTTCTTCAATAATTCCAGTAAACATTTTATCCCTCCTTTTTCATCGAAACGATCTTAATGTCTTCGCCAACAGTCTCTACTGATTTTATTTTTAATTGAAGTGCTTGATTTAATTCATGAATTCCTTCTCCTGCAAAAGAAGATGGTGCATTTGAACCTCCAATAATTTTTGGAGCGATATAGGTGATAACCTCGTTAATCATTTTTGAACGGAGAAACGCATCATTTACCATGCTTCCCCCTTCAACAAAGACCGAACATATCCCGTTTTCCAGTAAGAGTGTTAATAATGTGTTTATTTCAATTTTTTCATGAGTGTATTTTATTATTTTTACACCTTGTTCTACGTAGAGGCGAATTTTTTCTTCTGTAACTAGACTAGACACAACGATCCACGTTGGTGCTTCTTTATCGGTAACGATTTTCGCATCTAGTGGCGTACGTAGTTGATGGTCTAATATTATTCGAATCGGGTTTTTACCGCCGCTTTTTACTCGTGTTGTTAATGATGGGTTATCAGCCAATACGGTGCCAATGCCAACGAGAATTGCATCATGTTGATGTCTTAAGCGATGGACATCTTCCCTTGCTTCAGGTCCTGTGATCCATTTACTTTCTCCAGTTGAAGTTGCAATTTTCCCGTCTAAACTAGTGGCTGTTTTTAACGTTACATATGGAGTTTTCTTGACAATGTAATGAAAAAACATTTTGTTTAGCTCGTCAGCTTCTTCTTTCAAGACACCGGGAGTGACTTCTATGCATGCGTCTTGTAGCTTTTTTATTCCTCTTCCTGCTACAACTGGGTTCGGGTCTACAGAAGCAATCACTACCCTTTTCACTTGTTTTTCGATCAGAAGATCTGCACATGGTGGTGTTTTTCCATGGTGACTGCAAGGCTCAAGCGTGACATAAATTGTCGCTCCTTTTGCTCGGTCACCTGCCATTCTAATTGCATGAACTTCCGCGTGCTCTGTTCCTGCTTTTAAATGCGCACCCATTCCAACTATTTCACCGTTGTTGACAACAACTGCACCAACCACTGGATTAGGCGACGTTTGTCCTAACGTGTTTTTTGCTAAATCTAAAGCCAGTTTCATATATGAAGCATCATTCATCGTACTTCATTCCTTTTCAATTAATAAAACCCCCTAAGCATTACTCTTAGGGGGTTGTTCATTCATTGATAAATAAACGGGTTGTGTACAAAAATGTATGCACAACTGTCCGTTCTTCATAACCCTTCTTCCATCCAGACTTTACTGTCGGCTTTGGTTTCTCACCAAATCAGCCATTTTACAATGTAAAATGGGTCGCGGGCTAAGAAGTTTAACTTCATCACCGCCGGTTGGGAATTTCACCCGACCCCCGAAGGTACTCATTTTGAGTAGCTATTAAGTTGTTTGTGAATCATTTAACTTACTATAGTTTATCTCTTTCCAACTTGCTCGTCAACTTTTAATTATTTTTTTAGATCATTATCGCAGATGTCCTCATTTACAGACTCTCGATTACAGGAACCTATCTTTATATTTAGTCAAGAAAAAAACTTAACCAAGTCTCGGTTAAGTTTTTATTCAAGTATTATTCTTCCCAAACTTTAACTTCGCTCATTACATCACCTTGGCGGATTCGGTCTACAACATCCATACCTTCAACAACTTTACCGAAAACGGTATGCACACCGTCTAAGTGAGGTTGTTGCTCGAATAAAATAAAGAATTGGCTTCCACCTGTGTCACGACCTGCGTGAGCCATGGATAGGTACCCTCTTTCATGTCTATGTGGGTTACCTTCTGTTTCACATTTGATTGTATAACCTGGACCACCTGTGCCGTTCCCATGAGGACAGCCACCTTGAGCAACAAACCCAGGTATTACGCGGTGAAATGTTAATCCATTATAAAAACCTTTGTTTGCAAGGCTCTCAAAGTTTTCTACTGTCCCTGGTGCTTCTGGAAAAAATTCAATAACAATTTTTTCTCCGTTTTCAAATGAAATACTACCTTTTTTCATATGTATATCCTCCTTGTACTAACC
>CAZIRM010000046.1:0-13450 GCA_964541705.1 uncultured Bacillaceae bacterium | reverse complement strand
CTATTAAATAAAGTCAAGAATACCAAGGGCTCAGGATTTTTGTCTGCTGGCTCATACAAAAAAGACCAACGATGACGGTATTACATCAACGTTGGCCTCTGCAGTAGTCACTAGTGATAGTGTTTACGTAAGCTACCAAATTTAATTAACAAACAGATTGTTTTAGTCTTTTCAAACAATTTCTCTAACCCTAGTTTTATGAAACTTTGGTTAAAGCTATTATTTTTCCGTCTAAAACTTTTTTTCAGTATTTTCAGTTTATTTTAATATTCATCAATTGTCAACTTCTAAGTTATTTTACTCTACTTTTCGAATAAAGAAAAGCAAAAATTACTAAAACTCCATTTTCCAACTAAAGTAGTCATTATTCTCATTTTTTACGTAACGCAAGTTTGCAGTGAATTTTTTGCCGTTTTTACTTGTTAAACCTTTCGTTTGCACAACACCGTTAGTAAGCAATGTTTTTACCATTGTTTTCGTCGGTCTCTTTTTAAATGATCCTAAAAACTTATCATTTTTCCAGATAACAAACTTGCAACCTCTTTTCCAGTTGCTGCAACCGAATCCTTTTTTCCCTTCGATAATGTCATGTTGACAAACTGGACATTTCCCTAGTCGCTCGTTTGATTGTTGACTTTGTTCAAGCTCACGAATGACTATTTCTCTGTTTTTTATGTCTTGAACTGCTTTAATCGTAAAGTTTGTAATAAACTGCAAAAATTGCTCTTTTGTTGTTTGTTGTTTTTCGATATCCGAAAGAGCTTTTTCTAAACGACCGGTAAATTCTAAGTCAAATAATTCTTTTATTGGGAATGTCTCTACGAGTTTTTTTCCTAATTCTGTACAGACTAAACTTTTTTGAATCGCAGAAATGTATCCTACGTCTTGTAACTTCTTTATCGTATCAGCACGAGTTGCTGGAGTCCCAATGCTATACCCACTTAGAATTGCTTCCATCATTTGTTCACTTTCGGTATCGCCCACGCCTTTTCCACAAGTCTCCATCACTTTAAGCAACGTTTTTTCAGTATGTGGCTTTGGAGGTTTTGTTTGATGATTAGTAATTGTGTGTTGAATTAAACTGACACTCTCGTGTAAAGATACAGCAGGTAAAATTGTTTCTTTTGATACAATCTTCTCAACTTGCTTCCATCCCTCGAGAATTTGTACCCTGCCTTTGGATACAAAGTCACCTGAGACCGCTTCTTTTTCACTTTTTGTTATAAGTATTGTTTCATCATATTGTGCAACTGGCATGAACTGCATAATAAAGCGATTTTTAATCGCTTGATAGACGATTTGTTCGTCACTGGTCAATGTTTTAGGAACAAGATAAGTCGGAATAATTGCACTATGGCTATCAACTTTCGAATTATCAAAGACTCGTTTTAACTTTTTAAATTGAACGTCTTGTTCATATGGTAATCCTTTTATCATGAGATCAAGAACCTTTTTGGCTTTTCCAACAAGGCTTTCTTCAAGTACAATACTAGCGGTACGTGGATAAGTGATAAACTTTTTCTCATAAAGGGATTGAGCTACTTTTAGAACTTTGCTCGAGTTCCAGCCTTTATACTTACTCGTAATGTAGCCTTGCAAATTCGATAAATTAAATAAATAAGGGGGATATTCCTTTTTTCTCTCGACAGTTTTATCTACAATCTTTGCTTGCTCCGTTTTTTCGAGTGCTGCTTTTATTTGTTCGAGGGTTTCTTTTCGATTGAATTTTTGTTGCTTATTGTCAGTGTAAATCCCCTCAAATTCATCACCAGCTTGCGTTTTGAACTTAGCCACTAACTTAAAGTACTCTTCTTCAACGAATGTCTCGATTTCTTTATCACGATCATAAATAATTTTTAAGGTCGGTAAAAGTACTCTGCCGATATTCAATGCTTTACCCTTCCCTTTTTGATACTGTAGTGTCGCAACAGAGGTTAAGTTAATGCCTATTAACCAATCTGCCCATTGTCTACTAATCCCAGCATCTTGCAATGGTTTCATTTCGCTATTAAGTTTGAGTTTTTCTAGCCCTTTTAACACTTCGCTAGGCGTCCATTCGTTCAGTAACAACCGATAGACTTGTTTTTCTGTTTTTAATTTATAGATGACTGTATCTCCAATGATTTGACCTTCACGATCGTAATCACAGGCAGATATTACACCATCTACATCTGGTTTCTTTATTAATTGGTAAATAACCTTTAATTGTCTCTCTGCATTTCGATCAGTCTTTTCTCGGTCTTTTGGGTTACTTTTTACTTTGTATTGAAACCGCGAAGGAATGAATGGAAAGTTTTCTAACTTCCAACTAGCCATTTTGGGATCATAGTCTTTTGCATCATAAAGCTGGAGTAAGTGCCCGTATGCCCACGTTACATAATAACCATTACCTTCAAAGTATCCATCTCTTTTATGTCTGATCTTTAATGCCTCTGCAATATTTTTAGCAACCGATGGTTTTTCAGCCAATATTACTTTTGCCACACGTCTACACCTCTTGAAAAACATTCTTCTAATCTATTATTTTAACACACTTTCTTAGTCTATTACATGACTCGATATATAGTTGCAAATGCGCTGTCACCAATTATGAATGATGGGATTCATGAAACGAAATCAAAACCAGTTGAATAGGAAGTCGCTAAACAGTAAGTCGGAGGACGGAATTAAAGTAAAACAGAAAAAGTAGGGGCTGGCCGAAAGGTTAAATCACCTTTTGGGACAGCCCCTATCCAATTAATCTACTAAACCATTTTTGTTCGCATAGATTGCAGCTTGAGTCCGATCCTCTAACTCTAGTTTCGAGAGAATATTACTGACATGCGTCTTCACGGTTTTGATTCCGATAAAGAGTTGTTCACTAATGTCTTTGTTGCTTTTCCCTTCTCCTAAAAGACTTAGAACCTCTATCTCCCTTTTGGTAAGGACATTATGCTTTGGTTTCTCTTGTTTCATTTTGTTAAACATCGCGCTTGCAACCTTTGATTCGATTGTCGCTTCTCCACGATGAGCTTTTCGAATCGCTAATGCAATTTCATTAGCATTCGTTGTTTTTAATAAATAACTAAACGCCCCCGCTTCGATCACAGGAAATACCATATCATCATCAATGTAACTTGTTAAGACAATGACTTTAACATTTTTATTAGAAGCTGTTATCTGCTTAGTCGCTTCAATGCCATCCATTGTTTCCATTTTTAAATCCATTAAAATAATATCCGGAGTGAGTTCTTTCGCTAGTTTTATTGCCTCTTCACCGTTGCAACCTTCACCAATAACTTCTATGTCATCTTCATTACTTAAGTACATCTTTAATCCCATTCTTACCATTTCATGATCATCCACAATGACTACTTTAATATTTTCTAGCACTCTTCTTTTCACTCCCATCAATATTTCAGGGGAACAATCATTTCAATTTTCGTTCCTTTATTTGGGTATGAAATAACCGTTAACCCCCCACCAAGTTCAATCATTCTTTCTCTCATTGTTTCTAGCCCATACCCTGCGTGATCATGCTGCTTGACTGTAAAACCTACCCCATCGTCTTCAATGTGAATAAATAGACGATCCTCTTTTTCAAACGATTTAACAGAAAAACGCTTTGCTTTCGAGTGTCGTAACATATTAGAAATGGCTTCTTGAAGTACACGAAATAGTTGGTCTTCTATCCCTAGCTGAATGGTTGCTGTATGTTTAAGTTGACATTCGATCGTTAAATGCTTGTTTTTCGTTTTTAATTCATCTAGGAGCACTTGCAATCCTTGGCGGAATGAACGCCCCTCTAAATCAACTGGTCTGAGGTGCATAATTAGTGCACGTAATTCTTGTTGAGCACTATTTACCATCTTCTCAACTTGGTAAAATCCACTTTTCGCTTGTTCTTGATTGCGTTCAATCAGTTTCGGTAAAGCTGCCATCGTCATAGAGATTGCGAACAATTGTTGGCTAACTGCATCATGTAAGTCTCTAGCTAACTTTCTTCTTTCATCCAATGAAGCAGCTTGTTGTGCTTGTTGAAGCAGGCTGGAGTTTTCATTTAGTAGTTTTTGTAATGAGTTTACTTGCTTTTCATAATGTGTGGCCATCGCATTAAATCGGCTAGAAAGAAGCGCTAGTTCACTAATTTCATAGATAGGGGCTCTTTCTGATAATTTCCCCCTTGTAAAGCTCGTTGCTGTATCTATTAATTGTTCTAATTGTTTTTTTACGTACCTGGCAAACGGCAGAGTATAGAGAATTGAAACAACTAATAAGACGATAAATACATACGTTGTTAAACTAAAAATAATAACAAAAAATTTTCCAGAAAAAATTGTAATGTTGGTCAAATTTTCAAATGAGTCGTTTAATTCGGGTATCATTTGAATAACAGTAGCTAGTAGCATGATCCCTAAAACAAATACACTGATTACGATTAAAAGAATGTTCCATTGTGTGTTTAACAACTTCCATTGAATCCCTGTTAGTTTCTTTTCTTTTTGATTTTCCATCTTAACTTTCACGCTTTACTCGAATATCGCCAATAGACATACTAATTGAGATTCGTAGCTTTTTGTCAGCGAATTCATAGTCTTCACTCCGATATGAAACTTTACGATTTGTTCCAGATTGACGATTATTAAAAATGTTAACATCACCTAGTTTTACTTCGACGTTTACTTCACTTGCAACATGATTAGGTACGATGACTTTTATATCACCTACCCATCCAGATAGATCAAGGTGATTTACCCCTTCTTTTAATATTGCTGTAGTTAAATCAATTGAAATATCGCCAACCCCAACCCACATATCTAAATCATCAATTAGCCATGGCGTCGATCCCATTTTAATATCACCAATTAGCTGTTTACGTTTAGATCTATGTGCTGTTTTTTGGTTTTTTTTATGAACGTCGACTTCACCTTCTTCTTTACTCATGTCAATCACAACTAAGTCGGAATTTCGATTAAATAATAATGATAGTCCAAAGTAAATAATTAATACTGGCCATAACCAACTCCAAAATTGGCCCAAACTTATTTCAAAGTATCCTAGCTTGTTACCTTGTAAAATTAAACCAATAGCAAGAGTTAATATCCCCCAGAATAATTTGCTCACGCGCCATCTACCATTTCCTAGCATCTTCGTGAAGTATACAAGTCCTCTAAGTGTGTGTTTCAAGCCATAATAAATAACGATGACTGGCCAATAGGTCGTAATCACTTGTGCAATATTCATATCAAGGTATCCGATATTAACCAATAAAAACGAAACTCCGATGACTAAAATAATGAAACCAAACATTTTATTTGACATAACTATTCCTCATTTGCTAGTAAATTTTCTTGTCTTCTTCTCTATTTTATCATTGTCAAAATAGTGATTTGAAGTATTTTTCTTTTTTTTTATAAGTTGAAATTACTCACGATTAGATTACTGGACAACTCTTCATTTATAAAGATTATGCTGTGACTCTCCAATTTATTTTCCTTAAAATTAATACATAACTTCCGATTGAATAAGCGAGTAATAACAAACCATTCCTAGCAACGTCTAGTGTCATTCCTGTTGTTAATAGGTTCCTCAAGGCATCAGAAGCATACGTCGTTGGAACCAGGTAAGAAAACCATTGGAGAATTACCGGAAGTTGTGTCATATCAACCATCATAGGTGTCATAAATCCTATGATCATCACTAATCCTTGAACAAGTAGGTTTGTTAACTGATGATTCGGTGACCAAAAGCCAATAAAAACACCGACACTTACGACACTCGTAGTCGTTAATAAAACAACAGGTATGAGCCATAGACTAAAATGAAATTGAATGCCATAAACGATTTGTCCTATTCCCGCTAATATGACAAATGACGGTAAACTAATAATCATCCCTCTAAATAAATTTGCTAATACAAAATTAATTTTCCGGATTGGAAGCGATGCATAAAAAGTAAAGTGACCTTGGTGCTTTTGCCACGATATTTCTTGAGCCATTACATTGAGCCCCATAATAATTAGCGCAAAAAGCATATTACCAATGATGATGCGAATCATCATGTCTTGTGTAGGGTCTATTGTATAAAATTTCAAAAACATTAGTGTTGTAAAAGGAAACAAAGAGGCCAAAATAAAAATAAATGCCCATTGTTCTCTTATAATTGAAAGCTGTATTTTAAAAAGGATACTAATTTCAATAAATACCTGATTGATTATTTTTTGCTTTTCACTCATGTTAAACCACCTTTTCTTTTTTATCTATGTCAATATGAAAATACACATCTTCTAAGCTTGGCGGAATTAATGAAAATTCCTCGACTTCATTTTGACCTGACTCTAAGAACTGAAAAAGTTGACTCAACTTTTCTTTATCAATAAGTACTTGAATTTTACGACCTGTGTTTTCTTTAACAATCCCTAGGGCACTTAGTTGGTTCATAACATTTAGTGAGTGACTATTTTTTATCGTTAACTCTAACTTTAAGCGCTGATCAACTCTTTCCTTTAGTTTTGACACAGTATCAACAGCCAAAAGTTTGCCGTGATTAATAACAGCTACTCGATCAACGACTTGTTCAGCTTCCAATATGTTGTGGGTAACGAGTAAAATCGTCGTTCCTTGCTTGTTACGTTCTTTCAATAACTCCCAGACGATTTTCCGTTTTTTCGGATCTAGTTCATTCGTTGGTTCATCTAAAATTAAAACCGGGCAATTACCTACTAGCGCTGTACCTATTCCTACTAAGCGTTTTTGTCCACCTGATATATTTTTTATTAGTTTCCCCTTTACATCTTGAATATCGAGCTGGTCTAAAAGAATCTCAGCTTCTCTTATCGCTTCCGGTTTTGTAAGTCCTCGAAGTCTTCCGGTGAACACAAGTGCCTCGATTACTTTTAATGTTGTTAACGAATATGGTTCTTGAGCATAAAATGAAACTTCTCTTGCGATTGTTTTTGCTTGCTTTAAAACATTTTTACCTTTATAACGGATTTCACCTACGGAAGGTGCTAGGTGAGCAACGATTTGCTTTATTAGGGTTGATTTACCGGCACCATTTGGCCCTAATAATCCAATAATCTCCCCTTCTAAAATTTGAAAAGAAATATCGTCATTCGCTTTCACCTTACCTTTTTTATAAACCTTTGATATACCATCGATCTCAAATAGTGGCTTCATTCTCATCAACCTTTCCTTTTGTCTTTAAGTCAATTATAAGGAATGGTTGTAATAGAAAAGAACAGTCAGTGGTTGGTTTTATTCTCCGTCTGAGGACCGAGAATAAAACGAAAGATTTTAATAAATCCTAAATAAATATGGTATAGGTCTATTCTCTGTTATAATTGAGATTGATTGGGGTGAAATGATTTGGCAAGTGATAAAAAAAGAAATATAAAAATAGCTATACTCGTTTTTTTAACATTTTTTCTAGGCATCGTTTCTGTTGCAGCTTATGTGAAGCACCAATACAATATCGGTAGGCAAGAATCCCTTCGTTTGATAGACGAAACAAAGAAAAACCAACAATTTTCTGAAGTTGAATTTCAAGCAGATGAAATCCCAGACGAATATATCCATGTCCTTCTTGTCGGGATCGATACTAGCGATGAAGGACCAGCACGAACGGATACAATCATGATTGCACAATACCATCCGAAAAAAGGAACGGCTAAACTTGTTTCTTTAATGAGGGATAGTTATGTAGAAATACCCGGATATCGAAATAATAAAATTAACAGTGCCTTTTTCTTTGGTGGTCCTGAATTACTTCGTCAAACAATCAAAGAAAATTTTCACATTGATCTACATTACTATGCATTAGTTGATTTTAAAGGCTTTGAACGAATTGTTGATATTGTTGCACCCGATGGTATCGAAGTGGACATTCAAAGAAGAATGTTTTACCGTAGTGGTAAAGATCTTATCGACTTCCAACCTGGAGTACATACGCTAGATGGACAAGAAGTGTTAAATTATGTGAGGTTTCGAAGTGATCATGAGAATGACTTTGGCAGAGTACGCAGACAACAGGAGGTTCTCTCGATTTTAAAAGACGAACTCCTTACACTCTCAGGTGTCTCAAGGTTACCTAGACTTGTCGGGGCTATTGAACCTTATATTCATACGAATGTCACGAACCGCCAAATGTTGGACTATGGTCGCAGTTTCTTTCTTAATCCCGTTGATGAAATCCAAACATTAACCATTCCTGTTCAAGACGGATACAGCGATGCAACATTCCCGCATGCTGGTATGGTTCTAGAACTTGACTTAGCAAAAAACAGACAAGCATTATGGGACTTCTTGGAAATTGAAAAGGATGACGTAAATATAGAGGCAGAGGAAGAGGCTTAGAGCAATGCTCTAAGCCTTTTTTAAAAGATATTTTT
This sequence comes from uncultured Bacillaceae bacterium, assembly GCA_964541705.1. GTDB lineage: Bacteria > Bacillota > Bacilli > Bacillales > Anaerobacillaceae > Anaerobacillus. The sequence continues at coordinate 5,082 of CAZIRM010000046.1, read as the reverse complement.
ATAAAAATGCTGAAGTTAGACTGATGTCTAGCTTTTGTTTTTTTAAAAGAAGTACTAGGTTTATTTCCTAGCACTTAAACCTTAACTAATATATTTTTTAAATACTAAAGTAGCATTATGGCCACCAAATCCTAAAGAGTTACTTAATACGGCATTAACTTCTTGTTTTCTTGCCTTATTAGGGACATAGTCAAGATCACATTCTGGGTCAGGTGTTTCATAATTAATCGTTGGCGGAATTATTCCGTCTTGAATGGCCTTAACGGAGAAGATTGCTTCTACTGCACCCGCTGCACCTAATAAATGACCTGTCATTGACTTTGTTGAACTTACGGCAAGTTTCTTCGCATGGTCTCCAAATACTTGTTTGATCGCTAACGTTTCAAATTTATCATTATAGTTCGTGCTTGTTCCATGTGCATTCATATAGTCAATCTCATTTGGCAGTAAACCTGCATCATTTAGCGCCATGCGCATAGCTCGAACACCACCTTCTCCTTCAGGTGCAGGTGCAGTCACATGATAAGCGTCACCAGTAGCGCCATAACCGACAATTTCAGCGTAAATCTTGGCACCACGTTTTAATGCGTGTTCCAGTGATTCTAAAATAAGAATACCACTTCCTTCTCCCATCACAAATCCATCACGGTTTAAATCGAAAGGACGGCTGGCTGAATTTGGATCAGGATTCGTTGATAAAGCTTTTGCAGCACAAAAACCTGCGACAGACATATTGGTAATTGGGGCTTCACATCCACCAGTGACCATGACATCGGCATCGCCTCTTTCAACCACTTTAAAGGCATCGCCAATTGAATTTGCACCTGAAGCACACGCGGTTACCGTACATGAATTAACTCCTTTGGCACCTAAGGTAATTGAAACTTGCCCTGAAGCCATATCAGGAATTAGCATCGGTACGAAGAACGGACTAACTCTTCGGTAGCCTTTCTCCAGAAAGTTATTAAATTGTTGTTCATAGGTTTCCATTCCACCGATTCCGCAGCCAATCCAAACACCGATACGCTCAGCATTTTCTGATGTAATGTGTAGATTTGCATCTTCAACAGCCATAAGCGCACCTGCAACAGCATATTGTGTAAAGCGATCCATTTTCCGAACATCTTTTTTATCAATAAATTGGCTAGGATCAAAATCTTTTAGCTCTGCAGCTACTGTTGCTGGAAACTGGGAAGCATCGATTCTCGTCAACTTCCCTACTCCAGATCTCCCTTCAATAAGATTTTCCCATGTCGTCTTTACATCGTTACCTAGAGGGGTCACTGCTCCTATGCCTGTAATTACTACACGATTTTTCTTCATGAATTCATATCTCCTTTTAATGAGTTCTAGACTATCTTCCCCACCGAATTGCCACCGATCCCCAGACAAGACCAGCCCCAAATCCGACTAACACAATAATATCTCCATCTTTTATTTTTCCGTTTTCCAACTCATCAACGAGTGCCATTGGAATTGAAGCCGAGGACGTATTGCCATATTTATGGACCGTTTTTGACATTTTTTCTTCTGGCAACTCTAATCTTTGACGAGAGGATTCCATAATTCTTATATTCGCTTGATGTGGCACTAGGAAATCAACGTTTTCTTTTGTAAGATTCGCTTTTTCAATCACACTTAGAGCAGACTCGCCCATTTGTCTTACTGCAAACTTAAATACCTCACGACCATTCATTCGCAAATAGTTTCCTTCTTGCGAGATATGCTCAGCCCCTGACCCATCTGAACCAAGTTCAAAAGATAGGATTCCTTTATCACCAGAAACAGGTGCCACAATGGCTGCTCCTGCACCGTCTCCAAATAGCACAGCGGTGTTACGATCATTCCAATCAATCAATTTTGATAATTTTTCCGATCCGATGACCAATACATGTTGATAAGCCCCAGTTTCCACAAACTGTTTTGCTGTTACTATACCATAGATAAACCCTACACATGCAGCGCTTATGTCCATAGCTGCTGCTTTTTCTGCTCCTAGTCTTGATTGAATAACCGAAGAAACAGAAGGAAACGGTCGGTCAGGTGTTACCGTTGCAACAATAATTAAATCAATATCTTTCGCTTCCACTTCAGCATTATTCAATGCTTTTAATGCAGCTTCGTATGCCATATGCGAAGTGTCAATATCTTCTGGAGCAAATTTTCTTTCTTCAATGCCAGTTCTTGTGCGGATCCATTCATCTGATGTATCCATCTTTTTTTCTAAATCAAAATTTGTAACGTTATTTTGAGGGATATAGGATCCCATACCTATGATACCAGCTCTCATGAAGCCATCCTCCTAGTAAGTGAGTAGTTATTTATTTTATTCCAAATAGTTTAGAAGTATGTTTTATGACCTGATACTAATTTTAAACGATCTTTTAATATTTGTCTATAGTTAGTAAGTTTCATCAATCAGTTTTTTCCCTAGTAAAACACTAAGTAACGACCTTTGCCGTTTCTAATAAAAATTCGGGCTACTTTCCCTTACACTATCAAACGAGTTACAACATAATTTTATATTGTACACTACTTAACTTGGGAGGTGATAAATGTGGAAGATCAACAAACCCCACAACCACGAAGAAGTTTTTTTGACGACCTTATGTTTGGATCTCATGCTCCTCATACAAGTTCTCAAAATAACGAAGAAGTAAAACAAACCACTCAACAAACTGAAACCTCAAATCAAGAACAAGACGATAGCGAGACAACCAACAATAATACTCCCCCAGAAATAGACATGGCTCAAATGATGCAAACAATAGACACTCTCATGGGATATGCAGATAAGTTTGGTCCTACATTAAAGAAGATGGGACCACTCTTTGATTTACTAAAAGGATTTAATTCACCAAAGAAATAATAAAAACGGCTAGAGATAAAGAAGTGCCTTACCTCTAGCCATTTTTGTTACGTCATTTTCTCATTTTAATTATTAGTAACCTTTACTGTACGGATTCTGGCCATATGGTCCTGGCGGTGGGCCGTATGGGCTTGAACCTGATTGTGGGCCATATGGATATGGGCTCGGGGGTGGGCCATATGGACTTGGTCCGTATGGATATGGACCGTATGGATATGGACCTTGTTGTTGTTGTGTATCTTTATTTGAAAATGCGCTAAATATTAAGGGTACTGAGACTCCGGCCAAAAACGGTAAAAACGGTGATACACCTGAATCAGCTTCTGGATGATGATGGTGATGGTGATGTGGCGGGCGAGGTGGATATGGGTGTGGGCCATGCCCTTGCCTCATCGGATAATAGTTTTGGTACATGTAAAGAACCTCCTCAATTGATAATTACCCTCGTTGCATTGGGTCGATATTATCGTATGAGCCAATGTCCCTATTTGTGCTGCATCCTTCTTAGTTATTAATAGTAAAGAAGCCCAATCTACTCTAAACACCAAAGCTGAAATTTAACTATATCCAAGAAAAAAAACTACCATACCTAGGGTAGTTTAGCATAGTTATCTAGAAAGGGATCAACCTTCTTATCCCTTTTCATACTTAAAAGCATTGCAATTTGTCCTCTGTAATAACTTTCCTGATCGATCAAATGATATAAAATCCACTCTGGCGAATATACCTTTACTTCGCCGTCTAGTTGTATTTTACATTGCGCACGATGATAATCAACATCTGAAAGTTTCAAAAAATAATCTCTAGTTAAAACTCTTGCTTCTGCTAACCGAGCTAAGTACCATGACTTCCCTTGATTAACTGGGAGCGAATGTTCGTCACTAATATAGTATCTTTCCTTTTCTTCTTCAGTAAGCGAAACCCCTTGGACAATAGTTCTTTGCCACCATAATTCTTTCTGGGCAATATGTAGTAAATAGTGAGCTATTGTTAAGGAGCCATTATACGACCGGAATAAATCTTCATCACTAATTTGTGATATTAAAGATAATAATTGTTCTCTTGTTACTTTTAGCCCTTTCAATAGAAGAATCGCATCTTTGTTCATATGATCGGACAATGTATATCTTCTCAAATAGAACACTCCTCTTTGTTAATTATTTTTTAACGTTAGGAAGGTTTCCTGATTCAATATATTCCTGAATAGCATCATTTATATCTTTTTGTAACTGTTCTGGAACATCTGGGCTAAAATCTCCTAATGAAATTACTCCATCTGAAAAACCATAAGATAGGTTTCCAGAAAGTAATTCGTTATTTAAAAATTTTTCAGCAACTAAAAGATATAGTTCATCCACATGTTGTACTGTACTAGTTAAAACCGTTGATTGACCTAAATCTGAATGATCGCTAACATAACCAATAGCATATAACCCTTGTCGCTTAACTTCCTCAATGATTGGGATATGATAACTATCTCCTGCAGGATAAAAAACATCTGCATTTCTCATCACCATGTTGTTGTGCTTCTTTATAGCTTCATCCACATTAAGCCAATTAGCCACAAAATCAACGATCACTCTTACATCACGATTTTGGTATGAAGCTCCTTCAACGAATCCTTCCACCTCGGGTTGGAGTGGAAACGTTGTTAATACACCAATTACATCTGATTCCGACATTTCACTAGCTACCATTCCGGCAAAAAAGCCCATTGAGTGACCTTCAAAATGAAGGCTTGTAATGTTATGTCCATTTACTATCCCATTAAACGAAACAAAATGAATGTCTGGGTATTCATCTTTAATCTCCATAAAATATTCTGCGTATAGTTGGCCATGTCCAAAAACTAACTTGACCTCATTTTTCGAGAATTCTCTTATCGCTCTTTCTACCTTGGATAGTGAGTCTATTTCCTCATGATAAGAAACGTCGACCCCTAAATTTGTATGAATATTAATAAGTCCTTGATATGCTTTGCTGTTCAAACCTTGATCTTCAATCGTATTAGGAAGTAACAACCCTATTTTTATTGTTTCGGTATTTGAAACGCTGGACGAACATCCATGAAGTAAAAAGATAAATAAGATGATAAAAAATAATTTCTCTTTCATTTTTAAACGAGCACTCCCCTTTGTTGATAATGCATGTAGTATTTTTAAAGCGCTTCCATAAGTTAATTATATCATATTTGTCCACTCTTCTTTTTTGAA
>CAZIRM010000045.1:0-13495 GCA_964541705.1 uncultured Bacillaceae bacterium | reverse complement strand
AAATTTCCAATTCTTTTGTTTTAAAGTCTTGACATATTACCGCAGGACTTTTTATTGGAATCGCTTAGTTGCGATGTATTAATAAATTATGCGAATGTCTCTGTATTGGTTGGATATATACCTAGTTTTTGGAAAAAAATAGCGGGTACAATAGACTCATCAGTTTGAGAAAGGGAACTATGTTGTTAAAAGGCTGAAAACAATTGTCAAATAAAAAAAATTAGTATAATGTCTTTATATAAAGATATAAATGTACAAACAAAGTTTTAGTGAACGACTAAAATAGATCTTGCTCTAAAGGGGGAGTTATTAATGTATAAAATGATTTTATTTATGATGTTAACACTGAGTGTTTTGGTTACTGGATGTGCAAAAGAGAATTTAGCTGAAAAGGTGTATCATCATTTGGAGGCAGCTGTAAATATAGAAAAACCATTTACTGAGCAACAAAAACCTTTAGCGGAAGCCGAGACCAAAGAATATGAAATTTATGAAGAGATCCTCAGATTATCAAATATGGAAGAAATAGCTCAACAGATCGCCATTGTAAAAGGGTTGGCTAATTCTCGTCTTGAAATGTTAGAGATAGAAAAAGAAGGTATTGAGGCTGCTTATGCCGAGTTTTTATCTGTTATTCCAATTGTAGAGGAAATTGAAGATGGTGAATTAAAAATAGCTGGTGAGAATCTAATTGATGCAATGGAACAAAGACATGATACATACCAACTTCTATATGATAACTACCTTATTGCCATTAGGTTAGATTTAGAGCTCTATGAGTTAATTTTGGAGGAGGATTTGACAATCGAACAATTACAACAACAACATGAACTCGTCAATACTACATACGAAATCGTAAATCAATACAAAGATGATTTTAACAACTATACAAATATATATAATGAACGTAAAAAAGATTTTTATTTGCTAGCTGATTTAAATGTTATTTTTGAATAATTCTACCCTAGGATTACTATCTATTAGTAATCCTTTTTTTAGGTAAAATGTTTAAAATTTTGAAGTTAGACTGACGTTTAGCTCCAACGCCTACTTGCTTGAGGGGATTTCGGTCTCCTCATCGATTTAAGCGATGATTATCAGCCCTTGAGTAAAGAGTGATACCTGTAGTTAATCACAGAAACAATGCTCGTGAGCAATTTGCTTGCACTTTTGTATACGATTTGAAATTATAAAATTACAAAGAATGTGTAGGAAGGTGAAGGGTGTCTTAACTACAATACTCTCCGTTAACAAGGGAACAGAGTGATCGCTCAAAACATCAATAAGTAATGGCAATATAAAATGTAACAGTTTTTTGTGTTTTAACACTGTATTAATGGTGTTAAATAAAGATTTTGTATAACAGTTTATTTAAAAGACTATAACAGTTAATTAAACCTAACCGGATAGAGAAACTATAAATTTAAATAAACCCTATATTTTATTGAGAAAATCGTTGACAATTAGAATAATTATCATATAAAATAAAGTTGTAAATAAGTAATTGTACTATTCTATATTAACGTAATTGTGATACAGTTAGATTTGAAAATATAAATTACTGTGTTTTCAATCGACGAACAGGGTATTTTAAAAAAAGGTATCAATTATTTCGAATTGAATAGTTTTGGTTATTAAATAGTTAGTTGTTTTTTGAATATACGGAAGAGGTGAAGAGTAAAAATGAAAAGTAAAGTATTAGAAAATGTGGAGAGTCAATTTGAAACCTTCCAGATCCTAAATGAAGAAGGAGAAATCGTAAACGAAGCTGCAATGCCAGATTTGAGTGACGAACAATTACAAGAATTAATGAGAAGAATGGTATATACAAGAATTTGGGATCAACGTGCCATCTCTCTAAATCGACAAGGGAGATTAGGATTTTATGCTCCGGTTGCTGGTCAAGAAGCTTCAATGTTAGGATCACATTTTGCTCTTGAAAAAGAAGATTGGATCTTACCGGGTTACCGTGACATTCCACAAATTGTTTTCCATGGTGTGCCTTTAGAGCAAGCATTTTTATGGTCTCGTGGACACTTCGCAGGCGGGCAAATGCCTGATGGAGTAAACGTGTTGATGCCACAAATTATTATCGGAGCTCAAATTGTTCAAGCAGCCGGTGTCGCAGAGGGATTAAAACGTAAAGGGAAAAGCAATGTAGCAATAACGTATACGGGCGATGGTGGAGCGAGTCAGGGTGACTTCTATGAGGGAATGAACTTCGCAGGAGCATTTAAATCTCCAGCTATCTTTGTTGTACAAAACAATGGGTTTGCCATCTCTACCCCGGTTGAAAAGCAATCAGCGGCTAAAACAATTGCCCAAAAAGCGGTAGCTGCTGGTATTCATGGAGTGCAAGTCGACGGTATGGACATCCTAGCTGTTTATGCGGTAACGAAGGAAGCGAGAGATAGAGGACTAAACGGAGAAGGACCTACATTAATTGAAACGTTAACTTATCGATATGGACCACATACTATGGCTGGCGATGACCCTACGCGTTATCGTACTTCTGAGCTAGATGGTGAGTGGGAAAAGAAAGATCCGCTCGTTCGTTTTAGAAAGTTTTTAGAAAAGAAAAACTTATGGTCGGAAGAAAAAGAAACTGAAGTCGTTGATCAAGCGAAAGAAGATATTAAAGCTGCAATTAAAAAAGCTGATGGTGCGAAAAGACAAAAAACAACTGATCTGATCGGTTTTATGTATGAAGAACTTCCACATCATTTACAGGAGCAAATGGAAGAATATAAGGCGAAGGAGTCGAAGTAACAATGGCGCAAATGACAATGATTCAAGCAATTACAGACGCGATGCGAGTAGAGCTCAAACGCGATGAAAATATACTCCTTTTTGGAGAAGATGTAGGGAAAAACGGAGGAGTTTTCCGTGCAACAGAAGGATTACAGGCAGAGTTTGGAGAAGATAGAGTATTCGACACACCTTTAGCGGAGTCCGGAATTGGTGGTTTAGCGATCGGTTTAGGTCTTACTGGGTTTCGCCCGATCATGGAAATACAATTCTTCGGATTTGTATTTGAGGTGTTCGACTCAATCGCTGCGCAAATGGCACGTATGCGTTACCGCTCGGGTGGAACATTCAGTTCCCCAGTAACAATTCGTTCACCATTTGGTGGTGGTGTAAAAACGCCTGAACTTCATGCGGATAGCCTTGAGGGGTTAATGGCCCAAAGCCCTGGTGTAAAAGTAGTCATCCCGTCAACGCCATATGATGCCAAAGGTCTTTTAATATCAGCAATCAGAGACAACGATCCTGTCGTATTCCTTGAGCATATGAAGCTGTACCGTTCATTCAGAGGGGAAGTGCCTGAAGGGGAATACACAATTGAGTTAGGGAAAGCTGATGTGAAACGTGAGGGTAAAGATGTAACAATTGTAACGTACGGTGCAATGGTTCATTCTTCATTAAAAGCTGCAGAAGAGTTAGCAAAAGAAGGAATCGAAGCTGAGGTTATTGATTTACGCACGGTTAGTCCACTAGATATTGATACCATTATTACCTCGATTGAGAAAACAAACAGAGCAATTGTTGTTCAAGAAGCTCAAAAACAAGCAGGCGTTGCTGCAAATGTAGTAGCAGAAATCAATGACCGAGCAATTTTAAGCTTAGAGGCGCCTGTACTCAGAGTTACAGCACCGGACACAGTCTTCCCGTTTGCATCTGCTGAAGATGTATGGTTACCTGGTTATAAAGAAATTGTAGAAAAAGTAAAAGCGGTTATTAATTTTTAATATGCTAAAAAGGGGTGGTTCACTCCTTTTTAGGTAAGTTTCTTTTCTCAAACTTTTTGCTGTTAAAAAGTTCGATTAGCAACTCTTTTAAAAAAAGTCTTAGTTTAATTCTAGTATAATATATGAAGGAGGCGTTATTGTGGCGTTTGAATTTAAACTTCCTGATATCGGTGAAGGAATCCATGAAGGTGAAATCGTTAAGTGGTTTGTTAAGCCAGGTGACGAGATTAAAGAAGACGATATATTATTAGAAGTTCAAAATGATAAAGCTGTTGTTGAAATTCCATCACCTGTTGAAGGTAAGATCCTTGATTTAAAAGTAACAGAAGGAACGGTAGCGATCGTTGGCGATGTATTAGTAACAATTGATTATGATGGTGAAATCCCTGCATCTGCACACGGTCACCATGATGAAGAAGAAGAGGAAGCGCCAGTTGAAGAAACTTCAAAAGAAGAACCGGCTAAAGATACAGTTGAAATGGAAGTAGATGAATCTAGAAGAGTCATTGCGATGCCTTCTGTACGAAAATATGCAAGAGAAAAAGGTATTGATATCCGTAAAGTAAATGGAACTGGAAACAATGGACGTGTATTAAAAACAGATATCGATAATTTTGTTGCAGGTGGCCCGACAAACACAGAAGCGACTACTGAACAGGGTACAAACGCTCAACAAGCAGCCCCTGATGCAAAAACACCTGAGAAGAAAGAAGTTAAACCTTACATTCCAGTTGAAGGTCAACTTGAAACTCGTGAAAAAATGAGTGGAATTCGTAAAGCCATTTCTAATGCGATGGTAAATTCTAAACACACTGCTCCACATGTTACATTAATGGACGAAGTGGATGTAACCGATCTTGTCGCACACCGTAAAAAGTATAAAGAGGTAGCTGCTCAGAAAGATATTAAACTTACTTATTTGCCGTATGTTGTCAAAGCATTAACATCTGCGTTAAAAGCATACCCAACATTAAACGCATCGATTGATGATGTGAATGAGGAAGTTGTTTATAAGCACTATTACAATATTGGTATTGCAGCTGACACGGAAAAAGGTCTTCTCGTTCCTGTTGTAAAAGATACTGATCGCAAATCTGTTTTTGCAATTTCAGCTGAAATTAATGAGTTAGCGACTCAAGCTAGAGAAGGGAAGCTAGCAGGTGATAAGATGAAAGGCGGATCTTGCACAATCACAAACATTGGATCTGCAGGTGGGCAGTGGTTTACTCCTGTTATTAATCATCCTGAAGTAGCAATCTTAGGAATTGGTCGAATTGCTGAAAAAGCAGTAGTGAAAAATGGGGAGATCGTTGTAGCTCCAGTATTAGCTTTATCATTAAGTTTTGATCATCGTTTAATTGATGGTGCCACAGCACAAAACGCTCTAAATCACATTAAGCGTTTATTGAACGATCCACAATTATTAATTATGGAGGCGTAAGTATATGGTAGTTGGAGATTTCGCAGTAGAGGTAGATACGCTTATTATTGGTGCAGGTCCTGGCGGTTACGTAGCTGCTATTCGCGCAGCACAATTAGGTCAAAAAGTAACCATTGTCGAAAGAGAAAATCTAGGCGGCGTATGTTTGAATGTTGGTTGTATTCCTTCCAAGGCTTTAATTGCAGCCGGACATAAATACCATGATGCAAAACATTCTGAGGATATTGGCATTACGGTCGATAAAGTAAGGCTTGATTTTTCAAAAGTTCAAAAATGGAAATCTTCAGTAGTCAATAAGCTAACTGGGGGAGTAGAAGGATTACTAAAAGGAAATAACGTTGATATCGTAAAAGGTGAAGCATACTTCGTTGATGAATCTACAGTGAAAATTATGGATGAAAAATCTTCTCAAACGTATAAGTTTAATAACTGTATTATTGCCACAGGGTCAAGACCTATCGAACTTCCAGCATTTAAATGGAGTAAGCGAGTCATATCTTCTACTGGTGCATTAGGATTAGAAGAAGTACCTAAAAAGATGATTGTGATCGGTGGAGGATATATTGGCGTAGAATTAGGAGCTGCATATGCTAATCTTGAAACTGAAATTACAATTTTAGAAGGTAGCAAACAGATCTTACCAGGTTTTGAAAAGCAAATGAGTCAACTAGTTGTACGTAATTTGAAAAAGAATGGTGCAACAATTTATACCGAAGCTCTTGCTCAAGCTGTTGAAGAAACCGAGACTGGAGTGAAAGTTACGGCAGAGATCAAAGGGGAAACAAAAACGTTTGAAGCTGATTATGTATTAGTAACGGTTGGAAGACGGCCTAACACTGAGGATCTTGGTTTAGAACAAGTTGGAATTGAGCTTACCGAGCGTGGATTAGTAAAAATTGATAAACAGTGTAAAACAAATATTAACGGTATTTATGCAATTGGCGATATTGTAGACGGCCCAGCGCTTGCTCATAAAGCGTCTTATGAAGGTAAAGTAGCTGCGGAGGTTATATCTGGCCATGCTGCTGAGATTGATTACTTAGCGATTCCGGCTGTTGTATTTTCTGGTCCAGAACTTGCAACTGTTGGTTTATCAGAGGCGGAAGCAAAAGAACAAGGGTACGATGTAGTCGTTTCTAAATTCCCATTTGCTGCTAATGGTCGTGCGTTATCTTTAAATGAAACAGATGGCTTCATGAAAATGGTAACGAGAAAAGAAGACGGTCTAGTCTTAGGTGTTCAAATAGCTGGAGCAAATGCTTCTGATATGATTTCCGAGGCTTGTGTGGCCATTGAAGCTGGTATGACCGCTGAAGACATTGCGATGACGATTCATGCACATCCATCACTAGGAGAAATTACGATGGAGACTGCAGAAGTAGCAATTGGTTTACCGATTCATATTGTTAAATAAAAAATACAAAAAGAGGGTGTTCAAAAGCATAGCTTTTAAACACCCTCTTTGTTAATTGAAAATGGCTTTTTCTAATCGCGTACATATTTCATTTTTTTCTAATAATCCTTCAATACGTACGATTACATCTTGATTATGTAAAATTAATAAGGTAGGGAAGTTTTCAATATCATAGTGCCTGATAAGTTCTCGTTCAGAAGAATGAATAATACTTAAATAGTTAAGTGTTTCTGGGTGTTGCTTTTTCATCTCAAGTAAAGCGTCATAATAATTACCTTCTTCATTTATTGAATTTTCATCAGAGAACAAAATAGCAAGGTTTTTATCGTTTTGCGATAAAATTGGGTGAGTAAATACTTCTTTTTTTTCACAACTAGATATTGCGAAAATCAGGATAGAAAGAATGAGTAGCAATCGACTTTTTTTTCTCATGCTAACGTTTCACTTCCTTTTAGGACATTTATCATGATAAGAAATAAATCCAAATTTAGCTTTCTTTTTATTTTATCATGGAAAATCTATCGTTTTGTTTTCGTAATAAAACTGTTATATAAATGATATATTTTATTTAAAAAGTAAAAAGACGCTTATATCAGCGTCTTTAGAAATTTTTTAACTTTTTAATACGCTTTTCCTGGTTCAAAGCTTTCATTAAGGAAAATATCATGAAAATCATAATAATGGCAAATGGGAAAGCAGCTATAATTGAGGCTGTTTGCAAAGCATCTAGGCCACCCGATCAAAGCAGGACTGCTGCTGCCGAGGATTGAATAATTCCCCAGATAAACTTAACCGAGTTAGGCGGGAATAAACTCCCATTCGTTGTTTGCATCGCAAGAACGTACGTTGCTGAATCTGCTGAAGTAATGAAGAACGATGCTATAAGAAGAATAGCAATAATCGACATTGTTATTCCAAAATTGAATTGTTGCAAGACTGAGAACAATGCAATTTCCATACCCTCTGTATTAATAATCTCCATTATTCCTTGATCATAAAATAAGTCTAGTGATATTGCAGTTCCTCCAAAGACTGAGAACCATAATGCTGCAAAGACAGTCGGTACCGCGAGCACCCCAATAACAAATTCACGAATTGTGCGGCCCTTAGACACCCGTGCGATAAATGAACCGACGAATGGTGCCCAGGCAATCCACCATGCCCAATAGAAGACCGTCCATGATTGTACCCAATTGGTTTCAGAGTTAAAAGGGTCCAGTCGAAAACTCATCCCAACTAAATTTTGAAAGTAAGTGCCAATCGTTTGAGTGAATGCATCCATAATAAAATTAGTCGGACCTGAAAACAACATAAATAACATTAATCCGATTGCTAAGTAAACATTTGTTTTACTTAAAATCCGGATCCCTTTATCAAGTCCAGTTTGAGATGATAGCATGTACAGAAAAGTAATAATTACGATGATGACGATCTGTGTGGCGAAGTTGTTTGGGACGTTAGTAAATTGTGAAATTCCGCCACTTATCTGTGCGGTACCAAATCCTAGGGAGGTAGCTACACCAAAGACGGTTGCGAACACAGCAAGTGTATCAATGATAGTTCCTAAAGGTCCACGTACTTTATCGCCTATTAAAGGTTCAAACGCAGCACTAATTGTACCAGGCGAACCCTTTCTAAATTTAAAGTATGCTAGAGACAATGCAATAACGGTATAGATGGCCCATGGATGTAGACCCCAATGAAAAAATGAATACCTAAGTGCAACACTAGCAGCTTGTGGTGTTAATGGATCTCCAGTAGGTGGGGAATAAAAGTGATACATAGGCTCCGCTACACCCCAAAAGACAAGTCCAATTCCCATACCTGCAGTAAATAAAAATGCAAACCAAGTTATGTAATTGTATTCGGGATCATCATCATCTTTTCCAAGTTTTATTTTTCCATATGGGCTAACAATGAGGTAAAGAGCAAAAATGAGAAAACCAGAAGCAGCTAATAAGTAAAACCAGCCAAATTGATCGGTAATGAACTGTTGGATATTTGCAGTAATCACCGTTAAGTTTGTTGGGCTGATTACCCCCCACAAAATAAAAGCAAACGCTAAAATGACGGAAATGATAAATACCGATGTTAGTTTTTTCAAAAAATCCACCTTCCTAAATATATAATACGTTATAAATTTAAGTATTCCTTACTTCCTTGAGAAGATTCAAAAAGATTTGCTCACGATATAAGGCTCCATTTAACTCGCTTCGTCGATTATGAAATCCACTCAAATAAACCCATCACTATAATTCCCAATAGTGGACCAAAAAAGTCCCCTAAGGAGATTATGAAATAATCAATTATATGTTACAATAATGTCATCGTAATTAGTTTCAATAAGAAAAGGAATGAATGAGAATGAAACCACTGATTCTTCTAACCTCAATCGTACATTTGTTGGTAGGTTGTGTAATCCTCCCAGAGGAATTAGACACAACATCCTCTGAAATTGTCATTAAAAGTACGGAAGACGTTAACGAAGGACAAAACAAAGAGCAAATCGAAGAAGTAATTAGAGAAGAGGAAAACACAACTGAAGTTGTTGAAAAGATAGATTCAGATAATCAGACACTCCCACAATATTATCTGCATAACAATGTTATTGTCAAGCCATTAGCTGAAGACGTGAATGAAAAGGTCGTCCTTCTAACGATTGATGATGCCCCAGAAAAGTATAGCTTGTTAATGGCAGAACTATTAAAAGAAGAAGGCATTAACGCAATTTTCTTTGTTAATGGTCACTTTCTGAATACAGATGTTGGACAAGCAAAGTTGAGAGAGATTTATGAGCTAGGTTTTGAAATAGGCAATCACACAATGACCCACCCGAATTTAAGAAATATTGATCCAGTTGAGCAAAAGAAACAGATTGTCGAATTGAATGATTTGGTCGAAGAAATTATTGGAAAAAGACCTCGATTTTTTCGAGCGCCGTTTGGCGTAAATACCGAAACATCAAAGGAAGTTGTAGCGGAAGAAGGGATGCAGTGGATGAACTGGTCTTACGGCTATGACTTTCAACCAGAATATATGGAAAAGGAAGCATTAGCAGAAATTATGGTCAATACAAACCTGTTATCGCCAGGTGCAAATCTTCTGATGCACGACCGGAAGTTTACATTAGAGGCTCTTCCGGTAATTATAGCAGGGTTAAGAGATAAGGGATATAATTTTGTTGATCCAAGATACATTAAGTGAAACGATGTATAGGAAATAATTGAAGGAATGATGATTTTTATGAAAATAATATTAATATCTATTAGTTTACTCATGGTAATGTTAACAGGATGCAATACTAGTAATGAAGAACATGGTCATGAGCAGCACGTGGAGATCGATGAACGAAACAAACTTAATACTGAAGAAGAACCGAACCAGGAATCTTTCCTGACACTACCAATAGAAATTACATTTGAAGGGGCTCGTTTTTTAGTTAGTGATTTATTTTCTTTGATCGAAGGGGAGTATGTTTACGATGAAATGCACCGTTCCTTGTTGATGGTCATTGATGATCAACATTACTATTTATTTGATGGGGTCCCAGTGGTAGAACAAAATGGCTATTACCTTGCAACTGACGAAATTTCTTTAATCATTGAAGGAGAAAATGTATATTTACCTATTGAGTTTTTGAAAATTGCTTTAGGTTTATCGGTGACGTATGGGGATTCTGTTGTGACATTTGATTGGCACGGCCCAACTACTAAAGTTAATGTAGAAGGTAGAATCGATGTAACAGACACAGAGGTATGGGACGTTGACAAAATGATTGACTATTTATCCTTTCTACAAAAACCAATTGAAGGTGCACAAGTTAGTACAATCCCAGGACACCTTCCTGGTGCAAGAAGAGCTTATCGAAATGGCTATCATGAAGGGATCGATTGGTACGGGTATGCAACCGGGAAAAATATTACAACCGAGACCCCTATCTATGCAATGGCGGAGGGCGTTGTAGTGAGAGCAGATCATGACTTTCAAGATTATCCTTCTGCACTAATCAGAAATAAAGATTTGTCTTTAACCGCTGAGTTACAAGAAACTCCGGCCTATATTTTTGATCGTTTAAGAGGACAACAAGTCTGGGTTCAATATGAAAACGGAGTAATGAGCCGTTTTGCCCATCTTGACTCAATACCAGCAAATATTAAAGTTGGCGATATCGTAAACGCAGATACGATCATCGGTTATGTAGGCAACTCAGGGACAAGTGGAGCGGTTAATCAAGATGGTAGTGAACTTCACCTACACCAAGATCTCCTTATCTATGGTGAATTATTTTGGAAACCATTTACTTTGGAAGAGACAAAAGAAATTTTATTAAACATCTTTCAGTAAATATTTTGATGCAGGCTACTTTTAAGAAAGTAGCCTCTTCTGTGTGTGATTAAACGCTAAAAGTGTACACCTTGCTGCAGATTAGAAAATTTTACAGCCCGACATAACTTGACATGCTTTGCGATGTTTTTATGATAGGATAAGAAAAAAAGTACGGTAACCATCAAGAAATCAGTTTTGGAGGCAGAGATGAGAAAGTCAGATGAACTAGACCAACTAAGACTTGATATAGGAATGATAGCTGAAACTGCTCAAACGCTTAACGAATTTTATCGTGAAATAACAAAGACGCTAAAAGACACATTTTCTTTTGACTTTGGCTCGGCTATTTATTGCTGTAATGACGATTATTTTTCATTATATACGTATTCTGGTTCTTTAACCGAGGAAGAGAAGGTTAAATTTGGAGACGGATTATTCAGTTTAAGCGCAATTCGTGCAAGTCTGGTATCAGTCAAACAGGATGGCCGTTTTAAAGTGATATCACCATTTTACGATAAACACCATTTATCAGGGTTTCTAGTCATGGAATTTCCTATTGCTGATTATAATGTGTCGGAAGAAGATTTAGTGTTTGTAAAAGAATTAACGCGATTCATCGAGTTAAGGCACAAACGTTTTTTTCTTTAATATAAACCCTCTTCAATAACTAACATGACATAAGCAAACGATAGGAGGAGGAGAAATGAATAGATGTGATCAATTATATGATGAACAAGAGACATTAAAAATGTTGTTTATGGGAGTTGCGACAGAAGAGTATCGGTATGATTTTGGAATCGCATTTACACAGTTATTTTTTGGAAAACCTCTCGTGTTTTGTATGCAAACGGGTTGTTCAGCTCTTTTGTCGGCAGAAGATTTTGAAGATGAGATGTATATTATGGAGAAATTTAAATTACCCTCTTTATCTGAAGTAAGGACCATTACATTATACTTAAAAGAAAGGGTACCAACCCTAAGCTTCGACGTTCAATATTAAGAAATGACCTGCATTTAAGCAGGTCATTTCAATTTATCGCTAAACGATCGGTTCTTGAGCTTTAATCACACGAATATTTGCAAACGTTCCATCTTCTGGTCCTTGAACAGGTAAACCAACATCGATATTGCGTTGGATGTACTGGATGTTTTTCTCTGTAATGATTTCTCCAGGAATTAAAATTGGAATTCCTGGTGGATAGACCATTATAAATTCAGCTATGACTCTTCCAGCAGACTCCTTAAAAGGAATTAATTCTGTTTCTGCATAAAATGCATCCCTTGGAGATAGAGCTAACGCCGGTATATTTGGGACACGTACAGCTAAGGTTTTATTGTCGACTTCTTTATTAGACTCAAAAAAGTCTGATGCCAAGTGCTTTAAGGCTTCGATAAGTATGCGAACAGTTTCCTCTGAATCTCCGACCGAAATGATACAAAGAATATTATATAGGTCAGACAATTCAACCTCAATGTTATAATTATTACGCAACCAACCTTCAACTTCGTACCCAGTAATACCAAGTCCTCGAACAGAAATAATCAATTTTGTAGGGTCAAAATCATACGTTGCCTTTGTACCTAAAATCTCTTCCCCGACACAATACAATCCTTCTATCGCATTAATACTATGTCTTGTTCGATTAGCAAGTGTAATGGCCTTTTCAATTAAATCTCTACCCTTTGTTGCCAGCTGCTTCCTAGCAACGTCTAACGAGGCTAACAGTAAATATGAAGTAGAGGTTGTTGTTAACATACTAATAACGGCTTGTACTCTTTTTGGAGAAACTAACCCTTCCTTCATGTTCAGAACAGAACTCTGAGTCATTGAACCGCCTAATTTATGAACGCTTGTAGCTGCCATGTCAGCGCCCGCTTGCATAGCTGATAAAGGAAGTTCATCATGAAAGTGAATATGAACACCATGTGCTTCATCGACTAATACAGGTACTCCATAGCTATGTGCGATATCGACAATTTTCTTCAAATTCGCTGCAATCCCAAAGTAAGTAGGGTTTATAACTAATAATCCTTTAGCGTCAGGATGTTTTTTTAACGCTTTTGAAACTGCCTCCGTTGTTATTCCGTGAGAAATTCCGAAGTTAGGATCAATAACAGGATGAATAAAAATTGGTGTAGCACCAGAAAAAATAATAGCGGACATGATTGATTTGTGAACATTTCTTGGTACGATAATTTTATCACCTGGTCCACAGACACTCATAATCATTGTCATAATTGCACCGCTTGTGCCTTGTACGGAAAAGAATGTATGGTCTGCACCAAATGCTTTTGCCGCTAATTGTTGGGCTTCTTTAATCATGCCATGTGGATGATGTAAATCATCTAAGGGACCAATATTAATTAGATCAATAGAAAGTGCATTATCTCCAATAAATTCACGAAATTCTGGATCCATTCCAGTCCCTTTCTTATGGCCTGGGATATGAAACTGAACTGGATTTTTCGCTGCATGTTCTAATAATCCAGTGAAGAGTGGAGTTTTTTCTTGGCTATTTCGGAGATTACATCGGTCATTTTGGCTATTTCTTCGACAATTTTCGC
>CAZIRM010000044.1:0-13740 GCA_964541705.1 uncultured Bacillaceae bacterium | reverse complement strand
AGCGACACTGATTTGATCTGAACAAACAAGGCGTTCGAATAAGCCTTGTTTGTTTCTGCTAAATATTGTTTGAATGCGCTTCATTTACCATTTACTCACTTCTTTCTTCTCTTATATTATTAGAAAGTAAATATAGGAGAATGGGGAGGGAGTATGCGAAAGTTACTAATCTTAAAAATGATTATTATTTATCTTTTGGTCCTTATTTTGCCACAACCAGCTACTGCTAATCAGCAAAATGTTTCCGTTCGTCTTTTATATTTCTTAGGAAATCAAACGGAAATTGATGTTAGAGTAAATGGTACGTACACGATTACAGAGAATAACTTTCAATTATTAGAAGGTCGAAATTATCGTTTTCGTGTCGAAGGTAACCAAATAGCCATCTATGAGGCAGGACAAAAAAGAGCGACGTATTCGTCTGGCTTTACAGCTTCGCCAATTGTATATGGAGAACAAAACTATATTTCTATAAATAGTCGTAACTATTTAGGAGATATGAGATTTACAATAGAGTCAAATGTGATTAGACCAATTAATACACTACCGTTAGAAGATTACTTGAAAGGTGTTGTCCCAAGAGAAATGATGGCAGCCTGGGGAAATAACGGTGGGATGGAAGCGTTAAAAGCACAAGCGGTCACAGCTAGAACCTATAGACTTAGACGGATCAATCAAGTAGTGACCGATTCTGAACACCATCAAGTATATGGAGGCTATCATTGGCATGCGAATACCACTCGTGCAGTTGTCGAGACAAATGGAGAGGTTGTGCGTCACAATGGGCAGCTTGTAGATACTTTTTATTCCTCTAGTAATGGGGGAAAAATATTAAACAATCGGAATGTATGGGGAACAACGCGTTTACCATATTTACAAGCAAAAGAAGATCCATTCGACATAAAAACAGCTAGTTTAGGTAATAACTTTACGAATTGGAATTATACAGTTCATAAACAACAAATAAATTTATCTTCTTTAGACTTAGCGAAGCCTGAACTTTGGTGGAATAATATGACTGAAGTGGATCAAGCGATTATGACGACGGTAAAAAACTGGTTAACGAATCGTAATCATATTCATTCCCGTTACGAGTCAAAGGTTGTTGCTATACCGGAGATCAGCTTTACCACTCAGATTCAATTAAATGAAACATTAACAGGTCGAGTTGTTATTCAATATATATTAAGAGACCGCAATAATAACTCATTCGTTATGGAAAACGGAGAAATTAAACTTCATTCAATAACGGTTAACGATCGTCACGATAACATTCGAGCGATGTTTGGTAGTACTCGCATGTTAAGCCCATATGTAAAACAAGTAGAAGAGACAAATACAGCATTTCGTATTCATGGTGGAGGCTGGGGCCATAATATTGGGATGAGCCAATACGGGGCGTATCAAATGTCCCGGGAAGGGTTTAACTATCGTGATATTATTGAATTCTACTATTCAGGGGCTGAAATCGTTGGGGGACAAACAGTGGCGCCAGCACCAACGCCAGCGCCAACACCAACACCAGTCGTTCAAGATCCAATATTTACAATGCAGTTAACGTCTTCGAGAACAGAAATGTATGAGAGCCCGAGTCTTTCCTCAAGAAGAACTGGTTCATTATCTCCACAACGAGTAAGTGTTTTTGAACAAAGAAATGATTGGTTCCTTATTGATAGTTGGTTAGGGAAGATGTGGATCAATCCAGAAGGTGCATTAATTGGAGACCCTGAAACTTATTCAACAAGGTTATTTGTTAACGAAAACACGAGCATATATGATTCTCCACAATCGCAACAGAGTAGAGGAGCAATTAGCCCGCAAAATGTTGCGACATTGAGAAAATGGGGAGAATGGTATGAAATTAATACGTGGTTAGGGCCAAAATGGATAAAACCAAGAAATCCTTTAAGTGGTGGTGTTGAGAGAGTTACAGAAACCATTCAATTAACAGAAACAACAAGGATTTTTGCTTCCCCATTAGACACCGCGCACATTAGTTCACTAGGAGCTCAAAAAATTACCGCTACACACAAATGGAATGATTGGTACCGCGTAAACACCTGGAGAGGTCCAATGTGGATCAAACCACAAAATGCTTTAATAGGCGAACCTATGAAACATGTCACTCGTTTGTACGTAACCAATACGACAGAATTATTTGATACACCGTTAGCGACAAAACGCGTAAGTTCAATTAGTCCGCAAAATATTACGACATTGAGAAAATGGGGAAATTGGTATGAGATTAATACATGGTTGGGTCCAAAATGGATGAAACCAAATGGAGTGCTTGAAGGCGGAATTGATCGCGTCAATCAAACGATTTCCTTAACAAAAGTAACACAAACGTTTGACTCGCCACTAGCAACTCAGTCGAGAAGCAGTTTAGGAGTACAAAGTGTGACAGCGACACATCAATGGAATGACTGGTATCGAATTAACACTTGGCTCGGCCCACAATGGATTCATCCAAGCGGAACAGTAAATGCGTCATCGTTAAATGTAAGAACAGGACCAGGAACGCATTTCGACCCGCCAATTACTCAGTTATCTCGTGGAACGCGTGTTACAGTTTTAGGCGAAGTTGATGGTTGGTATCAAATTAAACACACAAGCTTTACAGGAGTTGGCTTTGTGAGTGGAGATTTTATCAGTATAGACTAACAACGAGAAGTACTTTCATTCAAAAGAATGGGGGTACTTTTTTAACGGTTAAAAAAATTTTCTTAGGAGAAAGTATAACTAAGGAGTGGTTTCATGATCTACTTTACTTTTTTCCTAAGCTTTTTCTCTGTTGTTTTTTTGACACCTATAGTTAAAATACTTGCTAAAAAGATAAATGCTACGGATAAACCGAGTGAGCGAAAAGTACATCAAAAAGAAATGCCTCGCTTAGGTGGGATCGCTATTTATTTTGGTTTTTTAACGGGGCTAACATTTTTTCAGCCATATAACGAGCACTTAATGTCCATTTTAGTAGGTAGTTTGGTTATTGTCATCCTAGGAATTTGTGATGACCTTTATCAAGTATCCGCTAAATGGAAATTAATTATTCAAATAATTGCATCAATGATTGTTGTTGTTGATGGGATATACGTAGAGTTTATTAACTTACCTTTTGAAGGACAGCTATATCTTGGTTGGTTTGGGCTACCTTTAACGATTTTGTGGATTGTAGGTGTCACGAACGCAATTAATTTAATTGACGGATTAGATGGATTGGCTGCTGGCGTTTCATCCATTGTTTTAATTTCATTATGTACGATAGCCTTTATTATGGGGAACTGGTTTGTCGTTTTGTTGTGCGTGACTTCAATGGCGAGCGCATTAGGATTTTTAGTCTACAACTTTTTTCCGGCAAAAATATTTATGGGTGATACTGGGGCTTTATTTTTAGGGTATATGATTGCGATTATTTCACTTTTAGGATTCAAAAATGTGACACTCTTTTCATTATTAATACCAGTAGTTATCTTAGGTGTTCCGTTGTCCGATACATTTTTTGCGATTGTTCGGCGACTTGTTCATAAGACACCGCTAACAATGGCTGACAAATCCCATTTGCATCATTGTCTGTTACGGCTAGGTTTTTCTCACCGACAAACCGTAATGCTCATTTATGCGATGAGCGCGGTTTTTGGCATAGGGGCAATTGTATTAACACACTCTACATTATGGGGAGCGCTTATAGTCGTTTTGGTTTTAATTATTGGTATTGAAATTATTGTGGAAGTCATTGGCTTGGTTCATGCAACGTATAAACCAATGCTTACTTTAATGAAAAGGATTGTAACGATGATTCGTTAAAGTAGTATTCTGTAAAAAAGAAAAAAGACTCACAGTGATGCCTGTGAGTCCCGAATTTTCGTTAATGACTGATTCTTTGAATATACAGCTGAAATTACATTTTTACTTGAATTTCCATATGAATATACATTCCAGTTCTTCGAAAAGTTACGTATTTCCTGAAAATCAAATTCATTTTTTTTGATGACATCGATAATCTCTAAAGTGTCCTTCGTAACCGGACCTGGTACGGAGCTCTTGTAGTCTTCCCAGAATCCTCTTGAGAAAGAATATGGCTCTAAGTCATAGGCATGGAAGATCATAGGCTTATCTAATAGTGCATACTCAAAAGGAATAGAAGAATAATCAGATATTAAAATATCGGCAATTAATAATAAATGATTGATGTCTGGATAACTTGACACATCATAAATAAAACCTTCATACTCATGTTTTTGTCTTACCTGAACTACTGGATGAAGCTTTAGAAATAATACGTATTCTTCATGTAGGCTTTCATACATTTGTTTAATATTAAGGTCAATTTCTGGGTCGCTAAGTTGACCATCACGAAATGTAGGTGCGTATAGAATGACTTTTTTGTCTTTGATGACAGGATAAGTAGTCGTTAGTTCATCAACGACAAGCTTTTTTTCTATGCGGTCATAAAAAAAGTCGGTTCTAGGAATTCCCGTTTGTAACATGTTCTTTTGTTCTAGGCCAAAGCTTGCTTGAAAAATATTAGCCATTTTTTCAGAGCCAACAATAACATAATCAAAGCGCTTATATACATCTTTAAACCGTTTTAACGCTCTTTTAGAACGAGTAGAAATCGATGGATCTTGAAGCGCGAATTTCTTGATCGCACCAGCTGCGTGCCATAGTTGAACACAAACAACATTGACCTTAAACTTCATAACAGACAAACATCCAAAGTAATTGTCAACAAACACTACTTTGGATGTGGCTAAATGATAGATTGATAGAAAAAAGTGTACAAGATTCATTGATTCAAATTGCAACTCTGTTACATTTGAAAACTCGCTGAAGTCCAAGCGACAACGTCGTGTTTTTAATACGATAACTTGTCCATCATATCCAGGAACGAGTTCCTGGATGACATAGTACGCATTATCACCAAAAGAAGCAACGAAAGTAGTTTTTTCTTTTTGTGGTAAAAGTTTTAAAAGATTAAAGGTTATCCTGAAAATAAACAGATAGATTGAGATGAAGATCTCTCTAGCCATTTTGAACCTTTAGCAAGTCTTTTTTTATTTTAGTCGTAGAAATTCCAACTGTTCTTGGTAAGTAAACAACTTCGCAATAATCTTTTAAGAAATCGAATTTACCTTTCCAGTCGTCTCCCATAACAAAAATATCAATATTATTATCAACGATATCACTAATTTTTTGTTCCCATGTATTCTCTGGAATTACCTCATCTACGTATCGGATTGCTTCCAGTATCATTTTACGAGTTTCGTAGCTATGATAAGCTTTTTTATCTTTAAGAGCATTAAACTCATCTGAAGAAATCGCAACAGTTAAATGATCACCTAAATCTTTCGCACGTTTTAATATATTAATATGTCCGTTGTGAAGTAAATCAAACGTTCCGTATGTGATTACTTTTTTCATTACCTTACCTCCCTAAACTATAATTTATATATTTTATGACTGTTAATTTTCTATGAAGTTTTTGTAAACATACTACTAACAGTTTAGTAAGACTTCACGAAAAGATCAAGTAAATATTTTGGGAAATAAGGAATATAGTGGTGTATTACTCGACTATAGACCGAATTTGTTTAAAAATGTTCCTATTTATGGCAAGTTCTCCACCAAGAACGTAAACTTCTCTGTAGTTGTAACTTTCTAAATTTGTTCTTGTAACATCGCTCAGTGGGTCCCTAACAAGTAATACACCAACGTTTTGTTTAGCGGCTAATGCTGCACCTGATAAACCATCCGGGAAGCGCTCAGATGTTGCGATATATACTTTGTCTGTATCGGGTCTAAAATAGTTAAAAGCTTGGATGTTTGTATCAAACATCGTTCTTCCGGCAATTCTTGACGTTTGCTGTGTAAATTGTTTTTCAACCTTGCTTGAGATGGCTAATTCTCCACCAATTAGTAAGACTTCTTTAACACCTAGATCAGCAAGTGCGTTTTTTGTAGCTTCTGGGATGCGTTCGGTATTAGCTAATAAAATAGGAATGCCCTCTTTACCTGCATAAGAAGCAACCGATAATGCATCTTGGAATCGATTGTCACTTACAATAATTGCTTTGTCCGATCCGTTCGGTGCAACCCTCTTTGCAATAAGTTCTGCTGTAACGTGCATATTAGCACCAGCTAATCGTTCCACATTAGTAATACCCAATTTCTTTATCTGTTCTTCGACGCTAGGACTAATCGCTAAGTGGCCACCAAGGATAATCACCTTTTCTGCACCTAATCGTTTTAATTCTGCTTTTGTATAATCATCTAGTCTATCACTACGAGATAAAAGTAAAGGAGCATTATACTTTGCAGCTAGAGGAACACCAGTTAGAGCATCTGAAAACCGGTCGCCTCTAGACAAGATGACGGTATCTGAACGATTCCAACCTTGTTCACTTATTAATGCTGACGTATGGTAAAGCGTCCTACCATTTAGTCGTGTAACTTGTGAGCCATAGAAAGGTAGTATTGTTTTATTGTAATTTATAAGCCCATACCCAAACCATTGATCACGTCCTGGTTCTCCTAAGTCTTGGACGTGATTACGCAATTCTTTACGTAATTGTTTATTCGTCATATTTGGATACTTTTGCATTAATATCGCAAGCATACCTGTTGTATGAGGTGCAGCAAAAGATGTGCCGTCAGACACCGCATACTCGTTATTTAGGTAAGTACTCAAAATATCCTTTCCAGGAGCTGCAAATTCGACTTCTGTACCAGTGGATGAAAAGGATGGTCTTTCCATACTTGAATTAACTGCTCCCACAGCAATTACACTTTCATATTTTGCAGGGTAATTCACGGTATTTCCAGTGCCACTTCTATTTCCGCTATTACCACTAGCTGCAACAACTAGTATTCCTGCTTCATAAGCTTTATCCATCTTTTCCTTGAGTGCAATTGATCCTTGTGGTGCACCTAAACTTAGATTTATAATATCCATCTCATTCTGAATGGACCAGTCGATTGCTTTTAATAGACTAATATCGTCCCCTTCGCCTTTATGATCCAATGCTTTAACGGCATACAACTTAACGCTAGGGGCAACCCCAGAATGTTGACTAGTTGCTTTACCTGCGATTATTCCAGCTACAAGGGTGCCGTGGCCGTGGTCATCAATCCAAGAAGAACGGTTTCTTACAGTGGATGTTCCGCCTGATATTGTTAAGGCGTGGTGTTGGGCAACACCAGTATCAATGACAGCAACTTTAACTCCTTTACCTGTATAGCCTTCTTTTCGTGCTTCATGCACGTTAATCATTTCTAAATTCCATGGATCAGATAATCCAAGAGTTGTATTGCTTTTTTTTATGATGAAATCTGAATCAGGAAGAATATTATATGAGTCTGATAGACTATAATGGTTGTTTTTTTCAACACTTAAGATTAAGTCATTCTGTTTTAACGTATTCATCTCTTTCTTTGTAACCGTAGCAACAACTGTATTAGTTGAGGAAAAGAAGTGATCAATTTCACCAACCTTGTCTTCTAACTCTTCAATACTTAGTGAATGGTCATAACGAATAATAACCTCGTATTTTTTGGGGTTAGCCATGTTGTAAGTGAAAACACTAAAAAATACTAGTAATAAAATTGTGTATAAATAGCAAGATTTTCTTTTCAACATTTGATACCTCCTCTTTCTATTCTATTATTATAAATAAATTCTACACTTATTTCGATATAAAAAGTAGATACAATAATTGTGTAATTTTTTACACGATGAAAATATATCTTTTCAGTGGCTAATCATGTAGAATAAGACTAGATTATGTTGAAAAAAGGGAGGATGCCGTTCTAAAAAACTATAAAAAAATAATGAATAAAAGATACATAAGGTTGAATGGGGAGGGACTATATTCGTGTTTAAATCGAAACTATTAAAGTGTTTATTATTAACGTTTCTATTTTGCTTCATCAGTTTAAGTGTACATTCAGCAGAAGCTGCAAATAATAAAATAACTATAATCGAAGAATATAATAATTTTGGTAGAGAAGTTTCTGATCTTTATCTGAATAATGGTTCTACAGTAGCAATAGATAACAGCGAAGAGTTAAGTAAGATTTCAGTTGATGGGAAACAAATTAACGAAATCCAATACGGATTTATCGATGCAATAACCGAATTTGCAATTTGGGAAGACCAATACTTATTAATCGAGTACCGCTATCATGGAAGCGGAAGTATTCTATATTTTCAGCTAGTAGATCTATCTAAAAAAAGCATAGTTTATGAGTCTCAGGAAATTTCAAGAGGTAAAGTTGAAATTAAAGACACGGGAATTGATGTAATTACTCCAAACTATCATGAAGATGATAGTTTTGCGGAACCAAGTGAGATGCTAATAACTTCATATGAATTTAGTAATAATAAACTTATAGAAACAAGTTCAAAAGTATTGCCAGTTAATAATAGTTCAGGATTTCGACTATTTAGTATGCCAACATTTCAAAATCCTTCGGCGAAAGAGATTAATGAATTATTAACGAGAAAAGCGCTAGAAAATAATATTCCACCTGAAGTACTTAAAGCCATTGCATGGCAAGAAAGTAGGTGGAGACAGTTCAATAGTAATGGCGAACCTCTCATTGGCATTGATGGTAGGGGCATTGGAATCATGCAAGTGACGCCAGGAGTAACAGGGTTAGTTGAAGAGTTAATTGACCCGCTTTTCGTAGAACGGTTGAGAATAGATATTGAATACAATATAGATATGGGAATCAAGATTCTATTACAGAAGTGGAACTGGACAGGCCGTATCATTCCAAGAGTAAATGACGGTTCATGGGATGTCATTGATAATTGGTACTTTGCCATTATTGCGTATAACGGACTTTCTAGGATTAATGATCCGAATTGGAATAAAAGCACAAGTAACCCACCATTTCAAACGCATATCTATAATCACTTTAGAAATCGTGGATTACTAACGATTGAAGATTTTCCAATTAACCAGCTAGATATTTTTTATAATGCAAATAGCAATGTGATGCGTTTTGGTAATAAAATGCAGTATGATTTGTTCGGTCCTATGACTAGAACAAGTCATGCGTTCAGGAACAGGGATGTTGTAAGAACGACTGGTACAAACTTAGCATTGCGTAATGCGCCAGGTGGGACTGTCATTGATCGTATTCCACGTGGTGAAATTATAACGATAACAGGGAATTTCCAAGCCGATAATAATAGAAACAATCATTTTGTCTGGTACCCAATAAGGCGGAGTAACGGGCAAACCGGATTTGTGGCTTCTAGCTTTCTGCAATTACAAGAAGATCGTTTTTACGGACCAACAAGATTTGCGACAGCGGTAGGGCTATCACAAAAAGGGTGGCATCGTGCGAATACAGTAGTACTTGCGAGGGGCGATGAATTTCCAGACGCGCTTGCGGGTGGGCCTCTTGCCCACCATTTAAACGCACCAATGCTTTTAACAAGGTCAAACCGTTTAGATGCAGAAACCAAAAAAGAGATTGAACGCTTACAAGCAAAAAATGTTGTCATTCTAGGAGGAAATCTAGCGATTAACGCTAACGTTGAAAAAGAGTTAAGAGATATGGGATTAACTGTTGATCGAATTGCAGGAAGTACGAGATTCGATACAGCGAAGTTAATCGCAGACCGACTTGGCACATCTCACTCCGAAGTAATTGTAATTAATGTTGATGCTTTTGCTGATGCCATGGCGATTGCACCATACGCAGCAAGAAATAAAGTACCAATCTTATTAACAAGAAGAGACAGTATTCCGCAAGTAACAAGAACAGTGCTTGATCAGGCAGACCGTACAATTTTGATAGGTGGAAATTTAGTGATCTCTGATTCAATAGCAAGGCAGATGCCAAACGTTAGACGATTTAATGGTAGAACTCGTTATGATACAGCAGCACAAATTGTACGTGAACTACATCCATCTAGAAACAATGCCTTTTTAGTAAGTGGGTTAGACTTTCCAGATGGACTGACGGCATCAGTACTAGCAGCAGCTCACCAAGGAGATGCGATTCTTTTAACAGATAAATACAACTTACCTAACGTAACGAGAAATCTAATGAACGAATTCTCAAATGTGACAATGTTAGGTGGCCCATTGGCGATTTCTGACAATGTTGTAATGACAGTTAGAAACAGGTAAAGAGGGAGGAGGCATAGCCCTCCTTCTTTTTATTTAGTACTATTTGTTCTAGAATTAGTATTTATGCTAAAATTTAAACGAGTGCAAATACAAAGTGAGTGAGGTTTATCATGAAGATGGTTAGTATTATTACACCAGTTAAAGAAGATGATGTGCAGTTTCTTCCCGACCTATTGCAAATGCTGACTGAGCAGATATACAAAGGGTTTGAGTGGTTAATCATAAAAGATGGGAAGTTTCCAATCGAATTGGAAAGTGATGATATAACAATAAGAATTTATGAGAATAAATTTAAGCAAGGTGTTGCTGGGGCAAGGAATACAGGGATCCATTTCGCTTCTGGAGACTATATTTATTTCCTGGACTCTGATGACTTTATAACAGAGCATACACTATTTTGCTTAAATGAAAATGTGCAAAACGAAAATGCGGATATCGTAATAGGAGCATTTAAACGAGAAACTAAAAAATTTAGTATGCCAAATAGCTATCAAGCATTAATGGAAAGATTAATAAAAAAAAGACATTTAGAAATTGTAGAAGCAAAGCCTAAACAGCTAAGAAGCTCGTCATTAAACATATTCTTTAAAAAGAAGCTTTTAGAAAAATACAATATTCTTTTTGATTCGGAGTTAACGCTTTTTTTAGATATTCCATTTAATTTTTCGGCGTTTAGTAAAGCGAATAAGATTATTTACGACCAGGATGCTTTTTATATTAAACAGACAAGGCTAGATCCTACACTTCCCAATTCACTACTTCAAGAAAATGAAAGTATCTTATTGGAACAGTATCCAAAAGCATACAAGAAAGCAATTGAGGCTACTGGTGATAAAGAGTTGAAGCTGTTGTTAGAAAATCGTCTTGTTAATGCATATTATTCTAAATATGCATTAGGTATTTATGAAAGTGACAACGAATCACTAATCGAATCATGGAGATCGGTCTTTAGTATGGTTTCAAGCGAAACATTCAAAGGAAAGAAAAAGCTAGCAATTGTGGAGATAAAAGCACTGGCTTCTGGTAGAAATTCACTAGCGAAACGGATTGCTTCCTTTAGAAATTTTGTTAACAAACTTCAAACTGCTAGGAAAAACGAGCTACAAAGAAAACTATTTATTTATAAGAACATTTTTTTGAAGCTTCCAATCAAAAAAAATCTTATCATGTACGAAAGCTTTCTAGGGAGAAGTTACTCGGATAGTCCAAAATATATATATCAATACTTGCAGGGAATTTCAAAGGGTACCTATAAACATGTATGGAGCTTTGATGGTACACGGTCGGACTTGCGCTTTATTAAAAATAAAGTAAAAAGGCTTAGTCTAAAATATTTTTATTATTTGGCAAGAACGAAATACTTAGTGAATAATTCAAGGCAACCAAACTGGTACGATAAACGAGAAGGTCAAGAGTTTCTACAAACTTGGCATGGGACACCATTAAAAAAACTTGGGGTTGATATAGAAGAGGTGCACATGCCGGGGACGACAACGGAGCAATACAAACACAACTTCGTTACAGAAGCAGATCGTTGGGATTATTTAGTCTCACCCAATGCGTATTCTAGTGAAATATTTAGACGCGCATTTGCTTTCGGCAACAAGATGTTGGAACACGGCTATCCGAGGAATGATTTATTATCATTACCAAATCGAGATCAATTAGCTATCGATATAAAGAAGAAGTTAGGAATACCACTAGACAAGAAGATTGTTTTATATGCTCCTACATGGAGAGACGATGAATTCTATGGCAAAGGCCAATATAAGTTCACGTTGAAGTTAGATTTGCAGCGATTAAGGAAAGAACTAGGTGATGAGTATTTCTTTGTGCTACGCACTCATTACTTAATTGCAGATCAGCTAGATGTTTCTGGAGTAGAAGATTTAGTGTACAACGGTTCGAATTACGATGATATTACAGAGTTATACTTAATCTCGGATATCCTTATTACAGACTATTCTTCCGTATTTTTTGATTATGCAAATCTTAAACGACCAATCTTATTCTATGCTTATGATTTAGATAAATATAAAGACTCACTGAGAGGTTTTTATTTAAACCATAAAACAGAGTGGCCAGGTCCAATTCTTCGAACAAACGAAGAGGTTATTAAAACAATTAAAAATATAGATGATGAGTACGCGCTCTATTACGAAAGGCTTGAGGAGTTTCATGAACGATTCTGTAAATGGGACAACGGTAATGCATCAAAAAACATATGTGAAGAGGTAATTTTAAAGAAAAAATAGACCCGGGTCTATTTTTTTTTTTGAAATTAGGCACTTACAAATGATCCACAAATTGAAACCTTCTTCCGCTAACGCTCTTTCGCTAAAGACTAACACAACTAATCAAACTATAATTCTATTAACAACTCTTTTGAGCCTATGTTAAGATAGTGGTAGACAAAATATGCCATGGTCAAAGGAGGCTTATAAACGTTAAAACATCATAAGGGGTTGGTTGATCAGTGAAAAAAATAGGGTTTGTATTAAGTATCATTATGCTAGTTTTCTTCTTTGGTAGTTTTACAGAGGTCTACGCAACTGAAGAAACGAGTATGATGACAGTGAGACTGAGAAATTTCTTAGGAAATAAGGATGAAGTCTCTATGAAAGTTAGGGGTGAATATACACTACTAGAAGATAAGAATATCGCCCTTGATCCTGACCAACAGTACTACATAAGAGTGCATAATGGGGGATTACAATTACTAGATAATACTCGTGCAATTAAAAACTTTTCATCCAGTATCACTTTACAACCAAAAACATATGATGAACAGCATTATATTTTCTTAGAAGATAGAGGTTACTTAGGGGAAATGCAATTAACAGTAGAGGATGGAAAATACGTCCGCCCAATTAATCGTGTCTTACTTGAAGATTATTTAAAAAGTGTGGTCCCTCGTGAGATGCCTGCAAGTTGGGGAAGTCCTACAACTGGTGGGATGGAGGCGCTTAAGGCACAAGCTGTTACAGCAAGGAGTTATGCGTATCGAAGACTGAATCGTATAATCGATGACACTCAGTTATTTCAAGTGTATGGAGGATACAAAACGTTAAATGTTCAAGGTCTAGAAGCTGATGTGTGGCATCCGAACTCAACTAAAGCTGTTAACGATACAAAGGGAGAAGTTGTACTCGTAGGGGCAGTAATTGCTGATACCGTTTATTCTTCTAGTAATGGTGGGATTATTGAATCGAACTTTGGTGCATGGGGCACTCCAGAATTGAGCTACTTAAAGGCAAAAGTGGATGAGTTTGATCCGAAACATTCATGGAAATTTAGAATTAGGAAGCAACAAATTGATCCACGAGAATTTAACCCACATAGTTGGTGGGATTCAGCAATGGAGGAGCAAGCAAGTCTTGCTAATCGTTTAAAAGAGCAGATTAAATTACTTGATTCTTATAAAACGGCTGATTCATTTAAAATAGAGAGAATCAACGATATTACATTTTCAGAAAAAACAGATGGCCAACGTTATAAACAAGCAACTTTTAACATTTCGTTTTATGTTAGAGAAAAATTAGGCGTCAATGAGTTGCAAGGTAATAATGCGTGGCTTACAAATAAAGCAATT
>CAZIRM010000043.1:0-14006 GCA_964541705.1 uncultured Bacillaceae bacterium | reverse complement strand
ACCCCTGAGTCGCTTTAGAAACAAATAAAAAGTACTGTCCCTTTCATTGCCAATTATACTTGTTTTGATTAAAACAAATTATATGATAAAAACTTTTCGTTCGTCAAGCCTATTGGTGACTATATTCTTTTTCTTCACAATTACTTACTTCTTCCCAGTCATCGCTTCCCAACATCTCTAATTGAGCTTCAATAAGCATTTTAAATCTCATTTTGTAAACCGAAGCTTGTTTTTTCAATTCTTCAATTTCAAGTGCGATTTTCCTTGATTTTGATAATGATTCATTAATTAAACGGTCCGCATTTTTTTCGGCCTCTTTAATGATCAACTGTGCTTCTTTTTGTGCATTTCTTCTTACTTCTTCCGCCGTTTCTTGAGCAATTAAAATTGATTTATTCAATGTCCCTTCAATGTTTGAAAAATGATTTAATTTTTCCTCAAGACTCACTAATTTTTCGCTAAGCTCTTTTTTCTCTCGGAGAACAATTTCGTAATCCTTAATTACTTGATCCAAGAAATCATTTACTTCGTCTTCATCATACCCACGAAAACCTCTGCTAAACTCTTTGTTGTGAATGTCTAATGGTGTTAAAGGCATATGAGCCACCTCCAATTATTATCAAGAAGTTATTTCTTAATTACTATAATAATATGATTTCGACAAAAAATGTTAAAATCCTTTTAAAAAAACGTATTATTTTTTTAATCCGACAGTTATTCGGAACTTTTCTTTTTTTGTCATGCCATGAATCGCCATTATTTTACTTCTTCCTAACCCTCTTACAGAGAGATAGTCACCCTCTTTTAATAAAAAAGAAGCGTGTGTAGTAATTCTCCAATTAACTTTTACTTTTTTGTGTTCAATAAAAGGAGTTGTTTTTGATCGCGACATTTGAAACATTTCAGAAAGCATTGTGTCCAAACGTAATGAACTAGCTGTAATGTCTTTTGTTTGCCATTCTTCTTGTTGGGGCAATAACTGATCAAATGGAATTGCCACTAATTCGACATTCGCACAGCTAACACTTTGAAAATTAGTCTCAACGTAACTCGAAATTTCTGAAGCCACAACAATTTGAATCTTTTTATCTTGGACATATATGTCACCAAATTTTTCTCTTTTCAATCCTAAACTCATTAAAGAACCTAAAAGATCACGATGTGTAAGCTCCACAAACTTATGTGGGTAAACAACTTCATATGCGCTAATTTGATAATCGGTTTCATTCACTTCAAAAAAAGGAGGTGACAAAAGGGCACGCTTTCTCTCGGTTGTGTCATTTCCACCAAAGAAAGACACGTGAACATCAGAATTATTTCCAATAATTGCAGAAACGATCTCTTGTTCGCGAGGATCTAAAAAGTCCGTACATTTGTGTACAAACCTTGCTTCAACAACTGATTTCCATTCTAATACTTGCTCAATAAAGGGCCGTTCCTCTTTGCGGAAATGTTCGTAGACGCTCATACATCTATACCTTTACCCAAGTAAAAACGTTCGAAAAATTGCAATGACACCTTGTTGAGCAAGTCTTAGAGCAAAAATAGCGACAATGGGTGAAATATCAATCATTCCAATTGGAGGAATAATTCTTCTAA
The DNA here is from genome assembly GCA_964541705.1 of uncultured Bacillaceae bacterium. Classification (GTDB taxonomy): domain Bacteria; phylum Bacillota; class Bacilli; order Bacillales; family Anaerobacillaceae; genus Anaerobacillus. Next base: position 12,407 of record CAZIRM010000043.1, on the reverse strand, counting down.
AAGGCGCTAAATACGGTTCGACTAACGAACCGATGAATTGGCCAATTGTTGATTGTCTAGCGTTTGGAAACCAAGACATTAATATATAGGCAATGACTAAAAAGGAGTACAGTTCTAAAATTCTTATAAGAAGATCTCTCATCATTAACATAAATATCCACCTACCTTTATTTAATCTTCATACTGTAAATCTGAGATCGCACCGGCAACGTCTATATTATCAGGCGTACATAAAAAGATACTGTCACCTAATTTTTGGATATCTCCACCTATCGCATAAACGGTACCACTTAGGAAATCGACGACACGTTTCCCTTGGTCATGTCCTACCCGTTGCAGGTTTATGATTATAGCTTTACGGCTTTTTAAATGGTCAGCGATCTCTTGCACCTCTTCATACGAGCGTGGTTCTACTAAAATAACTTTTGATGATTTTTGCACACTTTGTAAGCTAACAATATTCGATTTGTCTGCTTTTTTGTCATGATATACAGAACGCGACATTTCTTCTGCCGCAGCTGTTTCGCTTGAAACTAGTTCCTCATATTCATTGTAGTCATCCTCAAGATAAAAAAAACGTTTAAACTTAGATTTAAGACTCAATTTTTCCCTCTCCTCCCATTCACCATTTGGGTGAAATGATGCAGTTGTTTACATTCCTACTAATGATGTTCCTAAACGTATGAAGGTTGCCCCCTCTTCAATCGCAACTTGGAAATCATTTGACATCCCCATAGACAAGTCGTTACACGGTGCATAGTGTATGTTTTGAGCTTGTACTTTTTGTTGCAAAAGTTTTAGTTGTCGAAAGTAGGTTCTCGTTTCTTCTGGATTAGCAAGATGCGGCGCCATCGTCATTAAACCTACGACTCGAATCATGGAAAATTGAGCTAGTTCTTTAATAAAAGGAATGACTTCATCAGGTGAAATCCCTTGTTTTGTTTGTTCTCCTGAGACATTTACTTGCACAAAACATTGAACCGGTTTTTCTGCTCTTTTTTGGATTTCTTTCGCTAAAGAAAGACGATCAAGTGAATGAAAGTAATCATAGATATTAATAATTTCTTTTACTTTCCTCGACTGGAGTGTGCCAATAAAGTGCCATAATCCCCTTCCACCAAGCTGATTCCACTTGCTTAATGCATCATCAACTCTACTTTCGCCAATATGTTCAATTCCCGCATCTAATGCTTCCATCGTCCGAATAGTATCAACGTATTTTGTTGTTGCAATTACTTTAATTTCGTTTGAATTTCTTCCAACTCGATGACAGGATTGTTCAATCTTCTGCTGCACCATTTCCATGTTGTGTTTTACTGTCAATGTAACTCCCCCTAGTTAGATTCACTTGCATGAAAGTCTAAGAATCATCGCTATGTAAACAAATGTAACTTATCATTCTTCCAATCCGGTTATTCCTTCTGTAAGAATAAAACAATTCTTTTTCCTTATACGTACAATAATCTGAAATATAAATATTTTGTTCTTTTATCCCGGCTTTCAAAAGTAAATGCTTATTGACTAATTTTAAGTCAAGCAGATACTTCCCTTCCCGGATACGTTTATATAAGTTTGAACTTGTAATTTCCAAGTGGTTAATTTTATCAATAATAAAATCATCAACTTCATAATACTGCTTAGAAATAGCGGGCCCTATTGCCACGTATATATCACTAAGATCGGATTGCTCTTCTTTAACCCAATGTTCAATCATTCGAGCACCTATTTTACTTACTGTCCCCTTCCAACCAGCATGTGCGAGCCCAATCATTTTATTTTTTTTATCAAAAAAATAAAGGGGTACACAATCGGCATAAAGACTCGCTAATAAAATATTAGGCTCCTTTGTATACAAACCATCAGTTTTTTGAATAGCATCGTCGAGTGCCACTGTTCCCTTACCACAATCGAGCCTCGTAACAGTTGCGATTTTATTTCCATGCACTTGATCTGCAAACACCCATTGATCAAGAGGAATACCTATTTTATCGGCAATTGATTGGCGATTTTTCACTACCACATCTGTTTGGTCACCAACATGCAAGCCTAAATTAAGAGAGTTGTATGGCTCTAAACTAAAACCTCCATTTCTTGTAGTAAATCCGGCGACTATCGCTTTATTGTGGTGACGAAACGCCGCAAGTTCTAAGCAATAGTTATCCCCTAGTTTAAAAGGCTGATTCTCCATTTATTCTACACTTCCTTACATTTATAAATTTATTTTACCATAGTTTGTTGCTTTATTATAATCAAATTCTATTACTACAATGAATTTTAGATTTACTATTTCCACCACTAAACTCAATATATAGTTACAATCTGGTCGTTCATGAACTGTTTTTTGAATGATGTTACTCTATTAATCGATTAGTTCGACACACGGTAAACACTTAGTCCGGGGCCACTCGATTTTCTCGTCTCAAAACTCAACTGCAAACAGAGCTAGACAACCGTCTAAACTTTAAATTAGAAGAAAAAAAAACACGCTTAAGATATAAGCGAATTTGTGTGATTAGTTATTACTTTCTACTCTAACTAAAACAACGTCTGCACCAATTTTTACGATGTTAGTCCATGGAATAACAATCTCAGTTTCTTTTCCGCCTAGGAAACTAAGCATTTTTCCTGTTCCTCCAATTATTATTTCTTCTATCTTTCCTGTTTCTAAATCAATATCGATGTCGCTTAAGTGACCTAATACTTTTCCATCAGAAATATTAATAATTTCTTTCGTTTGAATCTCTGATATTTTTAACATCCTTCTTCACTCCCTAACCTGTCTTATAATTGTTATAAACATTTATATGTTTTTAGTTAGGGTTTTATCCCATTGCTGTTACACCTTTTATGATCAAAATTGCAAGCAACGTGCTCCTACGATTACTCGTCGCAAAACACTACTGTAATTAATTGATAGAAGCGTCTTGAGCTGGACATTCGTCTAGTTTCAAAGCTTTTATAAATTCTGATTATATGATGAAAAAGGGTTGAATGATTCAACCCTTTTTTCAAATTTACGCCTTTGCATACTTATTCATTTGTTGTATTGCTGCTTTTTCAAGCCTAGACACTTGTGCTTGCGAGATGCCAATTTCATCTGCCACTTCCATTTGTGTTTTCCCTTGAAAGAAGCGCATATTTAAAATCATTTTTTCTCGGTCACTTAACCTGACCATTGCTTCTTTTAATGCAATTTTCTCTACCCATTGGATGTCTTTTTGTTTGTCATCACTTATTTGATCCATGACATAAATTGGATCTCCACCGTCATTATATATCGGTTCAAATAAGGACACCGGATCTTGAATGGCATCTAAGGCAAAGACAATATCTTCTTTAGGTACATTCAAGACTTTAGCAATGTCTTGCACTGTTGGTTCTCTATCCCTTGATTTTTCACTCATTAAAGCATCCCTCACTTGCAGTGCTTTGTATGCAATATCCCTTAATGACCTTGATACCCTAATCGGGTTATTATCCCTAAGGTACCTACGAATTTCTCCAATGATCATAGGAACAGCATACGTAGAAAACTTAACATTTTGGCTTAAATCAAAATTGTCAATAGACTTCATTAAGCCAATACACCCAACTTGAAACAAATCGTCAACATATTCCCCTCTATTGTTAAAGCGTTGGATTACACTTAGCACCAAGCGAAGGTTTCCGTTAATCAGTTTGTCTCTTGCAAATTCGTCACCCGTTTGTAATTCTTCAAACAATCTGCGCATTTCCTTGTTCGTTAGTACTGGTAACTTTGAAGTATCAACACCACAAATTTCTACTTTATTTCGTGTCATTCTTTCCCTCCTAACAGGAGTTGATGTACAAATGTAAGTATCTCCTCCAAAAGGAAAATTATGCACAAGCTAATTGATAGCAAGTGTTAAAATGTGACATTTCTTCTTGATATATATGGATTTATCCTCTTAAAAAAATTTTTTACTGTAAAAAAATGCATTATTAAGAGGGTGTTTCCAAAAAATCCTTTCGGACACCCTCCGTACACTACTTATACCATTTTGTTGAATTCTTTTCTTAACCTTTTTATGATTCTCTTTTCCAACCTCGAGATATATGATTGCGAAATCCCTAACATATCTGCTACATCTTTTTGGGTCTTCTCTTCACCACCAGCTAGTCCAAACCTAAGTTCCATAATTTGTTTTTCTCTTGCATTCAATGAATGTAGCGCCTTTATTAATAGTTTACGGTCAACTTTTTCCTCTATACCTTTTGTTATAATATCTTCTTCCGTTCCTAAGACATCAGACAGTAACAATTCATTTCCGTCCCAGTCAATATTAAGTGGCTCATCAAATGAGACTTCTGATCGAATTTTATTGTTCCGTCTTAGATACATTAAAATTTCATTTTCAATACAGCGTGATGCATAAGTAGCTAGTTTGATTTTCTTTTCTGGATTAAACGTGTTAACTGCTTTAATTAAACCAATCGTTCCTATACTGATTAAATCTTCAATATTAATTCCAGTGTTTTCAAACTTTCTAGCAATATAGACAACCAACCTTAAGTTACGTTCAATTAACATAGACCGGACAACTTTATCACCCGTCGGTAGCTTACTTAATAAATGGTCTTCCTCATCTTTTGTTAAAGGAGGAGGTAAGGCTTCACTTCCACCAATATAGTATACTTCATCTGCCTTGATACCTAATTTTGTTAGTATCTTGTACCAAAGCAATGTCAGCTTTAATTTTAGTTTCGACATAGTATGTACCTCCCGTTTTGCTTATGCTAATAATTTGTTTGTTTGCATCATCATTTTAGGATGTAATATTGCTAAAAAATCTCCTTCTGCAGAAAGGGTAGTGAAGTTTAAACCAATAAGTAAGTGTCGACAGATAGTTTCCTCGCCATCTTGAGTAATAACCACTACAAGATCAGGTTTTAAACCCATTAAAAATTGATTTTTTTGTCCAACACCTCGGTAAGGAATAATAGAAAGCCTATCTTCCCATTCCGTTGGCAATGAATCCATAGAATAACCTATAGTTTCCGGGCTTTTGGCCAATTCTACTAGACTATCCGGAAACTGCTCAGATAATTTACTCATATCAATAACCATCACTGGCTTTCTAGTTATTGGGTCATATAGATGGTTTCCACTATCTATTAAACCTGGGATGGAAAGACTAACGCCTAAAATAGTAATCTTAACTTGTACAATTTGGTCATACTTTAGCTTCCTCACTTCAATATCTTCACTTCTTTTCTTCGTAAATAGCCACATCACAGGAAATCCAATGACGACCAACAACCAGCTAATAGGAGTACCTAAGCCTGTAGATTTAGTTGTTACGACGCCATTTACAACAATCATTTCCGTGTTAAAAAAATAGTGTAGTGCGATTAACCCTCCTCCACATATAAAACTAACAAAGTAAAACATGCATACGTTTTGTAGAAATACAGAAATCCGGCTAAATCCGAAAGTTGCTACAACTATTATTAAGGAGAAAACGATTTTAAAGAGTGGATGATAAAACAAAAAACTATAGGGTGTTAGTAAAAGAAAGATAACACTTGATGCAATAAACGCTCCTATTATGAACCTAATTTTTGAAACCTTCCTCTTTAAAATAAGCGCAGTTAATATGAGTAACAATAGATCGATGGAGAAATTCAGAAACCATATGACATCGATATATATCGCCATATGCGCCCCTTTCTATAATCGTTAACAGATTTTAAACCTAGTATAATCAATATATATAGTAAAGTCTGTCAGTTTATGACAGTAGATTTACAGAAGTTTTGATTGACTTTGTTGTTTTTTGTAGGATTAATAAAAAACAGTGGTATTAGGGGTTAGTAAAGCGGAAGTGCTTTGCTCACGAGCGACGTGCTCCTGCGGTTACTCGTCGCAAAACTCAACTGTAAGCAATTCATTAGTACGTCTTGAAGTTAGATGTCAGTCAAACTTCAGAACCATATAGAAAAAACTCTTACACATTTCACAGCGTAAGAGTTTTTTACAATGTAGATTAACGATTTCTTCGATTTCTTAAGAAGGTAGGAATATCTAAAGTATCGTATGATTCCGATTGTGATCCATATTGATTCGAACGATCATGGTTCGTTTCTTCTTGTTGAACTGCTTTTTTTCCAGGAGCAACTTTCGGTTGTTGTGGTTTCGGTCGATGGTTTTCTTGACTCTTGAATCCAGTCGCAATAACTGTAACGACTATTTCATCTTTAAGATTTTCATTTATGACAGAACCAAAGATCATATTTACCTCTTGGTCTGACGCTGATGATACAATCTCAGCCGCTTCATGCACTTCATATAAACTTAAATTTGTTCCTCCGGTAATGTTCATTAAAACACCTTGAGCACCGTCAATTGACGTCTCAAGTAACGGACTAGATATCGCTTTTTTTGCCGCTTCACTTGCGCGATTTTCTCCTGTAGCGACACCTATACCCATCAAAGCAGAGCCTTTATCGCTCATGATTGTTTTTACATCGGCAAAGTCCAAATTGATAAGACCCGGTACAGCAATAAGGTCAGAGATCCCTTGTACCCCTTGTCTTAACACATTGTCTGCTTCGCGAAATGCTTCTAACATTGGTGTATTTTTATCAACAATCTCTAATAAACGATCATTTGGTATAACAATTAACGTATCTACTTTTTCTTTTAATGCTTCTATTCCACCTGCTGCTTGTGTAGAACGTTTACGCCCTTCAAACGTAAATGGACGTGTAACGACACCAACTGTTAATGCTCCCATATCCTTGGCGATTTCTGCAATTACAGGAGCAGCACCTGTCCCAGTACCTCCACCCATACCAGCAGTAATGAAGACCATGTCAGATCCAGATAAAACACCTTCGAGATGTTCTCTGCTCTCCTCTGCAGCCTTTTTACCCACTTCAGGATTAGCACCCGCACCCAAACCACGAGTCAACTTTCCACCTAGCTGAAGTTTGTGTTCTGCTTTAGATAAATGCAAAGCTTGTGCATCTGTATTAACTGCAATAAACTCTACCCCTTGAAGACCATTTTCTATCATTCTATTAACGGCGTTACTTCCACCGCCTCCAACACCAATTACTTTAATTTTTGCTAGTTGATCCATATCCATTTCAAAATCCAACATAATTAGGTCCCCCAATCAATCATATAACCTATAGTATTATTTAATCCCATCAAAACTATAGGGTGAATTATTCAAAAAATACTTTAAAGAAATTCGTAACACTTTTTTTCGTATTTTTAGTTTTTGATTTTTTTTCTTTCTTTGTAGCAGTTGCTTCTCTTCTTCTTTCTTGCTTCGCTTCATGCTGTAATGTTCCTAGAGTTGCTGCCACTTCCTTTCCTTGAACTTTACTATTTTGGTATGCAAATTGAATCAATCCAACACCAGTAGTATATTGTGATTCTCTAACACCAATATAATCAGGTATGGCAACTCTCACACTATTTTGTAATATTTCTCGTGCAAGTTCAAGTACACCAGGCATCATGACACTCCCACCAGTTAATACATAACCACCCGGCAAGTCATGAAACCCTAATTTATATACCTCGTGATCAATTAGCTGTAACATCTCAGCTAATCTTGGTTCAATAATATATGAGATATCATGTTGCGATAACTCTTCTTTTTGATCACTACCAATCCTTGAAACTTTAAACATTTCTTCCTTTGACGCTAAAGCAGTGTAAGCATGACCATATTTTACTTTTAACTGTTCAGCCTGTTCAGTAGGTAGTTTAAGTCCAATTGCCAGATCATTCGTGATATGATCCCCACCAATCAGGATAACGGAAGTAGCTTGAAGTGCACCTTGTTCAAAAATAGAAACAGTCATTGAACCTCCACCAATGTCAACAAGCGCTATTCCTAAAGCCTTTTCATCTTTTGAAACGGCAATTGAGCCAGCAGCCAATGGTTGAAGGCAGATTGAGGCAATATTTAATCCCGCTCTTTCTACACAACGTAGCAAGTTATGTAAGATTGTTTTTGATCCTGTAACAATAAACCCTTCCATTTCAAGACGGACACCAATCATGCCGCGCGGGTCTTTTATCTCATCTAATCCGTCTACAATAAATTGTTTGGGGATAACATCAATGATTTCTCTTTCTGGCGGGAGAGAAAATACTTGTGCAGCATCAATAACACGATGAATATCTTCTTCACCAATTTCTCTATCACTACTAGAAACGGCTACCACTCCGTGACAAGGTAGTAATTGAACGTGGTTTCCAGAAACTCCAACAATGACATTTTGTATTGACATTCCGATCATTCTTTCAGCCTGCTCAATTGCCATTCTAATCGAACGAACCGTTTCATCAATATCTACAATAGAACCCTTTTTTATGCCTTCAGATTTCGCTTTTCCAACGCCAATGATATTTAATGAGCCATTTGATAATTCTCCAATGATGACACTAACATTGGATGTACCGATGTCTAAACTAACGTAAGTCTCATTGTTGTTCATTCTTTGGCACCTCCTTAACTAATATGCTTGTCCATTTCGAACTTAATTTATTTTAGCTAGCCCTTAAAAGGGTAAAACATTTTAGAGTCATAAAGTATTATTCAACAAAACCTATTTATACCCTTTTTTTTTGACAATTTTTCTTGTAAATCTGTGGACTCATTCATAAACCAGCTGTACAAGTTAATTCTATGTTAAAACCATCAAAATTTCTTCAGTAAAAAGACTTATTTTTCGCTTCCCATCCTTTTTGCATTACTTTTAGATTCTAACTTGGATAGTATCATTCTCCTTATTACAGCAATATTATTGAATAAGCGAACTCCAAATGCAAATATCGCAGCTAAGTATAAGTCTACACCAAGATGAACACCTAGAAAAGCTAAACTTGCGGCTAGAATAATATTTGAGAAAAAACCCGTGACAAACACGGTTTCTTCAAAAGTATTTTGTAAGTGGGCTCGAATTCCACCAAACAATGTATCGAGCGCTGCTAACACTGCTATCGACAAGTACCTTGAATAAGCGTCAGGAATTCTAAATTCTGTAAAAACACCTAACAGTAGTCCAACTAAGAGTCCGAGAATTGGTAACCACACTATGATTCCTCCTTCACTGGGTGCAAATGACGAACTCGTAACACTTGATCATACGGTGGAAGTTCAATATGATTCACCGGAGTTGAAGTGAGACGAAGATTTTCAATTTCAAAATATTCAACAGATTGCGAGACAATCATCTCATGATGTAGTTTTTGGGCATCATCTGAGAGAACGAGAACTTGCAGTGGTAGCCCGATAACCCTTCTAGCATTTATTTGTGTTATTCCCGCTACATCTCTTATTGCTGTTGTCGAAATTATTCGTTGATTTCCTATCGCAATTTCTCTTGCTCCATGGATGTTTAATTCATTAATAAGTAATCTTAATAAATATGGAGGAACACTTTGTGCTTGAGAGCCCAATGTAAAGTCTGAAAATAAAGGAGTAATTTCAATAATAATCCCCTCTCCACTTATTTCTTTTAATCCAGCTCTTTCACGCAAGTCCTCCAATGCCTCAATCATTACATCTTCTAGATTTTCTTTTTGGTTCAATTGATTTAATAAGGCCATTTGTTTTTCAATTTCCAAATTCAATTGTTGCTGTCTTTCTTTCTCAACACGTAAATCCTGACGAAGTTGTAATATGTCTCGTGTATCACGTACATTAGGTTCACTTGTTGTTTGAAATTGAATGGCTAACATAAAGCCGATAATTACTGTAATGATTGTGAAGATAATCATACGATCTCTCACAATTATTCCCCTCTTTCAGATAAATAAGGATCCATAACGATTAAATCCTTTTTTTCAATTTTCACTTCTATTTGGTCTGAAATAAGTTGATCTTTAATTCCACCAGGGAGATTTAGTGCATCGTGGAGTTTATCAGAATCACCAATAGCTGTAACAGTAAAAGGAGCAAAAGATGTGACTCCATCGACACGAATAACCGGTCCAACGCATTGAATATATGAACGATGCGAAATCCTTTGACCGTTAATTGCAATGGCTTCTGCTTGTGTTACAAGTAATTCATGAACAACTTTTTGAATGTGCGCTTCATGCACAATATAAAAGTTAGGATTTTCTCCATCTGGGACATATTCTGCATCCGTTAATGTAATCTCGATTCCCGCCCCTTGAATACCAACAGCCCCAGTGACCATTCGAAGTTTTTCAAGATCTTCAACAAGATTGAAATAAGCTCTTTCTTGGTTTGCAATTTCCTCTTCAATAGCCTTTATTTCTGCTTGAATGGCACGTAACTCCTCTGACAAATTTCGATTAACGGATTGTTGTACAAGCACTTCGTTCCGCAGTGAATCTTCTTTTTTCCATTGCCCCTCGGTAATCACCGTTCTTGTATCTTCAGGGTTTGCAAATTGATAAGATAACGCAATAATAAATCCGGTCACGAACATGACAAATGAAAAGACAACATGCTTACCCTTCACTCTCATTGTAAAATTCCTCCTCAGTATCAAAGAGTTCAAAATATGGATTCGTTTTCATATGAATAATCCCTCGCTTACTTGGATCGAGCTGTTTAACAATGGCTGGATAAGCGACTATTTTAGTAGAGAATTGACGCACGGTAGAACTTACCTCATTCCCATCATTCATATATAAAGTAATTCTTAGTGGATCGGCCTCAATCGGTGTAAAATAAATTTCAGATATTCTTTGCTTTATACTCTCCGGAACTTTACTCAATTCAGCGGCCATTTCTTCCAAAGTCTCTCCCGCTAGCCAGTTAACGAATAATGGGGCATCGGCTGGAACAGTCCCCATCTCAATTTGCTCTAATACTTTTCCTGATTCAAGGATGGGAAAATACAATCCTCCACTAACCAAGTATGCGACTCGCGAATATTCCTCAATGTCAATCACGATCGTATTTGGAAAACTCTTTATAATAGAAGCTTCTTTAATTTCTTCCAAAGAAGTTAGCGCTTCTCTCATTTCATCCTTATTAACATTCCAGAAACCGGTCCTTTCATGTAATCCTACTTTCAGCAATATTTGCTCTTCTGAAACATAGCGATTACCAGTTACCAAAACATTTTGGACATCACTTAACGGAGACTGAAAATAAATGACGATTAACAATAGCAAAAAAAACATGGATAAATAAATGATCAAACGACGATTTGCACGCTGTTTCCTCTGTTGTTTTAGTTTAGGTATTCGATCTTCGAGCGAAACAATCTTCTGCTTGTCCATCATTTTTTCCCTCCATTATTACTAAATCAAACAAGTAAAAGAATTACAAATCCTGAAAACGAAATGTTAATAAAAAGGCATACAACGGTACGCCAAAAAAAGTACATATTTCAATAAATTATACCATATGACAACATTGAACGTGTAGTAATAAAAGATAGAAACTGATGTTTTTTCTAAACATCCTTCTATAGGCCTAGATGGAGGTTAACGTACTAGTTATTTGAACAAAAGCGCAAGCGACGTGCTCCTGCTATTACTCGTCGCAAAACCCTAATGTAAGAATGCGTCTTGAAGCTAGATATCAGTCTTCAAACCCTTTATAAATTCTGACCTTATAAAAAAAGGCTTAAGCTTAGCCTAAACCCCTCTAATCGATTAAGTTCTACCTAAATCAGTTATTTGTAGCCGACTTATTAGATACGAGACATTTTGGAAAATGCAAGTAAGGTGGGTGACAAACAACAACTCATTATTATACCCCTGAGTAATCTGTCACCAAACACCTGCTATTTTGCCACAATCCTTTTTATTAACTCGTAAATATCGAGCGCTGCATTAGGTTTTCCATGCATTAGTGCTGCCTGCTTCATCTCATTCCATTTCTGTTCATTTAAGATGATTTTATCAATTTCAGCTAGTAAATCAATTTTATTAATTTCTGCTTCTCTTATTATTGTCGCAGCACTATTCTTCGCCAACGCTTGGGCATTTTTCTCTTGGTGATTATTCGTAACATAAGGGCTTGGAATTAATACACTTGGGAGTCCAAGTGCTGTAATCTCTGCTAGTGTCGTCGCACCCGCTCTGGCTATAATTAGGTCCACATTCTTAAGCACTTCAGGCATATTATGAACAAAGGGTTCAATACGAACATTTGCCGGATTGCCCAGTTTTTTTACTTGTTCCAAAACATGGTCATAGTGAGCATCACCAGTAACATATAAAAACTGATAATTACGTTTTGCTGCTTCTTTTAATGACTGAATAAACATGTCATTAATTGGCTTTGCCCCTCGGCTACCACCTACAATTAGCACCGTTTTTTTTCTCGGATTTAACCCCATTGAACTTAATCGATCTACCTTTTTTGTTGAAATGGCTTCAGAAGCTCTTGGGTTACCTGTATAAACAATTTTTTCTTTTGGAAAAAAAGTTT
>CAZIRM010000042.1:0-14198 GCA_964541705.1 uncultured Bacillaceae bacterium | reverse complement strand
GCCCTCTAAGATAGGATTTACTAACCTATTTCTATATAAAGTTTTGACAATACGAGAAATGGACAAGGAGGGTTAGTATGAACTTTATTTGGGTGATTAATGGAAAGAAGCTAAAGCAGTATATTATTATCATTGTTGCAGCTTTTTTCACTGCTGGAATTTTATACGTTGAGAGAAGTCAAATGACTGTGTTTTCACCGAACGAGGAACATTCTGCTATCTATAAAATTGATACTAATGAGAAAAAATTAGCACTCACTTTTAACATTAGTTGGGGTGAAGAAAAAGCTATTCCCATCCTAGATGTACTTAAGGAAAAAGGCATCAATAATGCGACATTTTTCTTATCAGCCTCATGGGCTGAAAGGCACCCAGACATCGTTGAGAGAATAGTTGGAGACGGCCACGAGATTGCCAATCATGGATACCGCTACGAGAATTATCCGACATGGGATGATGAAAAGATTAAAAAAGATATTAATCTTTCGGATTCTGTCCTACAAGAATTAACAGGTAAAAAACCTACACTTCTTAGACCTCCTAATGGCAATTTTGACAAACGTGTACTAAAGGTGGTTGAATCTAAAGATTACACGCTCGTTCATTGGAGTGTAGATTCTAAGGACTATACAAATCCCGGTGTTGATGTGATTACTGACAACGTAATGAATAATGTTAAAGGTGGAGATATTGTACTATTCCATGCGTCAGATACAGTAAAGCACACTCATAAAGCACTTCCTATCATTATTGATCAATTAAAGAAAAATGGCTACACATTCGTTTCCGTGTCTGAATTAATCGCTAGTACCGAAACACATAGCTATGAAGTAAACTAGGTCACCCTTAACCAATCAGCAATGATTGGTTTTTATTTCTTTGTTGGATATTTTCCGTACGAATGATTCATATTAAAAAAAAGAGATAAAAGAAAGGAGCAATACCGATGAAGAGTTGGATGAAACTCCTCATATGTACCCTGGTTTTATTTTTGCCAGCATGCGCTGCAATGGAAGAACAGAGCTCGCAACCGGATTATGAAAGTACAAAGAAAATGATGATAGATATGTTAAAAACTGACGAAGGAAAAAAAGCAATCCAAGAGGTCATAAATGACGATGAGGTTAGACAAGAATTAATTATGGAGCAGGCGTTTGTTAAAGATACCATTCAACAAACACTAACCTCTGAACACGGCAAGCAATTTTGGCAAGAATTAATGCAAGAACCTGAATTTGCAAAGTCTTTTGCAGAAAGTATGCAACAGGAAAATGAAAAACTATTGAAGAGCCTAATGAAAGACCCTGAATACCAAGACATGATGATTGACATATTGCAAGATCCTGAAATGGAGAAAGCAGTCCTTGATCTATTAAAAAGTAAAGAGCATCGACAACAAGTAATGAACATAATGGCTGATGCGTTTGAAAGTCCGTTTTTCAAAGCAAGGGTTAACGAAATTCTTGGGAAAGTAGCAAGTGAACAAATGGAAAAAGAAGCAAAAGAACAGGAGCAAGGCAATGGAGAGTAATTAACACATTGTATAGCTCCTGCATGACTTAGCTTACTATGCAAAAGCAAAAGGCGCCTTGCTCACGAGTGACGTGCTCCTGCATTTACTTCGCAAAACTTCACAGTAAGCAATTTATAAAAGCTTCTTTATTCATTCACACCATGTAAAAAAGAGACTCCTGAGCTATTAGCTTTAGGAGTCGTTTTTTCTACTCTTAGCAATGACTTTCTTTGCTAATTCTCTATATAACTGTCCAATTTCAGTGTGTTCTTCAAAGATTGAAGTGTTAAACCCTTTATCTATGTCTGGCTGTGCCAATGGAATTTTGGCGAGTAATTCTGTGTTTAACTCCCCAGCAAGTTGCTCTCCCCCACCTTGTCCAAATAGAAATTCCTTTTCATTGGTCGATTTATTTTTAAAGTAGGCCATGTTTTCAACTATACCTAAAATTTCATGGTTAGACTTGAGTCCCATCGCCCCTGCACGTGAAGCTACATAAGCAGCAGTAGGATGTGGAGTAGTCACAATAATCTCTTTACTAGTGGGAATAAGTCTATGTATATCAAGAGCAATATCACCTGTTCCAGGCGGCAAATCTAAAATCAAATAATCTAAATCCCCCCAAATGACTTGCGTAATGAAATTGTTAAGCATCTTACCTAACATTGGCCCCCTCCAAATCACTGGAGAATTATCTTCTATAAAGAAGCCCATGGACATTACTTTCACACCCGAACTCATTACTGGAATAATTTTCTCCCCTGCAATTTCCGGCCGCTCTTGTATTCCCATCATTATTGGAATGCTAAACCCGTATATATCAGCATCAATAATACCTACTTGTTTTCCGGCTCTAGCTAATGCTACTGCTAAATTTCCTGCTACGGTAGATTTTCCAACCCCACCTTTTCCACTTGCAATAGATATAACGATCGTCTCATCATTTGTTGGTTCTACTAGCTCTTCAAACCTAATCCCGACTGATTCGGCACCTGCATTTTTCATAGCCCTGACAATATCATTTTGCAACTGTAGTTGAGCTTGTGAACCATCTTTATGTTGAGTTGCAATTTTTAGACTTATAAAGCTGTTCTTAACAGTTAACTCTAGGATTTTCTGTTCTTCTACAATGTTTTTGCTAAAAGGCGTTGCTCTTACCGTTTTTAAAGCGTTCAACAGCATTTCTTCTGTGAGCATCTTGACACACCACCTTAATTGTTTGCCTTTAATGATACATTTTTTTCACTTAGTAAACAATTAATGTGCGGGTGTAGACTCATTTGTATAATACCTAGATATACCTTGGTAAATCGAGACAGCCACTTTTTGCTGATACTCAATCGTTTCCAATAACTCAGCTTCTGTTGGATTTGACAAAAAACCAACTTCTACTAATGCACCCGTTGTCTGTGCTTCCTTTAGTAAAAATACATTATTAATCGGCTTTGCGAGACGGTTTGTATTATTCAAATTATCTCTTAACTCAGCCTGTATAAGCCTTGCCAACCTTTCATTGCTATCGATTGAACGGTTATAAAAAGTTTGTGCTCCTGACCACTTAGGAGATGGTATTGCATTTAAGTGAATGGACACAAATAAATCACTATCAGTTTCATTAATCATCTGCACTCTTCTTTTTAAATCTTGAATTTTCCGACTACGTATTCGTTTTGTATCTTGTTCAGCTAAATCTTTATCTTCTTCGCGAGTCATAATCACTAAAGCACCAGCTTCTTGCAAATAGTCCCTTAACAGTAAGCTAATGCTTAGTGCTACTTCCTTTTCTAAAAGCCCTTCCTTAGAACTAGCTCCCCCATCAATTCCACCGTGCCCTGGATCTATCACGATAATTTTACCCGCCAGTGGGAGACCAAACTGAGCCGTAGAATCTTTAGTTAATGGAATCTTTATTATAAGTAGTAACAATAAACTGACATGAGCAAAAATTAGGAATAACTTCAAATACCTTTTCAAGACACTCTCCCCCTATCGTTTCCATACATTATATGGGACAAGGGCAAGAATATAACATAATTTTTAGTGCAAGCGCATTCGGTACCGTTTTTCCCCTTCTTTAAAACCTATTGTCCACCAATGGCGAATGAAATGGTCACATAGTTCCCGCAAATGGTTTTCGTTCTCAAATTTATTAACTAAGTTAGATAGTTGCCTGTATAAATGATCGATTTGATCCGTGTATTCCTCCTGGCACCTCGTCATGACCGTCAATTCTGTTTCTCCAAAGTAACCAAAACGGCTAAATTCTGCTCCTAACAAATACGCATCAATTGCAAAATCTATACAACAGTCCTCAATAAACGTTTTCCCGATGACATGGCTATCAAAGATAGCTGAAAACTGTAAATGAACATACTCTCTGATTGAAGATAGGGATAATTTTCTTAGCACTTTGCGCTCAAAATTCCATTGTTTTTTCCTTCTACGGTCATCCAAAGTGGTAATCAAATTCATCTGTCTCTCCTCCTTCTAACACTAGTTTCAGACAAGCCCTGTTGAATAATGCTATGGAAAATGCTCATAAAGAGGAAATTATAGGTTGTTACAAATTATTCTTATGACGTTATCGAGTAAATTTTGTTAAAAATTTCAACAATAAAGAAAAAGCAGCGGATATAGTAAGCATCCAACTGCTTTATGTTTATATTTAACAAGTAACCTTGGCGTTCTTTCTTGCGTAGAAGTACCAACAAATCACTAAGCTTATCACATAGTATCCAATAAAGAAGTATAGCGCTAAATTAGCAGCACCGGTTTTTTCAATCGACCAACCAAAAATCTTCGGAATAAAAAACGCTCCGTATGCTGCAATTGCTGCAGACATCCCTAAAACTGGTACAGCATGTTTTTCTTCAAAAATGTATGGAATCATCCTAAATGTTGATCCGTTTGCCGTACCTGTAGCACCGAATAAAACAAGGAAAGAAAGCAAGAAGCCTAAGAATATTCCTGCCTGTAGGAAGTAGATAATGCTAATTGTTGCGAAAATCATAACAACAATGGTCCACAACGTAACCTTTGCTCCACTATTCACTTTATCAGATATCCAACCACCAAACGGGCGAATAGATGCTCCGACTAATGCCCCTAAAAATGAGAAGCTCATCACATTAATTTCTGGAAACTCTGAACGAATTAATAATGGAAAAGCTGCTGAAAAACCGATAAAGGAACCGAAACACATGATATATAGCCATGTCATTACCCACATATGCTTCATTTTTAGCACTTGTAGTTGAGTCACAATACTCGGCTTAATCATCGGCACTTCGTCCATAAAAAATAAAGTCGTAAAGAAAGATAAGATCAATGGTACCACCCAAATAAATGCCGCATTTTGTAAGTATAAGACAGAACCATCGGCTAACACTTGACCGTCTCCTGTTAACACACCAATAAAACCAATGCCAATGACGACAGGTGCTACAAACTGCACAAGAGATACACCAAGGTTCCCAATGCCTACATTGATGCCGTTCGCTGTTCCTTTTTTACTTTTCGGAAAAAACGGACTTAACGTCCCTGTCGATGACGTTAAATTTCCGCCACCTAGCCCACAAAGAATAGCTAAAATCATCATCGTTGTGTAAGATGTTTCAGGATTTTGAACAGCAAATCCAATTCCGATGGCAGGGATTAACAATACAGCCGTTGTTAAAAGTGTTGTTTTCTTTCCTCCCATTAGAGAAGGTAAAAACGTGTAGACGAAACGAAGCGTAGCGCCTGATAAACCGGGTAGTGCAGCTAATGTAAATAATTCAGCTTGTGTAAAATTGAAACCTACTTCATTTAATCTTACTGCGGTTACTGACCATAACTGCCAGACACTAAAGGCAAGAATCAACGCAAATACTGATATGAGTAAATTTTTATTGGCGACTTTTTTTCCACGTTCATCCCAAAACTCTTTGTCCTCCGGTCTCCAATCTGTAATCTTTGCCGGTTTAGGCTGATGATAATGACGTCTATTTAATGCAAGTTCACTGAATTTCGCTAATGCTTCTTTCATTTATTTCTCTCCTTTTCTCCAATTCAATAGTTCAAGTTGAATTTCTTCATTTTTCATTGTGAAGCCCATTTCTCTCGCATAACACTCAACAGATTTATCCATATAAGCATAAGATGGTGTTTTCATGTGCTCTGCGCCTACTTTTTTCAGTTGCTCCATATATATATCAACAGAAGTGTTACTCGTAAAAATAACCGTCTCCCAAACATTTTCTTTCACAACCCTATCGTTTATTTCATTAAATCGCTCATCCAAGATCCATTCATGTGTTTCAAATTCATTCAAACCCTTTGCAACATTTCCTCGACATTTGATCATTGCTGCCATCTTTCTATCGCGACATCCCTTTGTCGCTTGAATGCCTTTATCAGCCAGGATTTTGTGCGTCTTTTCACAAAGATAACCAATAGAACGCGGTAAATCCCACACACTATAACCATTTGCCATAAACTGTTTCCAAAAAATTTTGACACTATCAGGATTCGTAAAAATCACTTCATCTTTGTGATTTAATTCATCAAACATTTGTTTTGTCAGCTGCATTTCTTTTTGTTTGAATCTTGGTATTGTGTACGACTCTGCGCCTATAGATGTGAAATACTCTTCTAGTGCGAGGTTAGCAGTCGAGTCAACAATCAAGATTTTTTTATTGAAAAACGGTTTCCTTTCAAACCATGCTAACTTTGATCGCAAATCAACAACTTCACCAACAATAGTCATTGCGGGGTTTTGAATGTGAGCTTTGTGAACCGCTTCACTTATTGTTGTAAGCGTACCAATGACGACGCGTTGCTTCCCTAACGTAGCCCATTCAATGACTGCAACTGGTGTTTCAGGATCTTTTCCTTCTTCAATTAACTGTTTGCAGTTTGTTGCTAAATTTTTTACGCCCATGTAATAGGCAACTGTGTCTCCAAGCTCCTGGCTAGATGGATCGTATACCGTATTTTGGTTTGAGACATGTCCCGTTCGGATCGTAAAACTGTTACTATAATTACGATGTGTCACCGGGATCCCAGCATAGGCTGCCGCCGCGATACTTGACGTCACTGCTGGTATGATTTCAAAAGGAATACTATGTTTCGCTACACACTCAGCTTCTTCACCTACTCGACCAAAAACTGAAGGGTCGCCCCCTTTTAAACGAACAACATATGCTCCCTTAGAAGCAAATTCAACTAGAAGGTCATTTATTTTCTCTTGTCTTAACGTGTGCCGATCAGGCAGTTTGCCACAGTAAACAAAATGTGCTGATTCCTTTGCAAAACGTAACAGTCTTGGATTGGCTAGACGATCATAAAGAATAACATCTGCCTTTTGTAATCGATCAATACAATTTTGTGTCACAAGCCCCAGATCACCGGGGCCAGCTCCAACAAAAGATACAAAACCTAACTTACTCATCGCCTACACCATAATATAAACGTAATCATCAAGCACTTCAGTTTCATACGTTTCTACTTTCCCGTCATCGGGTTTTTGTACTTCACCTGTTCTAAGTGATACTTTCCAATCCTGCAGAGGACAATACACATACTCTCCTGATACAATCCCTTCTGCTAAAGGGCCATTCGTATGAGGACATCTACTTCCAATCGCAAAAACTTCTCCATTTGTTAAATGAAACAATGCAACAGATACGCCTCTCACAATGACTTCCTTACCTATTTGTTTAGGAAGCTCAGACAATTTCATAACTTTTATCTTTTCTTTCGTTGTGTTCATTTGATAGCCTCCTATTCCTACACACGTGCAATTTCATAGAGTTTTCGTTTTTTATCATTTGTTAAAACACTACTCCATGCTTCGCTATACGTAGCTTTTGCTTGATTAAACTCTTCTACTAGAGTTCCTCTTAATTCTTCATTCATCATCGTTTCCACAATTGCGTTAACTCCAATACGTTCTGTCCAAGTAGAAGTACGTTCCCCGTAGATCCCTGTTTTTCGGTAGTATTGCACGTACGCTTTCGCATATGTTAGGACCTCTTCACCTGTGGTTACTGTTGTTAAAAGATCGCATTCCCTCACTTCTGTCCCACCGTTACCACCGAAGTAGATCTGGAATCCATTTTCGACACATACGACACCGAAGTCTTTTGTTAACACTTCCGCACAATTTCGCGGACAACCCGTAACACCCATTTTCATCTTATGTGGTGTATCGACCATTTCAATTGCCTTTTCTAAATCAATTCCAAGCTGCAACGAATCTTGTGTGCCAAAACGACAAAATTGTGAACCTACGCAAGATTTAACATTTCGAAGTGATTTTGAATAAGCATAACCCGACCTCATATCAAGATCTTTCCAAACATTTGGTACATCCTCTTTTTTCACACCATATAACCCGATACGAGCAGCACCTGTAATTTTCACTAATGGAACATCATATTTTTTCGCCACTTCCCCGATACGAATCAAGTCTTCGGCTGTTGTTGTTCCTCCATACATTCTTGGAATCACAGAAAACGTTCCATCTTTTTGAATGTTTCCTTCCATTCTTTCGTTCACAAATCTTGATGCTTTGTCATCTTCGTACTCATTTGGGTACAGCATTCTCATATAATAGTTCAAAGCGGGACGACATTTTGAACAGCCTTCTAATTGTGCAAATCCTAACACATCTCGAATTTCACTTGGTGACTGTAGACCCTTTGCTTCAACTTCTGCGATTACTTCATCCCTTGATAGCGTAGTGCATGAACACATCCCAGTTTTTTGCGCAGAGGCATCGAAACTGTCCCCTAGCGTATGTGCCAAGATGGCTTCTACCGTTCCCTTACACTTACCACACGAACCCCCAGCTTTTGTACATGTTTTCACCTGCTCAAATGTCGTAAGGTCTTGTTCAAGAACCGCTTGAACAATTGTTCCTTTTGTCACTCCATTACAGCCACACACTGTTTCTTCAGGGCTCATCTCAGCAGCCATTGCTTCTTCACTTGAGTCTTCACCTGGTTTTTGAATGACCGATGCACTCGTAAAATCACTTATGTCTGTTCCTTTTTTCAGCATTGAGAATAATCGATTTCCATCAGAAGCATCCCCGTATAACACGATCCCAACAATTTTGTTGTTGGTCACAAGAATCTTTTTATAAACTCGAGCAAACTGGTCGTGAACGATAATTGCTTCCGTTTCTTCATCTTCATGAATCTTTCCACCTGAGAACAAATCACAACCGGCTACTTTTAATTGTGTTGAGAGAATACTTCCTTTGTATCCTTCTGTCTCGCCGTTTGTAAGGAATTTTGCAAGTTCAACTCCTTGGTCATATAGTGGTGCTACCAAACCGTAAGCAATTCCATTATGTTCTGCACACTCACCAACGGCATAAATGCCCGGGTGGGATGTTTGCATATAGTCATTGATTACAATTCCACGATTCACTTCTAAACCAGCGTCTTTCGCTAAGGAAATATTCGGCCGAATCCCTACAGCCATAACGACTAAATCACACTCTACTGAAGTACCGTCAGAAAACTTAATTCCTTCAACATGCTCGTTTCCGTAGATTTCTGTCGTTTGCTTTTCCATTAAGAATTTCATCCCTTGTGCTTCAAGGTCTTTCCTTAATAGTTTTGCAGCTGCTGCATCTAATTGCATTTCCATAAGTGTAGGCATAATATGAACAACATGAACGTCCATTCCTCTATCAATTAAGCCTCTCGCTGCCT
The DNA here is from genome assembly GCA_964541705.1 of uncultured Bacillaceae bacterium. GTDB lineage: Bacteria > Bacillota > Bacilli > Bacillales > Anaerobacillaceae > Anaerobacillus. The sequence continues at coordinate 4,979 of CAZIRM010000042.1, read as the reverse complement.
CTAAGCCAAGCAAACCTCCACCGATCACAACTGCTTTTTTCTTTGTCTTTGCAATGTCCATCATCTTCTTAGTATCTTCTATCGTGCGGAACCCAATGACCCCATCTAAATCTTTGCCTGGTAAAGGAAGAATAAAGGCACTAGAACCAGTTGCAATGATTAATTCATCATAAGCGATCGTTTTAGCTTTATCTGTTTCAACTTGCTTGAGCTCTCGGTTTATTTTCGTCACTTTTTCCCCAGCAAAAAGCGTTACGTTATTTTCTTCGTACCAGTTCCAGTCATTGATATTGATCTCTTCAAACGTTGTTTTCCCTTGTAATACATTCGATAACATGATTCGATTATAGTTAGGATGTAACTCATCACCGATAATTGTCACTTCATACTTCTCTCGGTCTCGTTTAAGAATTTCTTCTATACAGCGCAACCCGGCCATACCATTTCCGATCATCACTAATTTTTTCTTCATGTAGATCCCCCTCCAGAAATGTGATTTGTTTCACATATATATCAACAATTACTTTTTATTTAACTCTGCTTTTAAATTTTAGCTTAATCGTTATAAAAACGATGTGATAAAAATCACACTTCTCTTACAATTACTCTTAAAAGGTTTGGAAGAAACACATATTCCTGGGTATCAACTTCTCAAGCTCTATATTCCAATCATTTAAATAAATCTAATTGCCGGTGACTTTTATCACAAACTTAGAAATTACACCGTGATACACTCGAATGAGAATCACTATCATTCAACCTTAAGGGGTGAAAATAGATGCAAAAAGAAATCTCTTTGAACACTACCCTATACGATCTTTGTTCAGCCCATCCTCAAATCGTTGTTATCCTAAAGGAACTAGGCTTTGTCAACATTACAAAACCCGGAATGATCCAGTCTGCCGGAAGGATAATGACTATCCCTAAAGGGTGTAGAATGATGAAGGTACCAATTGAGAGGGTAACAAGCGCTCTCAGTGAACATGGATTTATAATCAAAGAGGAGGAAATTATATGAGTGAATTTATTAATAACCGTGAAGCTATCGCAGAAAACAAGACAGAAAGACAACAATTATTAAAAGAGATTATTAAAGAGTTACATGCCGGAAAGGGTGTTGACGAAGTCAAAGAAAGGTTTGAACAAGCCATTGATAAAATTTCGGTAAATGAAATCTCAGAAATGGAACAAGCCTTGATGATAGAAGAAGGAATATCCGTTGAAGAAGTTCAACGTCTCTGTAGTGTTCATGCAGCAGTTTTTAAAGGGTTAATTGAAGAAATTCATCATGGCGAGGCTTTAGGAACAAAACCTGGCCATCCTGTTCATACTTTTTTTAAAGAAAATAGAGTGATTGATCAATTTGTTAATTTTAGTTTCAGTCTTCATCGAGACCAATACGAACGAGAACAAAGCGATGCACACAGTGAGAAGCTTATTTCTGATTTAACGAAGTTGCTTGAATTAGATAAACACTACAGCCGGAAAGAAAATCTACTATTTCCTTTCTTAGAAAAGGCAGGTATCTTTGGACCGACAAAGGTCATGTGGGGTGTTGATGATAACATCCGTCTTGCAATTAAAGAAGCAAGAGTAGGATTGATGGAAAAAACATTCAAGCTTGATGACTTGCTTCAACAACTTGACTTCATTATCGAAGAAGTGACCGAAATGATTTTCAAAGAGGAAAACATCTTGTTACCAATGGCCCTTGAAAAATTGACAGAGGACGAGTGGTTAAAGATTGAGCGCGAAGGTGATGTAATTGGCTATACATTTATTGAGCCTCCACAGAAATGGGAACCAGAAAGAGTTCATTCTAGCAAAGATTCTTTTATAAGAGAAGGTGTTATCCAGTTAGAGACAGGTATTTTAGAGTTGAACCAATTGGAATTAATGATGAATCACTTGCCAATTGATATTACATTTATTGATGAAAGTGATGTTGTACGTTACTTCTCCCATGGAAAAGAACGTATTTTCCATCGGACAAAAACAATCATTGGGCGTACTGTACAAAACTGCCACCCTCCACAAAGTGCTCATATCGTCAATGCTCTATTAGACGATTTTAAATCGGGTAAAAAAGAAAGTGAAGATTTTTGGATTCAATTCCGTGACAAATATGTGCTTATTCGTTATTTTGCTGTTAGAGATAAGGATGGACAGTATAAAGGAACGGTTGAGTTTACACAAAACATTCAGCCGATCCAAGCAATCAGTGGCGAAAAACGTTTAATGTCTTAAATACTATTTCTTTCTCTCACCGTCTTAAATCGTAAGGCGGTTTTTTTGATTATTTCCCCTTGGCGATTATAATAAAGGTAAACAACAAGAAGGGGGAAATAGAGTTGGGAGATCAAAATTTCGGTGTATTAATCATTGCACATGGATCATCAAACCTTAATTGGGAACAAGAACTAGACAACACGGTACAATCTGTTTCATCTCCTTGTCCGATTACTTTAAGCTATTTAGAGTTTTCAGAGGATAAAACGATAAAAAGACAAATTGAAGCATTAGAGGAATTAGGAGTAAATCACATTATTGCCATACCATTATTTATATCTTCTGGAAGCACACATATTGCAGAAATAGAATATATGCTAGGTATGTCCAACGTCTGTCAGGTAGAAACTGACGTTGTGCCTATTTCGACGAATGCAAAAATTACATTATGTAGTCCAATGGATGACCATCCGCTTATTGTTGATCTACTAATAAATCAGTTAAGACAACTATCCCTTACTCCCTCTAATGAAGCAGTTTTACTTCTTGGACACGGGAGTGACAAAGAAGACTTTTCTGAAGTTTGGCAAGATTTCTTAAGAAGACTAGAAGTCAAAATAAAGTCTTCGATCTCTTTTGGTACTGTTACACACGTAACCATGTATCATGAAAATCTTAATCAAATTGCTAGGCATCTGCGCAGTCAATTTGATCGCTTGATCGTCTTACCGCTTTTTTTATGTGAGGGCTATTTCACAAGAAAAGTGATACCAAAACGATTAAGTGACGTGGACTATATTATCGGGTCCACTTACCTCCCACATCCTAATGTCTGTAAATGGATTGAATATCAGATTGAGTACACGTTAAGCATGGAAAGGAAATAGTATGACAACTCCGTTAATGATAAAACTTGAAAATAAGCAGTGTGTGGTAGTTGGTGGTGGCAAAGTCGCAACTAGAAAGGTGCGGTTTTTATTAGGAGAAAAAGCAGCGGTTACGGTAATTAGCCATACCCTCTCTGAAGAATTGCAGTTAATCCAACGTCAATTCAACTATATTGATAAACGTATTGACCAAAGAGAATTACTAGTTCAACAGGAGATCCCCACGCCTTGTTTCCTTGCTGTAATCGCTACAGATAATCGAGAACTTAATCATTCATTAGCGAATGAATTAAAAAAATCTGTTCCATTAATCAATGTTGTCGATAATCAACCGGTTAGTAACTTCTTCTTTCCAGCATATATAAAAAGAGGTCTTTTAAAAATTGCGGTCAGCACTTCCGGGGCTAGTCCTATTTTAGCTAGAAAAATAAAACGACATCTAGAAGATCAGTTTGGGAATAACTATGTGAGCTATCTTGAGCAACTTAGAAAAGAACGCGAGTTTGCGTTAAATTCTTTTGATACAGAAAAAGAGAGAAAAGATTATCTTGAAAATATAACTAAACTACTATAGGCCCTAGTTATTTATTTAACTAGGGTTTAACCATCACTTGAAAAAGACTTCATAGGATAACCCCCTTGCAGAACAAAATCGCAAGCGCCTTGGTCAGCGATGTGCTCCTGCGGTTACTCGTCGCAAAACTTCACAGTAAGCAATTCATGGTTGCATCTTGAAGCTAGACATTCGTATAACTTCAACCCCTTAAGAATATGACTACAGAAAAAAGACCCCAAAAGCATAAGCTTTGAGAGCCTTGAAACGCAGTATATTAACGTTTTGAGAACTGAGGTGCACGACGTGCTGCTTTAAGACCGTATTTTTTACGTTCTTTCATACGAGCATCACGAGTTAAGAAGCCAGCGCGCTTAAGAGAAGCACGGAATTCTGGATCTGCTCCAAGTAATGCACGAGAAATACCATGACGAATTGCTCCCGCTTGTCCAGTGTATCCTCCACCGTTAACGTTTACTAATACATCATATTTACCTTCTGTTTCTGTTTCTACAAGTGGTTGCTTTACAATAAGCTTTAATGTGTCTAATCCGAAGTACTCATCTAAACCACGTCCGTTGATTACGATACGTCCATCACCAGGAACTAAACGTACACGTGCAACAGAGTGCTTACGACGACCAGTACCGTAATATTGTACTTGTGCCAAAGAAAACCCTCCTTATATATTAACCGCGAAGTTCGTAAACTTCTGGTTTTTGAGCTTGGTGTGGATGTTCACTACCAGCATATACATGTAATTTCATCCCTTGCTTACGTCCTAAGCTATTTTTTGGAAGCATTCCTTTAATAGCTAACTCAAGCATTTGAGTTGGACGATTTGTGCGCATTTCAAGCGCTGTTCTTTGCTTTAATCCACCTGGGTGGTTAGAATGACGGTAGTAGATCTTATCCGTTAATTTCTTACCAGTTAAATGAATTTTTTCTGCATTGATAATGATTACATTATCACCTGTATCCACGTGGGGAGTAAATGTTGGTTTATTTTTTCCACGAAGGATAGAGGCTACTTCACTAGCTAAACGACCTAAAGTTTGACCTTCAGCGTCGATAACATACCACTTACGATCAACTTCGTTTGGCTTTGCCATATATGTCGTACGCATGCTTTTTTCCCTCCTAAAGCTTTTACATTGTTTTAATGAAAAATATTTATTTTTACACATTTGTCTAAAGTAACATTCTGCAACCCGGGGCTAGTGGATTTTAGAAATACCATAGTACATCTTATAACATCTAGCGCTCAATGTCAACAAAATGTTACACTAGGATCAGTTGTTATAATTTAC
>CAZIRM010000041.1:0-14206 GCA_964541705.1 uncultured Bacillaceae bacterium | reverse complement strand
TAGTTATTTCGATTAGTGTGAATAAAAATCCTGCAAACCTCCCCTTAATCTTAATACATATTCATCATATCCGAAACTATACAATTTAAAACGGTGGCATTTTATGATTTCTCTGTTTTTTGTTACATAGAATGATAAAGTAGTTCACAACCATAAAAGTAACCAACTCCTGTAAACGGTTACAAAATATATTTAAGTATGCTCAGTTGTGTAGTAAAATAGAGTTGGAGGGAGTGGGCATCATGAATATGAACTTTCGTTTAACTCAACAGCAGTCAACGAAACTAGTAATGTCAACTGAACTAATGCAGGCCATCAACATATTGCAGTATTCAACAGACGGTTTAATTTCATATCTTGAAGAACAACAATTGGAAAATCCTCTTCTTGAAATTGAACGGAAAGAAGAGGTTTTTGATCAACTGTCAGCAACCATTGACGATTATAATGATTGGAACTTAAGAGAAGAACAAAAGGCAGTTTCTCCCTGGATTTTATCAGCGATGAAAATAAGAGTCTCCAGCAACACTTACTTAGTCAACTTCAATTATTAAAATTGTCATTGCCAGAAAATAGATTAATTGAGTACTTAATCTATTCATTAGACGAAAACGGCTATCTTTCGTCTAGTGTTGAGGAAATCTCATCTTCTTTACTAGTAGAAAAAGACAATGTGCTTCAAGGTTTACGTATTCTTCAATCTTTCGAACCTAATGGAGTAGGGGCTAGAAATATACAAGAGTGTTTACTATTACAATTGCGCACGTTAAACCCGAGGCAACTTCTCGCGGAAAAAGTCGTAGAGGAGTACTTGACTTTTCTAGCAAATAAAAAGTGGAAGCAAATTTCAAAACAGCTATCCATACCGGTGGAAGAAGTTCAATTTATTTTCGATTTAGTTCAAACATTAAAACCTAGACCTGGGCACGCATTTACAAGCGAATCAACCGTCTATATTCAACCAGATTTGTTTATTGAATGGTTCGATGAGGAACTAATTACCTGGGTAAATGATTCAATCTTACCAAAGATATCGATTAGCAAGCAATATCATGATTTAAACGCAATAACAGTTGAAGATGATTCGCCACTAAAGTATATGCAAGAGAAAAAACAACAAGTTTTGTGGTTACTAAAAAGTGTAAAACAGCGACAACAAACCTTATTGAAAGTGACGAAGGCAATTGCACGGAAACAGTCAAAATTCTTTAAATACGGATATGCTTACTTGATCCCCTTAACTCTCAAGGAGATTGCCGAGGAAATTGGAGTGCATGAGTCTACCGTTAGTCGAGCAACAACCCACAAGTATGTTCAAACACCGAGAGGATTATTTGAATTAAAATACTTTTTCTCTTCGGGATTAAAAGCTGATGATGATGGAAGCGCTTCCTCGCTTTCGGTAAAGGAATGGATAAAGAAGATCATTGAAGACGAAGAAAAACGAAAGCCGTTGTCTGATCAAAAAATAGCCTCGATACTCGATCAAGACTATTCAATTGAAGTCTCAAGAAGAACGGTCGCTAAGTACCGTGACGAGCTAAATATACTACCTTCTTCAAAGTGAAAACGATATTAATGAAAACAATGGTTCCTTACTTACGTATAAGGAGCCATTTTATGATGTTTAAACGGTTTTTCGTTAGCAAACAAGAAAGTAAGCGTTCACAATATGACAATTTGAAAACAATATCGAAAAAAAGGAAATATAACTTGAATGAAAAGACGTTAATTGCTAAACTATGTATTGGGTATTGAATAGTCCTGATTTATTTTTTAACCCTTATGGGACACAATATGTCTATAAGGGACAAAAAACGTCCCGAGAGATAGAGATCAAAATAAAATAAGGGGTTATAAAATGAAGAGGTTGCTTCACATTCAAAAACAATTAATACCCGATCTGCTTGATGTACTAACAGAAAGGTTTCGCATCTTACGCCACATCAGCTTAATGCAGCCAATTGGTCGAAGAAGCTTGGCGACAAATTTAGGGACGTCAGAACGAGTCCTTAGAAGTGAAGTGACATTTCTAAAGGAACAAAGACTTATACATATTGCTTCATCAGGCATGACTTTAACGGAACAGGGCCAAACATTATTAGATCAACTCCAAGAAATGATGCAGGAAGTTTTTGATCTTAAAGCACTTGAAAAAGAGCTAAAGCAAAAATTTAACTTAAAAGAAGTCATCATCGTACCAGGAGATAGTGATCAATATCCGACGGTAAAAAAGGAGCTAGGAAAAGCTGCCGTTCAACTAATAAAACGACTTCAACCTACACTCACAAAAAAAATCATTGCCGTTACTGGAGGAACAACCGTTGCGGCTGTTGCCGAAATGATGACACCAGATCGCGATATGAAGGAAACTCTTTTCGTTCCGGCTCGTGGTGGATTGGGAGAACAAGTAGAAAACCAGGCAAATACCATTTGCGCGACAATGGCAAAAAAGCGCTAGGAAGCTATAGGTTACTACACGTCCCTGATCAGCTAAGCTTAGAATCTTACACTTCTTTAATCGAGGAACCTTCAGTAAAGGAACTGCAAGCGATGATCCGCTCTGCGGAAATGGTTGTGCATGGTATTGGCGATGCAACAACGATGGCCACTAGACGCAACTCTTCTATTGAATTTGTACAGACACTTTCTGAGAAAAAAGCGGTTGCTGAAGCATTTGGTTATTATTTCAACCAAACAGGGGATATTATCCATAAAGCATTAACCATCGGTTTACAACTGCAGGACGTCATAAATGCTAAACACGTCATTGCTGTAGCCGGCGGCTCAACAAAGGCAAATGCAATATCCGCTTACATGAAACAACAAGCAAGCAAAATCCTGGTCACAGACGAAGGTGCAGCAATCGAATTATTACAAATTTATTTATAAAAATTTATTTTTTATAAAATACTAGTACTTGTGGTTTATGTTTCATTCGTTATTTAGGGGGTAACCCCTTTATATAAAAGTTTATGCAAAAATTAAGGAGGAATAATTATTATGGCAACTAAAATTGGTATTAACGGATTTGGTCGTATCGGTCGTGTTGTTTTCCGCGCGGCACTAAAAAACCCTAACGTTGAGGTAGTAGCAATCAACGACTTAACTGACGCTAACATGTTAGCTCATCTTTTAAAATATGATTCAGTTCATGGCACTCTTGATGCAACTGTTGAAGCAAAAGGTGACAAATTAGTGGTTAACGGTAACGAAATTACTGTTACAGCTGAAAGAGATCCATCTAAACTTGCTTGGGGCGATAAAGGTGTTGAAGTAGTAGTTGAGTCTACTGGTTTCTTCACAAAACGTGCTGACGCTGCAAAACACTTAGAAGCTGGTGCGAAGAAAGTTGTTATCTCTGCTCCTGCAACTGACGAAGACGTAACAGTAGTTATGGGTGTTAACGAAGATCAATACGATGCTTCTAAACATGACGTAATTTCTAACGCTTCTTGTACTACTAACTGCTTAGCGCCATTCGCTAAAGTAATTAACGATAACTTTGGATTACGTCGTGGTATGATGACAACAGTTCACTCATACACAAACGACCAACAAATCCTTGACTTACCACATAAAGACTACCGTCGTGCTCGTGCAGCAGCTGAGTCAATTATCCCAACAACAACAGGTGCAGCTAAAGCAGTAGCTCTAGTACTTCCTGAGTTAAAAGGAAAATTAAACGGTGGAGCATTACGTGTACCAACACCTAACGTATCACTTGTTGACTTAGTAGCTGAGCTTGATAAAGAAGTAACTGTAGAAGAAGTAAATGCAGTTCTTAAAGAAGCAGCTGAAGGACCATTAAAAGGTATCCTTGGATATAGCGAAGAGCCACTTGTATCTCGTGACTACAATGGTAGCTCAGAGTCTTCAACAATCGATGCATTATCTACAATGGTAATGGAAGGTAACATGGTTAAACTTATCTCTTGGTATGACAACGAGTCTGGTTACTCTCACCGTGTAGTTGACCTTGTTGAATACATTGCTAACAAAGGACTTTAATTTACATTTGTTTGAATAGATATTGTTGAGAGGAGAAAGGAATACTTAAAGGTTTCTTTGCTCCTCTTTCCAATGTATAGAAAGAACCTCACGCATATGAGTGATGCTCACATACATATGGTTCAATCAGATTTTTTTCATATAAAAGGAGGAACCCTCAATGAACAAAATGTCTGTTCGTGATATTGATGTAAAAGGTAAACGCGTGTTTTGCCGTGTTGACTTCAACGTTCCAATGAAAGATGGTCAAGTAACTGACGATACAAGAATTCGTGCAGCGCTTCCAACAATTCAATTTTTAATGGAAAAAGGTGCAAAAGTTATTTTAGCTTCTCACCTTGGTCGTCCAAACGGAGCAGTTGTTGAAGAACTACGCTTAAACGCTGTTGCAGCTCGTTTAACTGAATTACTAGGTAAAACAGTCGTAAAAACGGACGTCGCATTTGGCGAAGAAGCTGAAACGGCAATCGCTGGATTAGCAGAAGGTGAAGTAGTACTTCTTGAAAACGTACGTTTCTATGCTGGTGAAGAGAAAAATGATCCAGAATTAGCAAAAGCTTTTGCAGCACTTGCTGATGTATACGTAAACGACGCATTTGGAGCGGCTCACCGTGCGCACGCTTCTACAGAAGGAATTGCACAACACATTCCTGCTGTTGCTGGTTTATTAATGGAAAAAGAATTAGATGTTCTTGGGAAAGCATTGTCTAACCCTGAGCGTCCATTTACTGCAGTAATCGGCGGTTCAAAAGTAAAAGACAAAATCGGTGTCATTGAGAACTTACTTGATAAAGTCGATAACTTAATCATCGGTGGAGGACTTGCTTTCACATTTACGAAAGCAATGGGCCATGAAATTGGAGCTTCTTTACTTGAAGAAGATAAAATTGAGTTAGCTAAATCATTTGTTGAAAAAGCAAAAGCAAAAGGCGTTAACTTCTACATGATGGAAGACTGCATTGTAGCTGATAAGTTCGCTGCTGATGCAACAACTCAAGTAGTCGATGTTGATTCGATTCCAGAAGGTTGGATGGGATTAGATATCGGACCAAAAACGGTTGATACTTACCGTAAAGTAATTACAGAATCTAAGCTCGTGATTTGGAATGGTCCTATGGGCGTATTTGAAATGCCAGCATTCGAAAATGGTACAAAATCAGTAGCACTTGCGTTAGCAGACGCTCAAGACACATACTCAGTAATTGGTGGTGGAGACTCTGCAGCGGCTGTAGAACAATTTGATCTAGCAGACAAAATGGACCACATCTCAACAGGTGGCGGTGCGTCTCTAGAGTTTATGGAAGGTAAAGCACTTCCAGGTGTTGTTGCTTTAAACGACAAGTAAGCAACAAGACAAACTTTTAAGAAAGAAGGTAGATGTCATGCGTAAACCAATTATTGCAGGAAACTGGAAAATGAACAAAACTCTTGGGGAAGCCAAAAGCTTCGTACAAGCAGTTAAAAATGAAATTCCAGCAAGTGATAAAGTGGATTCAGTAGTATGTGCTCCTGCTCTTTTCTTAGCTAACTTAGTTGAAGAAACTGCTGGCACAGAATTAAAAATTGGTGCTCAAAACATGCACTTCGCAGATAACGGTGCATTTACTGGTGAAATTAGCCCAGTAGCATTAAAAGATATCGACGTAGCATATGTGATTATTGGTCACTCTGAGCGTCGTGAAATGTTTGCCGAAACGGATGAAACAGTCAACAAAAAAACTCATGCGGCATTCAACCACGGCTTAGTACCAATTGTATGTTGTGGTGAAACATTAGAAGAAAGAGAAGCTGGAAAAACAAACGACATCGTTCGCGTTCAAGTAGAACAAGGACTAGCTGGACTTTCAGAAGACCAAGTGAAAAACGTTGTTATCGCTTATGAGCCAATCTGGGCAATTGGAACAGGTAAATCTTCTTCTGCTCAAGATGCAAATGAGACATGTGCGTACATTCGTACAGTTGTTGCAACTACGTTTTCTCAAGAAGCTGCTGATGCCGTTCGTATTCAGTACGGTGGAAGCGTAAAGCCAGAAAACATCAAAGAATATTTAGGGCAATCAGATATTGACGGTGCTCTAGTTGGTGGCGCAAGTTTAGAGCCTCAATCATTTTTACAGCTTTTGGAGGCAGGAAATGAGTAAGAAACCTGTAGCATTAATAATCCTTGATGGATTTGCTTTAAGAGACGAAACAAAAGGTAACGCTGTTTACCATGCGAAAAAGCCTAACTTCGATCGCCTTTGGAATGAATACCCTCACGCACAATTGCTAGCTTGTGGTGAAGCAGTAGGATTACCAGAAGGACAAATGGGGAATTCAGAAGTTGGACACTTAAATATTGGTGCAGGAAGAGTTGTTTACCAAAGCTTAACACGTGTGAATAAGTCAATTCGTGAAGGTGATTTCTTCGAGAATGAAACGTTCAACGATGCAATGGATCATGCAAAACAAGCGGGAAGCAGTCTACATGTCTATGGTTTACTATCTGACGGTGGTATTCACAGTCATATTAACCATTTGTATGCACTTCTTGAACTCGCAAAGAAAAAAGGTTTAGACAAAGTTTACGTCCATGGATTCTTAGATGGACGCGACGTCGGTCCAACAAGTGCTGAAGCATACATTCAAGCTCTTGAAGACAAGATGAAAACACTAGAAGTAGGAGAACTTGCTACAATTTCTGGACGTTACTATGCAATGGATCGCGACCAACGCTGGGAACGTGTAGAAAAGTCATATCGAGCAATGGTATATGGCGAAGGAGTAAAGTATGCGAACGCCTCTGAAGCATTAAAAGATTCATATGCGAATGGCATCCATGATGAGTTCGTTCTTCCAGCCGTTATGACAAAAGAAGATGGAACTCCTGTTGGGACGATTCAAGATAATGATGCAGTGATTTTCTTTAACTTCCGTCCTGACCGTGCGATTCAAATGTCACAAGTATTTACGAATGAAGACTTCAGAGGCTTTGACCGCGGTGAAAAACATCCGAAAAACCTTCATTATGTTTGCTTAACTCACTTTAGTGAAACCGTTCAAGGTTTTGTTGCATTCAAACCAACAAACTTAGACAACACATTAGGTGAAGTTGTGTCGCAACAAGGATATAAACAATTACGAATCGCTGAAACAGAGAAATATCCTCACGTAACATTCTTCTTTAGTGGTGGACGTGAAGAGAAATTCCCTGGTGAAGAGCGAGTGTTAATTGATTCTCCTAAAGTTGCAACCTATGACCTTCAACCAGAGATGAGTGCATATGAAGTAACGGACGCGTTACTAAGTGAAATTGCTGCTGATAAGCACGATGTCATTATCTTAAATTATGCAAACCCTGACATGGTCGGTCACTCGGGTATGATGGAACCAACAATTAAAGCAATCGAAACAGTTGATGAGTGCTTAGGAAAAGTTATTGATGCAATCACAGCAAAAGGTGGATATGCAGTAATCACTGCTGACCACGGTAATGCTGATGAAGTGACTACGCTAGATGACAAGCCGATGACAGCTCATACAACAAACCCAGTTCCAGTAATCGTAACGAAGAAAGATGCTGAGCTACGCCAAGATGGCATCTTAGCTGACCTTTCTCCAACAGTTCTTGATCTTTTAGGTGCAACGCAACCTGAAGAAATGACTGGGACAACATTACTTAAAAAGTAATTGAATGAGATAACCTATTTTGTGGAATAATAGTTTTGGCTTCATGCAGAATTATTTTCCAATCAAACTTATTATAAGGAGTGTTTATTAAATGACAATTATTACTGACGTTTATGCACGCGAAGTATTAGATTCTCGTGGTAACCCAACTGTAGAAGTAGAAGTATACCTAGAAAGCGGAGCAATGGGCCGCGCTTTAGTTCCATCTGGAGCATCTACTGGTGAGTACGAAGCAGTAGAATTACGTGACGGTGGAGACCGTTATATGGGTAAAGGTGTTTTAAAAGCTGTTGACAACGTAAATGAAGTAATCGCACCTGAATTAGTAGGTTACGATGCGCTTGACCAAGTTGGAATCGACCAATTAATGATCGAGTTAGACGGTACGCCTAACAAAGAAAAATTAGGTGCTAACGCAATCCTTGGTGTTTCTATGGCTGTAGCTCGTGCTGCTGCTGAAGCATTAGATGTACCTTTATACGTATACCTTGGTGGATTCAACGCAAAAACTCTTCCAACTCCAATGATGAACATCATCAACGGTGGTGAGCATGCTGATAATAACGTTGACATTCAAGAATTCATGATCATGCCTGTAGGAGCTGAAAAATTTGCTGACGCTCTTCGCATGGGTGCTGAAATTTTCCACAACTTAAAATCAGTTCTTAAAGCTAAAGGTTACAACACAGCTGTAGGTGACGAAGGTGGATTCGCTCCGAACTTAGGTTCTAACGAAGAAGCTCTTCAAACAATCATCGAAGCAATCGAAAAAGCTGGTTACAAGCCAGGTGAAGAAGTACTTCTCGCTATGGACGTTGCAGCTTCTGAAATGTATTCAGAAGGTAAATACCACCTTAAAGGTGAAGGTGTCGTTAAAACTTCTGAAGAAATGGTTGAATACTACGCAGACCTTTGCTCTAAATATCCAATCGTTTCTATTGAAGACGGTCTTGACGAGAACGACTGGGATGGTTTCAAAAAGCTAACTGAAGCTTTAGGAGACAAGGTTCAATTAGTTGGTGACGATCTTTTTGTTACAAACACAACTAAACTTTCTGAAGGTATTGAAAAAGGAATTGGTAACTCAATCCTTATCAAAGTTAACCAAATCGGTACATTAACTGAGACTTTCGATGCAATCGAAATGGCTAAACGTGCTGGTTACACAGCTGTTATCTCTCACCGTTCTGGTGAAACTGAAGACAGCACAATCGCTGACATCGCTGTTGCGACAAACGCTGGTCAAATCAAAACGGGTGCTCCTTCACGTACTGACCGTGTTGCTAAGTACAACCAATTACTTCGCATTGAAGATGGTTTATCTTACATTGGTCAATATGCTGGAAGAAAAGCATTCTACAACTTAAAAAACGTTTAATATAGCGTTAATTGAAACCGATAGGCAATCATGTCTATCGGTTTTTTAATTGGTTTTCACACCTACCCACTCGAGTTCACTCGTTTGCTTCCTACTAAGCTTCCATCATCAACGGCTTAGTCATCTCAGTCTGTCCAGAGCGACCGATACGTCACCATTGGCAACTCGTAATTGCTAAACTATGTCATTAATTGTAGAAAAAGTTAGAAAGGATTTTTAAAAAATCTTTGCTCATTCTAGTAAATTTGTAGTAAAATAGTAATCAAGTGTTGAAAGCGTTACCTTAGTAAAAAAGTAATCTAACAAAAAGAGAAAAAGGTGTGCTACTATTAACACATCAAATACTAGAGGGGTGTATCAATTGCAGACGATTAAAAATATCGTTCGGGTAAAGGATCTTAGAGAAAAAATAATCTTTACTTTACTTTTACTAATTGTGTTTCGTTTAGGGACTTTTATCCCAGTACCAGGAGTAAATAATCAAGTTTTACAATTTCAAGATCAAATGAGTGCGTTTGGATTTTTAAATACATTTGGAGGAGGCGCTCTGCAAAACTTCTCTATTTTTGCAATGGGAATTATGCCATACATTACTGCATCTATTATCATGCAATTATTACAAATGGATGTCGTTCCTAAATTTACAGAATGGGCGAAAGAAGGCGAAACAGGTCGTCGTAAAATTGCCCAGTTTACTCGTTATGGCACAATCATTCTAGGATTTATTCAAGCAATTGGAATGTCAATTGGTTTTAATAATATGATTCCTGGTTTAGTTCCTAATCCGAACTTTGGCAAATATCTATTCATTGCCCTTGTGTTAACAGCTGGAACAGCTTTCTTAATGTGGTTAGGTGAGCAAATAACAGCTAAAGGAGTAGGGAATGGGATTTCAATTCTTATCTTTGCTGGTATTGCCGCGGGTATCCCAAATGCTGTAAACCAACTTTATGCGACTCAATTACAAAATGCTGGGGACAAGCTATTTATTAATAGTGTTATTGTTGCCTTATTAGTTCTAACTGTCTTGGCGATTGTCGTAGCCGTTATCTATGTACAGGAAGCGTTAAGGAAAATTCCAGTACAATATGCAAAAAGAGTAGTTGCCGGAAAACCTAAAGGCGGGGGATCAACTCATTTACCGTTAAAGCTGAATGCAGCTGGTGTAATTCCAGTTATCTTCGCTTCTGCTTTATTCTTCTTCCCACCGACAATCGCAAGATTTTTTGGAGAAGGCAATCGTGTAGTATCCGTTATTGTTAGCACGTTTGACAATACAAAACCTGTTGGAATGATTATTTACGGTTCATTAATTATCGCGTTTGCATACTTTTACGCATTCATTCAAGTAAATCCAGAGAAAATGGCTGAAAACTTGAAAAAACAAGGAGGATATGTACCGGGTATCCGCCCAGGTATTACAACACAAAAGTATATTACGAGAATTTTGTATCGATTAACCTTTGTTGGGGCATTATTCTTAACAACAATTGCGATTATCCCAGTTATTTTTACCGCTGCACTAAACCTTCCTGCAGCAGTTCAAATCGGTGGGACAGGAATTTTAATTGTCATTGGTGTCGCGTTGGATACAATGAAACAAATCGAAGGACAATTGATAAAACGTCACTATAAAGGGTTTCTTAAAAAATCATCATAATGAATTGAATTGTTTTCTAAGCACAGAAATGATATATTAAATATATTGTGATTCTTTTTGGAGGTGTACACAAAGTGGGAGTTGTCTATTCAGTACTCTTAGTCATTGTTTCAATTTTACTAATTCTTGTCGTAGTACTACAATCAGGTAAAAGCGCTGGGCTATCAGGAGCTATATCTGGTGGTGCTGAACAATTATTAGGTAAACAAAAAGCACGTGGAATTGATGCGTTTTTAGGACGAGCAACGGCGATTTTAGCAGTACTATTTATCGTACTAGCAGTATTAGTTGCATACTTTTCATAAAATCAATTTATAACAAAAACAGCAAAGGTCCCCTTTGCTGTTTTTTAGTGCCTGTATGCTGAGCATGGGGGGCACCCGAGAATGAGGAGAGGCCGCCCATAAAAGAAAGAAATGCGTCCGAAAAAAGCAGATAACCGCCCGCACCTAGATGGGGTGCGCCCATAAATAGCACAAGCATAGTGTTCGCGCTCGAAAATGAGGAGAAACCGCCCATAAAAGAAAGAAATGCGCCCACAAAAAGCAGATAACCGCCCGCACCTAGAAGAGGGTGCGCCCATAAATAGCCCAAGCATAATGTGCGCGCCCGAGAATGAGGAGTAGCCGCCCATAAAAGAAAGAAATGCGCCCGAAAAAAGCAGATAACCGCCCGCACCTAGAAGAGGGTGCGCCCATAAATAGCCCAAGCATAGTGTGCGCGCTCGAAAATGAGGAGAAACCGCCCACAAAAAGCAGATAACCGCCCGCACTTAGGTGGTGTAAGCCCATAACTATGCCTTGTACTTTTTACGTAGTAAAGTTTCCAACATTTTCTTTAGTTGTGAGTTTGGGTTAAAATAAAGAGATAGAAGGAGGTAGGCGAATGAAAGTAGCAAGACCACAACCTTTTTTATTTCAGGAAGGAAAACGAGCGGTATTACTTTTACATGGATTCACGGGTACATCAGCTGACGTTCGGATGCTAGGTAGGTATTTACAAAAAAAGGGGTATACTTGTTATGCTCCGCAATATAAAGGACATGGAGTTCCGCCAGAAGAATTGATACATACAGGTCCAGAAGATTGGTGGCAGGACGTACTTGATGCCTATGACCATCTCAAAACACTAGGGTATGATGATATTGCAGTTGCAGGACTCTCACTTGGTGGGGTATTTTCTCTAAAATTAGGTTACACTTTACCTATAAAGGGAATCATTCCAATGTGTGCACCCATGCATATTAAAAGTGAAGAAACGATGTATCAAGGGGTACTAGCATATGCTGAAGAATATAAACGTCGTGAACGCAAGTCGGATGAACAAATTGCCAGGGAAATGGAACGATTTAAACAAACCCCTATGACGACACTAAAAGCATTACAGCAATTACTTCAAGATGTAAGAAATAATATTGATATGATCTACACACCAACATTTGTCGTTCAAGCGCGTCACGATGAAATGATTGATACTGAGAGTGCCAACATTATTTATAATGAAGTAGAAGCAGAAAATAAAAAACTGAAATGGTACGAAAACTCGACGCACGTGATTACACTAGGAAAAGAAAAAGAACAACTACATGAAGATGTCTATAACTTTTTAGAAAGTCTGTCATGGAGTTAAAAGGAGGTTACCAAATTGTCATACAAAGACCGTAAAAAACAACTTCTCGATTTTATGAAAGAAGAAGCTTACAAACCGTTATCCATTACTGAGTTAGAAGAAGCATTCGGAATTAAAGATTCAAGTGAGTTTAAGGATTTTGTAAAAGTGTTAAACGAAATGGAACATGAGGGTTCGATCGTTCGCACGAGAAGTAATCGTTTTGGCTTACCAGAAAAAATGAATCTTGTAAGAGGAAAAGTTCAAGCAAATGCAAAAGGTTTTGCATTCATTATTCCAGAAACGGACATTGGTGAAAAAGATGTTTATGTCGCAGGTTCTGATTTAAATAGTGCCATGAATGGCGATATCGTTCTTGTTCGTCTGCACCCGAAATCAACCGGCGCTCGCCCTGAAGGACAAGTTATTCGCATTATCGAACGTGGCTTAACACAAGTCGTTGGTACATATGTAGAGAGTAAATCATTTGGATTTGTCATAGCTGATGATAAGCGAATCCCGAATGACATTTTTATACCTAAAGAAGCTAACGGTGGTGCAGTTGATGGCCATAAGGTTGTCGTAAAAATTGTCAACTATCCTGAAGGAAGAATGAGTGCTGAAGGAGAGGTTATTACTGTGTTGGGGCATAAAAACGACCCTGGCATTGATATCTTATCCATCATTCATAAGCATGGGTTACCGTTAGAATTTCCTGAAGAAGTATTGCAGCAAGCAAACGAAGTACCAGACGAGATTGATCCGGAAGAAATAAAAGGTAGACGAGACTTACGCGACCAAACCATCGTGACGATAGATGGTGCTGATGCAAAAGATTTAGACGATGCCGTAAATGTAGAAAAACTTGAGAACGGTAACTACAAACTAGGGGTTCATATCGCCGATGTTAGTTACTATGTAAAAGAAGATTCACCAATTGACAAAGAAGCATATGAACGAGCAACAAGCTGTTACTTAGTAGACCGAGTAATTCCGATGATTCCTCATCGCTTATCAAACGGAATTTGTAGTTTAAATCCAAAGGTTGATCGACTAACACTATCATGTGAAATGGAGATTAATCCTCAAGGACAGGTTGTGGCGCACGAAATCTTTCAAAGTGTGATTCGCACAACGGAGCGTATGACTTATACCGATGTAAGAAAGATTTTACTCGAGGAAGATCAAGAAGTCCTAGACCGTTATCAGCCGCTCATTCCATTCTTTAAACAAATGGGAGAACTTGCTGACATCTTACGTAATAAGCGAATGGAACGCGGAGCAATTGACTTTGATTTTAAAGAGTCAAAAGTACTCGTTGATGAAGATGGAAAACCCACAGATGTTGTCTTACGCGAACGTTCGGTAGCAGAACGGTTAATTGAAGAATTTATGCTCGCAGCAAATGAAACAATCGCAGAACATTTCCACTGGATGAAGGTACCTTTCATGTATCGGATTCACGAAGATCCAGATGCTGAGAAATTGGGCAGATTCCTTGAGTTCATTACGAACTTTGGTTATGTTGTGCGTGGAACAGCAAATACTTTGCACCCTAGGTCATTACAAATGTTATTAGAAGAGATAAAAGGTGAGCCAGAAGAAACTGTCATTAGTACAGTCATGCTTCGTTCCATGAAGCAAGCAAAGTATGACCCAGAGAGTATTGGACATTTTGGGTTATCAACGGAGTTTTATACTCATTTCACGTCACCGATTCGACGTTACCCAGATTTAATTGTTCATCGTTTAATTCGTACGTACTTAATCGAAGGGAAAACCGATGAAGCCACTGTTGCTAAATGGGCGGAAAAACTAGCTGTTATTGCAGCTCATGCTTCAGAAATGGAACGCCGAGCAGTTGAGGCAGAACGTGACAC
>CAZIRM010000040.1:0-14264 GCA_964541705.1 uncultured Bacillaceae bacterium | reverse complement strand
ATCGTTAACCTTGGGTACCAACTTAAGAGTTTTTTTGCTTTATCAATATTTAACATAAGTAGCGTTGCTTCATGTGGCTGATCCGCATTCGAAACATCAATTACATTTCCTTTTCCATACACTGATATAACTTTCTCAGCAACCTCCCACACACTTAATACTGCATCTTCATTTGGCCCAAAATTCCAGCCTTCACAGTAACGTGTTGGCTCGGCTCCCATTTTTTCAGCTAACAACAAATAACCACCCAGTGGCTCTAATACGTGTTGCCACGGCCGTATTGCTTTTGGGTTCCGGATAGAAATCGGTTGGCTATTCTCAATCGACCTTACGCAGTCTGGGATGATCCGATCACTTGACCAATCTCCCCCACCTATCACATTCCCAGCCCTAACACTTGCAATTGATTTACTGTGGAAGGAATAATCATTTGGATGAAAATATGAGCGAATCCATGAGGAAATCACTAATTCTGCGCAACCTTTTGAAGAGCTATATGGATCATAGCCACCCATCGGATCAGTTTCTTTATAACCGTCTAGTTGCTCTTTATTTTCATAGCACTTATCCGTTGTAATCATTACGCCAATGATCTGTTTCGTAGTTTGTCTGATACATTCTAAGACATTTATCGTTCCCAACACATTTGTTTCATACGTCTCAATCGGGTGATCATAAGACGCTCTTACTAGTGGCTGAGCGGCTAAATGGAAAACAACATCAGGTTTATGCTGCGAAAATACCGATTCAAGCTGACTTAAATTACGAACATCACCTCTAATATCTACAAGTTTTGAATCCAACTTAGCTAAGACAAAGTTATCTTTTTCAGTATAAGGGTCAAGTGAATAGCCAATCACTTCGGCACCCAATTCTATTAACCATATAGAGAGCCATGAACCCTTAAAGCCTGTGTGTCCAGTAACTAGTACTTTCTTCCCCTTCCAAAACTCTTTATTTATCATCATCTCTCCTCCTGAAAATTCTATGCGTCATTTATGTTATGGCATTAGAACTTCACTCGTATAGTTAAACACCTCTAAAATAACCTTTTCTGAAAATATAGGTGAAAATTTGAACACCTTTCAACAATTCGTCCATACTCTATAATTGAAAGGTTATTTTCTTAAATTTGTTAGGTTACATTAGATGCATCATAACTAAATGTGTGTCTTCACGTATAAGAATAAACCATACTAAACTTGAAATATTGAGGTGATGAACATGGAGAAGCGTAAAAAAAGAGCTGCATTCGAAGGGAAGAAAAAAGCTGTATCTTCTCACTCACAAGTACACGTCATTTCCTCTGGGCTACGAGCAAAGAAAGCACCAACAGGTTGTGGGTCTTGTGGTAAAAAAAGAATAAAATAGTATAGTTAACGTACTATTTCCGAACTGAGATGATCTTTTACTCCAATAAAAAACTTGGTCACCAGCGATGGGGTCCTACGATTACTTGTCGCAAAGCTCAACTGTAAGCATCCCATAGAAGCGTCCTGGCCCCTAGACATCAGTCTAACTTCAAACCTTTTATAAATTCTCACTATAGAAAGAAAACATACACGCGTCGGTCACCGCGTGTATGTTTTTCATCACTCTTCATTTTTTTGAGCTCTGATTGACCGCAAAAACCATGAGTCAGGTGAATCGTCATCCTTTTCGAGTAAATATTTTGGTTTAGCTGAATTAAATGCTTTTTCTTTCAATGCGCTTGCTTGTTGTTCTTTCACTTTTTTCAAGTCAAGATTTTCTGTTTCAAGCTGCTGTATCTTCTTTTCTAATTCTGACGTTTTTTCTTGCAACATCGTGTTCTCTTTTAAAAGAGTATCGTTTTCTTCTAAAAGCAGAGTTTTTACTTCCTTGAGTTCCATTAGTTCTTGAATTCCTTCAGCATTTTTCCCTAATTTCTCTTGTGCCTCCATTAATTGTCCTTTTAGTTCATCCACTTGTTTGTAATGATAATTATTTTGATACTTTTCAACTAATTGTTTGTACCGGGTTAATTCTGACTGTAAGTGAATGATTTTTTGCATTAGTTGAATGCGGTCTAGTTTACTTAAATGCCTTTCCAAAGATAGCACGCCCCTCTCCTCCGACAAATAACTTCTCCTATCATGTATATGTACGAATTGCCCATTTTTGTATTTAAATTTTAAAAAGATCTTTTTTTAATCTAAACATATGCACAAATTACAGCGGAAATCATAGTATGAATTAGTCAGTGACATCACCTACTTTTGAAAGGAGATTTACGATCTATGTCTAAAGGAAAAGAAAGACTATGTATCCGCGTTGAGAAAGTGTATGACTGGATTACTAGAGAAATTCATAAAGATTTTTGTTTTGAGGGGCCAGAAGGATTAGCAAGACTAGGCTTTTCAAGAAATCACTGTAATGCTAACGGATATCCAGGTGTTGACCCTTGTGAAGAATTTGGTCCAGATGCCACTTTAGAGGTGAAATGTTTCCCAACAGATGCTCTTGGCCACAAAATTGATGTTGATGACATCAAAGTCATCCAAGTTGGGGATCGCCAAGATGTATTTGTTGAAGACCTCGACACTACTTTACAGTTAGTCCGTCTTAAAACAACTGGCCATTTCGTTGTTCAAGTAACTGGAACTAATTGCGGTAAAGTATTAGGGGTATTAACATCTAGACCAATTCCGTTCTGTATCATTGATAAATATTTACTTTGCGCACCTGAGGGCACGGATATTAAAGCTCATATCTACTACTTTGAGTGCGAAGGAACATTAACGTGTGAAAACGGTGAGTTTGAACAACTGGCATTGACATTGTTACTTTGCCAATCAGTTCAAGTGGAAGCTGAAGTAAAAGTGGAAGTAGAAGGTAGAATTTGCAAACCTCGTGAAGAGATCATTGCGCCAATCTCGGTATGTCCTGACATTACCTTCCCTCCACAATGCCCAGAAATCTTCCCACCTAAGCATTGTTAATACGAAAAGTTAAGCTAGGCCTCTAAGG
Organism: uncultured Bacillaceae bacterium; assembly: GCA_964541705.1. Taxonomy (GTDB): domain Bacteria; phylum Bacillota; class Bacilli; order Bacillales; family Anaerobacillaceae; genus Anaerobacillus. Next base: position 11,276 of record CAZIRM010000040.1, on the reverse strand, counting down.
TCTAGCTTTTTTTAGGTCTTTGAGCCTTTAAGTAAGATAACCAAATTTGATTTAATAGATCACTAGTTATTTACATATACATATTAATATACTTGAAAAGATTGAGGAGGATCGTGATGAAATCGAACAGTGGAAGCAAAAAAAATCCTTATAGTCTAACTGACTTAAAGCAAAAAGTAATTTATTTTCAAAAAGAGGCCGCAAAGTATAAATTTTTAGCCGATAAATATGAGCTTCTAATAGCGGAGTCATTAAGAAACAAGGAGATTCCCATCGAAAGAAATACTCAAGCAAATAACGAAATAGAAGCGAGTACACCATTAAAACAAGCAGAGTGCATCTCATATTTTAAGTATTCCATTATTCAAGATGCTCAAGCAAGCCCCCTCATACACGGGAATTTCCTGATGAAAAATATAGGTCAAGTAGCATTACATTCTCCAGTCATCTGCCTAAAAATAAACGACGCAAGAATTTTAACGATTGGAGGAAAGATTGGAGAAATATCTAATAGTGATGAAAAGTTAATAAGTGGAGCTTTTCATGAATGGATGTATGTACAGGAAGATTGGAGAAAAAAGTGGAATGAAGACGGAGAGTTATGGTTAAAGCCTAAAAACCAAATCGTTTTGGCACCTGGAGAGGAATTCGAATTCAACGGATTTGATTTCAACTTCATTCGCTATAATCGCTCTGTTTCGATTAATTTAAAGGGCTACTGTTATTTCGCAGAGATCCCTAGTGGGATAAGATCACTCAATAGTATTTCCATTACTTTATAGGGAGTCTGATTATGACGAATCCCTTGGTTAGTGTCATCATTCCTTGTTATAACTATGGAGAGTTTATTGAAGAAGCGATTGCCTCTAGCCTACACCAAACGTATCCAAATATTGAAGTGATCGTGGTTGACGATTGTTCTACTGACCCCTATACAATGAACCTGTTGGATAATCTCGCATTCCCTGAAGTGAAACTTATTTATCACAAAAAAAATAAGGGAGTATCAGCTGCTAGAAATACAGGTATTCGAGCTGCAACCGGGCCATACATCTTGGCTCTTGATGCAGACGACTTGCTCTCCAAACACTTCTTAACACGAACTGTCCCCTTACTTGAGACCTACGATAAAATCGGATTTGTCGGAACCGGTGTTAAGCATTTCGGCGAAAAAGAATGGGAATATATACCACCGGCTTATTCTTTACGAAAACTACTTTACCATAATATTTATTGTGTATCTTCCTTATTCAGAAAAGAAGCCTGGAAGCAAGTTGGCGGGTTTAATGAAACGTTGCTTGATGGTTATGAGGATTGGGACTTTTGGTTAGCCTTGGCTGGGGGCGGATGGTACGGGTACTCCGTTCAAGAAATCTTATTTTATTACAGAAATCATGGACCTAGTAAAAGACAGGAAGCAAGAAAAAATCATCATTCAATCATAGCAGGAATTATTCAAAGGCATAAATTTCTTTACCAAAAAAACAGGTGAGGCTGTGCCTCACCTTCTTTCGTTAGCAGCAACGTCTCCTCCTACAACAACAACTGCAGCCTTTTTTACATTTTACGATCCGATATCGCCTGCAACAACAACAATACTTCCGTTCATACCGGCACGAACACTTGCATGAACAGCACATGCAGCATTTCTTCTTCACTGTCTTTTTCACCTTCTTTATCGTCGTAACCGTATAACAACACATTTCACACCCCTCCTCCCTTTACTATAAAGTATTAATTCCTTATTAAATTGCTTGGACCATAACCTATTCTGGTAGGTTTGCGTACTATTTTTTTTGATACAGCATAAATATAGCTATAGATAATTTGGACAAAGTATGTTTATTAAGGAGGAGAAGGCTTTGGGGATACCGCGTTTACCTAAAGAAAAACATCGCCCATCTTTAGAGGAAACTGTGATTGATCTGATGGAGTCGATTGCAAAAGAGGAATTAGCTTTATCTCACATCATTAATTCTGAAGCAAATAAAATTCAAGCATTTGTAGGACATGACCTCGATTTTCCAACTTGTCCGACAACATTAGAAATCATAGATTTTAATTATTCCGTCAATAAACTTCTAGATACGATTTTGATGAAAGAATGGCTCTTATTAAAAAAATTAGAAACGGTTATGCATATTAAGGTGACTCGCCAGTGTTGTCAATGTGAGTGCTATATGGATGCTTGTTGTGAGTCCGATCCACCTTGCAAAAGTGATTATGAGGAAGAATGGAACATTAAAGACGAGGAACACAGTGAAGATACTGACGGTGAAACCAATGAATGAACGTGATCTAGAAATATTTGAAAAAAAATACACAAGTTCAATTCTTCAGCTACAAGAATCATTAACGGATTATTTTCACTCAATTGAGAAACTCGCTGTTGCGATTAATGACCACACGGAGCTCGAAACTCCCAATAAAAAACAACTAAAAAATCAAACTATAGCTACACTTGCCACATTAACTGAATTGCAAAATATTCTTTATAAAAAAATGCAGGTATTGATGAAAACATGGGGATTAAAGCAAGAAGATGTAGATGTGCTTGAGAAAAAGATAAATGTTCCAAAAATAGCGAATATAAAGGAATACCGCATAGCTAAAAAGCCGACTTACCATACATCTGTAAAGTTTAAGATGGTTGCGCCAAATCCACCTTGGAAATCACCGATGTTAAAGAAGAATAGAAGGAGCTAATTGCCCCTTCTATTCTTGGCCGTTAAGTATTATTTACACTTCGGAGGAATTTCCAACACATCTTCTAGTTTAAATTGAAGTAACATTTCTTTTTTTATAACCGAACGCAACGCTTTTTCTACGCTTTTATTGATCTCCAATAAATCTTCAATGCAATCAGCTTTTTCAATGCCTTTCTGCAGTTTTTCTCCTTCCGCATTCAAAATGTGAGAAAGACCAATTTCTTCTAAAGCTATTGACGCTAACAGTAAATTAATTACCTCTTCACGTTCTAACCTAATATCAGGCTTAATATCAGGTATATTTGGCATGCTCATCCTTTTATCACCTCCCTTACAAAGGAAGTATATGTGACCTAAAAGATGTCTCATTCCTATAAAATTCGATCAAAATAGAAAAGAGCAAGTTTACTCAACTCACCCTTTACTCGTTTCAATATTTCTTTTTTCATAATGACACTGTGGGCATTCATAAATCACATTTTGATTTGACTGGGCAGTCAAGACATGTTCAATATTTGATTTTTGCTGACACTTTGGACAAATGATTTCTGGATTCATTTCATCACCTACCTCAGTATCATTATTTGCTTTCTTCAAAATCATATTCTTTATTAAGTCACTGTAGTTTTGTAACCATCATTGCTTCCTCGCTCATCTTTTTCCTCTTCTTGAAACTAATAAGCCTGGCAATAAAAACAACAAACAACAAACCAACTTTTCATTACCCAATTTTCACACCTAAATCATTCAAGTGACTAGTCTAATATGGCGAGCATATTGTCCTTTCGTGGCAAAATCATTGTAATACCTTTGATAAAAGATCAAGGTTTTATCAGTAAATATGGGATAAAATAAATATGAACACTTGTTTTGAGAGGAGATTTACATATGAAAAAATTTGATGTAATTGGTGATGTTCACGGTTGTTATGATGAGTTAATAGCGTTAATAAAGAAATTAGGCTATGTTAGGAAAGATGGAGTTTTTGTTCACCCGAAAAGCAGAAAGCTTGCATTTGTCGGTGACCTTACAGATCGCGGTCCATCTTCAATTAATGTGATTAAACTTGTTTTCGATTTAGTCCGAGAAGGACAAGCGGTTTATACACCGGGGAATCATTGTGATAAATTGTATCGGTATTTTTTAGGTCGTAATGTTCAAATTACGCACGGATTGGAAACAACGGTCGCTGAACTAGAGGCTTTATCAAATCGCGACTTTAAAGTTGTTAAGAAAGCGTTTATGGAGTTATATGAAGCTGCACCTTTATATTTACAGTTAGACGATTCGAGGTTAATAGTTGCTCACGCTGGCATTCGAGATGACTATATTGGCCGCGAAGACAAGAGGGTAAAGACATTTGTTTTATACGGAGATATCACTGGCGAAAAACATCCAGATGGATCACCTGTACGTAGAGACTGGGCAAAGAACTATACAAATAAAAAATCTTTTATCGTCTACGGTCACACACCAGTTGAAGAGCCTCGTAAGGTTAACCATACAATAAATATTGACACTGGATGTGTATTCGGAGGCACCCTGACTGCATTTCGTTACCCGGAGATGGAAATAATATCAGTCCCCTCAGAGCAGCCTTTCCTACCGGAGAAGTTTAGATCGTTTGATGACTAAGTGATACATCGGGATCATTGGATTTACTTTCACTAAAATTCATTCGAATGTGTTGATCCCCTTCCTTTGCTGTTCTTTACGGTGAAGGGAAGCATCTGCTACCTTTGGCTGTTTTGATACTCTTCCCGAGATCTTTAGACCCTAGGGCGAGCCTAGGGTTTTCATTTCTATAAGCAAAACAGTAAACCTAAACAAAGATTCACTGTTTTGCTAAAGTATTTTCTTCATATCCTTAGGTAAAGCAGAATTAAATGTCATTGTTTTCTTAAGGAAGGGGTGAAAAAAGGTTAGCTCAGCACTATGGAGCGCTTGTCTATTAATCTTGTTTAAGCCACCACCGTACAAGTCATCTCCTAAGAGCGGATGTCCCACGGAAGCCATGTGAACTCTGATTTGGTGAGTTCTACCTGTTTCTAATGTTAACTTCACAAGAGAATTCTCACGATCGCTTGATATTACTTCAAAATGGGTGATTGCCCTTTGTCCACTCGACCTTACTTCTCTTTCAATAATACTATCCGACTTTCGCCCAATCGGTAAATCGATTGTTCCTTTGTCTTGGCAGATGATTCCATGCACAATTGCAAGATACGTTCGCTTTAGGTCATGATTTTTTTGTTGTCTTGAAAATAAGTCATGAGCATAGCGATGCTTTGCGATGATTAATAAACCACTAGTATCTTTATCAAGCCGATTGACTGCGTGGAACGTACTTTTGATTCCCTTTTGATCATAGTAATGCATTACAGCATTCGCTAACGAATAACCTAGCTGATAGCGTGAAGGGATCGTTGGTAAATTAGACTGTTTATCAACCACCAATAAAAAATCATCTTCATACACGATCGAAAGTGGAATTGGTTGCGGCTCTAAACCCTGTCCTCTTTCTTCTTGAGGAAAAACAACTGTAATCTTATCTCTTTTTTGTACAAGATAACGAACAGTTACTGACTCACCGTTAACCTCTATCCTGCCATTTGCTTTAATATCGGTTAAAGCTTGTCTAGAGATTTGTAAGTCGGTGCGCAGGTAGTCCCGTAACAACTTACTTTCTTTTGCAATCGTTGACAACGTAAACCTATCCATGTCTTTTTCCTCTAATCATTAATGAACGATTCTTTGACCCTACGCCAAAATGGGAATTTTCGAAAGCGAATAAAACGAATTTTCTCTTCTGCGACTCGGCATTGAATCGACTTAATACTATTTTCAATAAAATTTAAATGGTCAACACTAATATGGAAATCCTCATCTTTTCCAGGTGTTAATAAGCATGTGTGATGTTGTGGCAATACAAGTGGTGATCCAATTGTACGAAACACCCGATTATTAATTGAGGCCATCTCGGCTAATTGAATGCAAGGAATGGATGGATGAACAATTGCTCCTCCAAGCGCTTTGTTATAAGCTGTACTGCCAGAAGGTGTAGAAATACATAACCCATCCCCTCTAAATGTTTCAAATAAATGATTTTTAATTTCAACATCCATAACAAATGGACCGACCACACTTCTAACAGAACATTCATTTAAGGCTAAATACCGGTCCGACTGCTTATCACCATGGTGCGATACAATTACTTCTACAAGTGGATATTCCACAATGCTATGTTGGGATTTGGCTATATGAATCACTAACTTCTCTACTTCATCAGGCTTCCAATCCGCGTAAAATCCTAAGTGACCTGTATGCACACCAATAAAACCTGTTTCCTTTAAACGATGAGTATAGTCGTGAAAAGCTTTAAGTAGCGTTCCATCACCACCAACCGTGACGACAACATCGGGTTCTTCTTCATTGTAAACGAGGTCGAGATCCTCTAAACATTTTACTAACTTTCGTGAAAGTGCATTCGAGGTTTCATCTCCTCTTGATGCCACTGCGAACTTCAACTTAAATATCCCCCTATCCCATTAACAGTGTCTTTGTTCGTCTTCTTTCTTACGGAAAATCGCTTGGGCTTCAAGTACTTCCTCACGAATCTTAGACATCTCTCCATCAAGTCGGAAAGCTGCTTCAGCAGCGCGTTGCAACCGGTCAATAATGTCAGTTGGAATTTCTCCGCTATATTTATACAATAATGAGTGCTCAATTGTTGCCCAGAAGTTCATTGCAAGTGTCTTAATTTGAAGCTCAGCTAGTATCTTTTTTTCTCCATCAATGGTCTGTACCGGGTATCGAATGACAAGATGGTACGCTCGGTACCCACTTCTTTTTTTATTCGTTATGTAGTCGCGTTCTTCTATAATTTCTAGGTCATTTCTTGCTCGGATTAACTTAACAACGTATTCTATATCCTCTACGAATTGACACATGATGCGAACACCCGCTAGATCTTGCATTCGTTCCTCTAATTGGTGAAAAGGGATGTCTTTTCGTTTCGCTTTATCAATGATACTCGAAATTGGTTTAACTCTACCCGTAACTAGTTCGATTGGCGTATGCTCTTTTGGTGATATTTGATATTGCGTTCGGACCCCTCTTAATTTTATCTTTAATTCTTCAACTGCTTGCCTGTATGGAGCTAGAAAAATATCCCAATCCATTTCCTTCACCTACCTAGAAAAAACTTTGCTTACTGCAGAGACTAAGTCATCACCATAGTTACTATTATTATCGATGTTTGAGATTAAGTAGTGCAACTCTTCTTCAAATTGTACTAACTCAATTTCAGTTTCGGTATCAATTTTTAGGAAAACAGGAAGACCCTCTTCTTGGACGTGTTTTAACATCGACCAAACATCCTCGGGAAAGCTAATGTAAACAAAACTATCGTTTGCATCTACTATGTATATGAAAGCTAACTGATCCGAATCGACTAACATTCTTCCTTCTGGCACTACATTACGTTCAACTATATTCCCGTCTAAGAAAACAAGTACTTTTTTCTCCTCTAAACTAATCTTAGAAACGCTTATTTTTTGTGACATGAAAACAATCCTCCAGCTTTTATTGTCTACCTAATTTAGTGTACCATAAAATGACTTTAGACGATAATTAGATCTGTTTTTTTAAAGTTAAGTACATTCTTTCAGTAGCATCTTTACTTGTGTTATGATTATCTAAGTAAATTTACTTTTTTAACTTACTCAACTTTCGCAGAATGAAATTGGCAAATAAGCCTTGATATAACTAGGAAGGCCAGATATCCACTGCTGTAGTGCGACTGCCCAATCAAGTTCGTTTAATTCGTCGCTTAAATGTTTCATGTGCCGCGTTAATTTTAGCGGAATGCGCTCGACTCCTGCGGGAAGTAGTGGCAGGAGCCAGACCCCGCAGGCCAAGCCGAGGAGGCTCACGGCCCCCCGCGGAAAGCGAGCGCAATGGAACGGAAATCAACTCTCATGTTTATAATGTCAAGATATATATTAGATAGACCAAAAACGTAGTATCACCAACTAACCACCTGAATTATTTAGGTGCGAAAGTTGAGTTAGATAAAATATTTTGTTATCAGTAGCTTTAACGAACGATAAAACCTAAAGGAGTTCACATATGCCGCAAGAAATTGAAATTGAATTTAAAAATATCGTTACAGAAGCAGATTTCCATAAGCTAATAGAAGCTTTTTCACTTAAGGAAACTGATTTTGCAAAACAAACAAACTTTTATTTTGATACGCGCGACTTTAAGATTAAAGCGACTGGGAGCGCATTAAGAATAAGAGAAAAACAAGGTGAATATACGCTAACGCTCAAACAACCCCACACCATTGGCCTACTAGAAACACATCAAACGATAATTGAAGCAGAGTTACTCCAAGCACAGCAAGGCCACTTTCCTGAAGGCGAAGTTTCTAAACAATTAGAGTCGTTAAAAGTTTCTATTTCAGAATGTCTATATTTAGGGTCACTTACAACCAATCGAGCTGAAATCCCTTATAAAAATGGCACACTCGTTCTTGATCAAAGTTGTTATTTTGAAACAAAAGATTTTGAGTTAGAGTATGAAGTAAAAGATGAGGTACAAGGAAAGAAGGATTTTTTGAATTTGCTTCATCAATACAATATTCCTTTTGTTAAAACAGAAAATAAAATCAAGCGTTTTTTTGAAAAGTGGAAAGAAAGATAAAAGGGATTTTATACTATTGTTTGTTTCACTTTGCTTTGCTATAGTTTAAAATGTATACATTCTTACTTTGAGGTGAACTTATGAAACTAACCGCCTTTCAACAATGGTTTGAAATACAAGCATTAAAAGAAATGACGTCAAGCTCGAAAGCGACCTCTTCATCAAATCAGGCATTTGCTTCTCTTCTTTCCTCTTTTATGGACCAAGAAAAAGAGCAGATTATGACGTCCTTACAAAAACCGGCAAGCAGCATGAACAATCTGTTTTTATTAAATAAATTTTCACTACAAACGGCGGTGGATGTAACAGTCCCTACTCAATTATCATCTACTAATGCTGTTAAAGGCCAAAAGTTTCATTCTTACATTGAACAATCTGCCCGTAAGTATAACGTAGATCCCGATCTCGTTTATTCTGTTATAAAACATGAATCAAACTTTAATCCTAATGCAAGAAGTCATGCTGGCGCTCTTGGGTTAATGCAATTAATGCCTGCTACTGCACGCGGCTTAAATGTACAAAATGTTTTTGACCCACAACAAAATATTGATGGTGGGACGAAATATCTACGACAAATGTTGGATCGTTATCATGGCGATGTTTCCTTAGCACTTGCTGCTTATAATGCCGGGCCTGGTAATGTTGATAAACACGGTGGCATACCACCATTCCGTGAAACACAGAACTATGTACCGAAAGTATTAAGCACTTATCATTCATTGAAATCGTGAGAAATAGACTTGTGTCTATCTCTCACGATTTATTTTTTGGGTACCTGATTTCAACCTCAGGAGTCTACCTCGCTTATGATGATGAAGCTAATTATTTGATGTTCAAGCAACCAGTTGCTAAAATGAAGCTATCAAGAGAAAAGGAGACTAGTAATTGTGGATGACTCTCAAAGTCCTTATCATGCTATCGGTGGTGAAAAAGTAGTTAAACAGCTAGTAGTAAAGTTTTATGAAAAAGTTAAACAGCATCCAGATCTTGCACCCATTTTCCCTGCCGATCTAACTGAAACAACTAGAAAACAAGAACAATTTCTGACACAGTTTTTAGGTGGTCCACCTCTCTTTAGTAATGAACATGGTCATCCCATGTTGCGTGCTAGGCATTTGCCCTTTAAAATAACACCGACTAGAGCCGAAGCATGGATTTCTTGTATGAGAGAAACATTAAGTGAAATAAATATAAATGAAGACTTAAGAGAATTTATTTTGCATCGACTTACGCAAACCGCCTATCACATGGTTAATAGTGATAAGAACAAATGACTGTTTGCAACGAAAGGAGAAGAATATTGTCTTCTTACGATTTAGACTTAAACTGTAACGAACACCTTGGTATTTGTGGCCAAGATGAATCAGACACGTCGACATCTCAAAAAAAGGTACTTGAGATTTATACGTTTATCGACCCGTTATGTCCAGAATGTTGGGCTCTTGAACCGATAATTAAGAAATTACAAATTGAATACGGGCACTATTTTACACTTCGCTACTTAATCGGAGGGAAACTTCAAAACTGGAATTTAAAAGCTAACTCTAATAAAAGCATTGCTGACATTTGGGAGAAAACTGCAAGTAGAACAGGGATGAGCTGTGACGGTGATCTTTGGTACGAAGATCCCATTGCTACTCCATTAGCAGCTTCCATTGCGATTAAAGCAGCTGAGTTGCAAGGTAAACAAATTGGTATTAGGTATTTAAGAAAGCTTAGAGAAATCCTATTTCTCCAAAAACAAAATATCACGAAAGAAGAAGTCTTAATTGAGTGCGCAGAGAGTATTCAAAATCTAGATATAAAAGAGTTTATTAAAGACCTTCACTCAGAAGGAGCTATTAAAGCTTTTCAGTGTGATTTGAAGACAACAAAGGAGATGTCCGTTTCCTACTTTCCCACACTAGTAGTCTTTAATGATAACGTTGAAGACGAAGGCCTCATGGTTACTGGGCTATATGAGTATGATATTTACGTTAAGGTGTTAGAAGAAATGTTGGGTTATAAACCAAAGCCTTCAAACCCCATTTTCCTAGAAGATTTTTTGAAGCTGTATTCTTTTGTAGCAACCAAGGAGATCGCTGTTGTTTACAATTTGACGTGTGAAGAGGTGGAAAAAGAAATGAGGAAACTTGTTCTTTGTAAATTAGTAGAACGAGTTCCAGTTAAATACGGTACATTTTGGCGTTATATTGGAAAATAAGATAATGTTTTGTAGGTAATTAAAACGCCTACGTATCGGTACGTGCTCCAGCGCCACTTCGTTTACTGTGGCAATACTCAACTAGAAGCAATTCATGGATGCCTCTTTGAATTAGAGATCAGTCTAACTTCAAGCGTTTACGGTTTCTTATCTTTCAAAAAAATGAAAAGAGACTAGGTTGGGGAACCTAGTCTCTTTTCAATTGCATTTGTCAAGGTTTTTGTAAAACAGGGATTAAACATTTTACATCAGGGGTTTATTTCGTGAAGTCACAATAACTTTTGGGGAAATTATGTGATCTATTTCACAATTATAATTCTATCAATAATTTCAAGATGTGACAATATTAAATTAAATTTATTCAAGAAATAGTCAAAGATTGAACAAAGTACCTACATTTCTTGCAACACAAGTGCCATCACTTGTTTTTAAGCTGGTCGACTAGAAAGTGGAGACGCAAATATCTTGTTCGTTGGTATCCTCCCCCTCGCATTTCCTGTCAGCAGTAATGGGCATACACGAGCATCTAAAAGAGAGCGACAGTCTTCTCACCAAAAATAATAAATAATAATCATACCTCCATCTAAAAGATCATAGATTTATTTTAATTAGGGAATACTGAACAACCTAGTTTTTTTATCAGAAAGTTACTTTTTTGA
>CAZIRM010000039.1:1571-14669 GCA_964541705.1 uncultured Bacillaceae bacterium | reverse complement strand
TAGTAATTGGAAATTGTCCTGAAATAGGGGACTAAATATAATATACGAGGAGGAAGTTACATGTTGAATGAAAAAGATATTGATTTGAAGTCACAATTTGCAGGAAGTAAAAAGGTGTATGTGAAGGGATCAAGAGAAGATCTTCAAGTACCAATGAGGGAGATTAGTCTATCACCTACAATTGGTACTACTGGCAATGAAGATAATGAGCCGATTACAGTCTATGATACAAGTGGTCCTTACACGGATGAGGCATATAAAGTTAACATCCGTAAAGGTTTGCCTCTTATCCGCAACCGTTGGATAGAAGAAAGAGGCGATGTAGAAGCTTATGACGGAAGAGTAGTGATGCCAGAAGATAATGGGTTTAGTACAGAAGATCATAAAGCTCAAGTTGGAAGTTACCCTAATGTAAATTCTGCACCGTTAAGAGCAAAACAAGGGAAAAACGTGACACAAATGCATTACGCGAAAAAGGGAATTATTACGCCTGAGATGGAATTTATTGCAATACGTGAAAACATGGATCCAGAATTTGTTCGTGATGAGGTAGCAAAAGGGCGAGCGATTATTCCGGCTAATATTAACCATCCAGAACTTGAGCCAATGATTATTGGGCGGAACTTTCATGTAAAAATAAATGCAAACATCGGTAACTCAGCAGTTACTTCATCGATTGAACAAGAAGTAGAAAAAATGACATGGGCAACTAGATGGGGTGCAGACACCATTATGGATTTATCAACAGGGAAAAATATACATACAACAAGGGAGTGGATTATCCGTAACTCGCCAGTTCCTGTTGGAACAGTACCAATCTATCAAGCGCTTGAAAAAGTAAAAGGAGTGGCTGAGGATTTAACTTGGGAAATTTATCGCGATACATTAATCGAACAAGCAGAACAGGGTGTCGATTACTTCACGATTCACGCAGGGGTACGTTTAGCATATATACCCCTTACAGCAAAGCGAAAAACAGGAATTGTATCAAGAGGTGGATCAATCCTAGCACAATGGTGCTTAGCGCACCATCAGGAAAATTTCTTATATACTCATTTTGATGAAATTTGTATGATCTTAAAGACGTATGATATCGCGGTTTCCTTAGGTGATGGGCTTCGACCAGGTTCAATTGCGGACGCAAATGATGAAGCTCAGTTTTCAGAATTAGAAACGCTTGGAGAGTTAACAGAGATTGCGTGGCAACATGATGTTCAAGTTATGATTGAAGGTCCTGGTCATGTTCCAATGCACTTAATAAAAGAAAATATGGATAAACAGTTGGAGATTTGTAAAGAAGCACCTTTCTATACATTAGGGCCGCTTACGACTGATATTGCACCAGGTTATGACCATATTACATCAGCAATTGGTGCAGCGATGATTGGTTGGTACGGTACGGCAATGCTATGTTATGTAACGCCAAAAGAGCATTTAGGCTTACCAAATAAAGAAGACGTAAGAGAAGGGGTTATTACTTATAAAATAGCGGCACATGCAGCTGATTTAGCAAAAGGTCACCCGGGAGCACAAAAGCGTGATGATGCACTTTCAAAAGCTCGTTTTGAATTTAGATGGAACGACCAATTTAATTTATCACTTGATCCAGAGCGAGCTCGCGAGTTTCATGATGAAACGCTACCAGTAGAAGCCGCTAAAACAGCCCATTTTTGTTCAATGTGTGGACCAAAGTTTTGTTCAATGAGAATCTCCCATGATATAAGAAACATGGCAAAAGAAGAGGGGAAGACTGAGCACGAAGTTATAGGTGAAGGAATGAAACAAAAAGCCAAGGAGTTTGTCAATGATGGCTCAAGAATCTACAAGTAACCGCGTCGAATACCTATTAAAAAAGATTCGTGAGTTTGAAGCAGAGGTAGGATCGTTAAGAAGTGAAGTTAAGACTATACAAGAAACGTGTACCCACACTTTTGAAGAAACTTCTCTTATGAAAAAGTGCAGTAAGTGTAATTATATTGAAAGCTTATATTACTAAAAAAGTCACCAAGAGCCTAGTCCTTGGTGACTTTTTTCGTTTTCTAAACTTAGGTATCAGAAATTTTAACGAGTTTTAGTTGAGAGTCCTTTCTCATATCAATATACTCTTCATTAATTTTTATAAGTGGTTGGTGAGGTTCATGATCATGAATAAAAATAATTTCTGCTTCCTCCCCGTTATTCAAAACAACCATTTCGTGAAGGTTTTGCCTCATAACATATTGACAGAAAGGTATAACAATTGCAGGGTTCAATTTGTTATTGTGTGCTTCATCAATAAGTTCATATACTAATTCAAACTGAGTTTTTCTGTCGCCGTAATTTTTCATATTCATTGCGTTAAAGCAATCTGCTACAGATATAATTTGAATAAGGTAATCAACTTTATGTTGACGAAGCTTTTTAGGGTAACCCACCCCATCAATCCGTTCATGATGACTAAGAGCAGCTTTAGCGATAAGAGGATCTAACTGCTTATAGGAACGTAATAAGTGGTAACCCAAGAACGTGTGCCTTTTTACTTCTTCATATTCTTTTTCTGTTAATGACCCTTCTTTAGCAAGAATATCTGGGTCAACTAAGAGCATTCCTATATCATGGAATAACCCCATATAACCTAGCAGTAAACATTTTCTTTTCGAATAACCTAATTTTTTCCAATGATTGAAGCTATTATCCCAGTGTTAATTCCATGTTGATATAAATAATCTTCTTTTTCCGTTTCGTTTTGGATAATTTTGAAGATAGAGATGTCACTAAAAGTAATTTCTAGTAAGTCTTTATATTTATCTAAAAACTGACTCATATCAATAGGTTCTTTTTACTATTTTATTAAACGCTTCTTTTACAACCGAAATGGACGATTTGTAAGGTTTTTGACTTGGAGAAATTCTTGGCCGTGCAGGCTTAGTAGAATTCGTTTCTACTAAAACGGTTTCACCAAATCGAAAGTTTTGCAATAAAAGAATGTGAGTTTCTTTTAAAGAAGTTCCTTTCTTTAATAATAAGATACCTTGATCGGAAAAAATATCTTCTCCCAACTTTTCTCCAACTAAATCAAAGGATATTTCGCTTGCTTGCATGCTTACCTCTTCTCCTTTCATAATCCAATAAGGACCACAAAAACCATATATTTGTATAATACTATAATGACACTAAAAAATAATGAAACAAAAGTCCCTAATTGCAAAAAATGTGGTTGTTTGTTGAAAGATGTTTTTCTTTCAAAATGTTATAATGAACAATAAGTTAAAAAGTAGAGGAATGGTTATGAATGAGTATCTTTTCTGTAGAGAATTTATATAAGACTTATGGAGAGAAAGTATTGTTTGAGGATCTTTCATTTTCGATTAGTGATAAGGATCGAATTGGGTTGATTGGAATTAACGGAACCGGCAAATCTACACTGTTAAAGGTGCTAGCTAAAGAAGAAGGTATGGATCGAGGTACAATGATTCATGCGAACAACTTTCATATCGAGTATTTACCACAACAGCCATCTTTGGATGAAAATATGTCAGTTATAGAGCAAATATATTATGGTGATGCTTCGATCATGGTTGCGATGCGCGAATATGAGGAAGCCTTATATCGTTTGGAACAGGATCCAGAAAATGAACGTTACCAACAGCAACTACTAAATAAACAACAAAAAATGGATGAGTGTAATGCTTGGGATGCAAATACGGTAGCAAAAACAATTCTTACTCGTTTAGGAGTTACTGATTTTTTAAAGTCAGTTTGCCAGTTATCTGGAGGGCAAAAGAAACGCGTTGCTATCGCAAAAGCTTTAATTCAGCCAGCTGATCTACTAATATTAGATGAACCAACGAACCATCTTGACAATGAAACAATTGAATGGCTAGAAACTTACTTAGCCCAATATAAAGGTGCACTCATTGTCGTGACACATGATCGTTACTTTTTAAACCGGGTTACAAACAAGATTTTTGAGTTAGATCAAGGAAAACTATTTACATATGAAGGGAACTATGAAGTTTTTCTTGAAAAAAAAGCAGAAAGGGAGATGTTACAAGAACAAAATGAAGCGAAAAGACAGAATCTGTTAAGAAGAGAGATTGCATGGCTTCAACGCGGAGCAAAGGCTCGGACAACAAAACAAAAAGCACGTATTCAGCGAGTTGAGAAGCTAAAGGGAGAAAAGAATGTTACAAGTAACGGTGCTGTTGAATTCGCATTAAGAACGGAGCGCCTTGGAAAAAAAGTAATTGAACTAAAAGAAGTGTCCAAATCATTTCAAGATAAAATGGTTATTAATAATATTAGTTACTTATTTGTCCCGCACGAAAGGATCGGGATTATTGGGCCTAATGGAAGCGGAAAATCAACGTTGTTAAACATGATAGCTGGCAGGATCCAACCTGATACAGGGACAATAACTATTGGTGAAACTGTAAAAATCGGTTACTATTCTCAAGGTGAAGATGAAATAAATGGAGACTTGCGAATAATTGAATACGTAAAAGAGGTTGCTGAAGTTGTCCATACTATAGATGGGCAGGTGATTACGGCTGAACAAATGCTTGAACGATTTTTATTCCCGAGGTCTATGCAATGGACATATGTTCGTAGGCTTTCTGGAGGGGAACGTCGTAGACTTTTTTTGTTGAGAGTGTTGATGCAAGAGCCGAATGTTTTGTTTTTGGATGAGCCTACAAATGATTTAGATATTCAGACATTAAATGTTTTAGAAGATTACTTAGATTATTTTCCGGGTGTTGTTGTTACGGTTTCCCATGATCGATATTTCTTGGATCGAGTGGTAGATCATTTACTCGTTTTCGAAAACAGAAAAATCAACAGATTTCAAGGAAGTTATACAGAGTACATGGAAGAAAAGGTAGAGAAACAGCAGTTTGAATCAACGAAGAAAAAAAGAGAAGAAGCAAACAAAGTTGAAACTAAAAAAGAGAAGAAAAAGCTCTCATATAAAGAGCAGCAAGAGTGGAATCAAATTGAGGACAAAATTATGGAATTGGAAGAAAAGAAAGATAGCCTAGAACAAGAGATTGCTGCAGCTGGAAGTGATTTTGGACGAATAAAAGAACTATATGATGAACAGAAACAAGTCGAAGCACAGCTAGACTTCACGTTAGAACGTTGGACAGAGTTATCATTGCTTGTAGAAGAAATCGAAGCAAATAAGTAAAAAAGCTGCTTGCGAATGTCTCAATGAAATTCATTACATGTAGGTAATGGCTCAATTACCTACATGTAATGATCAAGAAGTGAACCATAAACAAGAACCGTTACTTATTTTTCGTAACGGTTTTTTAAAAGAAATTAAGCTAATCACATAATGGCATGTGGGCAATTAATCTTGCTACTATATTATATGATTTTCAATAGGTGAAGGTGCTAACATTAGAAAAAGTCATATATAAATGGTGTTTTATTAGGAATCATTGACTCGAGTGTATGAATCTCTTCTATTGGACCACTAATCCTATTAAATTGGTGCAGTGTACTAGGTTTCTGATAATTTAGGAGCATGGCCGTTAAAGATTGGATCGAGCATGAAATCCCTCTTCTCGGGTTGTGTTGACACGTTGCCCCTTCTTTGTTGTGCTGAAAAAAATCTACATTCTTAGTTTTAGGATGAACAACGTACGTACCAGTATTCCATGGACAGAAGTCATCATGTACGTGAAATAAAACGGTTGAAACCTGGCTAATATCAAACGGATAAAGTTCTAAAAAATTTTTAACATCGACAATCCGTGCCATAAAGTAAGGGTAAATTGTTTGATTTACTTTTGGATCATCTAAAAAAAACATCGTTTGATCATCAGGAGCAACAGTTAAGTGTACTTCTTCAACCATCGAGTCATGGTTAGAAATGAATTGCCAAAGTCCTTCTTTAGCATCAGAAGTTACTGCAATGAGCTCTTTAATAAACATTTTTCTATTTTCAATACGATAAAGAATATAACCTTGTGCAACTTGGGACTTATCATAGTATGCACAAATATGTCCTTCAAAACGTAAAAAGACGTTACTTTTCCACCAATGTTCATCTCTCTTAATTATTCCATTGTAGTTTATAGCAAACTGATGATAAATTTCGTTTAAAATCTTATAATCTTCACCAATTCGAATAACCTTTCCCTCAGAAGACAGTTCTTTTGGTAATTGTTCTTTATGAATGGAGAGTTTCTTTTGGTCTGCATATAGTTCCCATCCTAGCTTGCGATAAAAAGGGACAGAGAATGGATGTAACAAAGAAATAATTTGCTTCTTCTGTCTCATATCACCTAAAACATGTTGAATCATTCTTTTGACATGTCCTTGGCGCCTGTATTCAGGCCA
This sequence comes from uncultured Bacillaceae bacterium, assembly GCA_964541705.1. Lineage (GTDB taxonomy): Bacteria > Bacillota > Bacilli > Bacillales > Anaerobacillaceae > Anaerobacillus. The sequence goes on along the minus strand of CAZIRM010000039.1, from coordinate 8,342 downwards.
AGTTGCTACGCCTGCAATTCCTCCAGTTGATACTTCAATTCCTTGTATATAGGTGTTAAGTGGTAGTAAAGTCATCTTACAATAAATATTGTTTTCGTCATCCGCTGTTACGTAAGTCTCATTTGGGTTTATAGAGTTTTTTCGGGCCTGTTTCTCTTTATCTGTAAGCGTATATTGAAATGAAAATTCTGAGAACGCAATACTATCATCTACTTCTTCTTTTTTTAATTTACGAATGTTCACAATTTCAACCCCTTTTTTCATTTTTTTCAAAAAAAAATTGGATAATTTTTCACAACTTCTTTACAAATGCGATTATACCAACAATGTAAGCGATTCAAAAATAGACAAAGTTTATTCACTATTATAAAATATAATCTATGATACAATAAACTCAAGAAAAGCAAAAGGAGTTGAGGCTAGATGATGATTTTATGTGATTGGAAAGACTTCTCAACAGATACTGAGCTTTATACTCAAGAAAGTTTCGAAGAACTCGTAGGAGACGAATTTGAAGCAATGATGATTGAGGATGGAGAAATCCCTTCGTACATTTGGACTGTTAATTACGTTTGTATCTTAAAAAAGAATACAAGAATGTATCATGACATTTCAATTACAAAGATTCCTCGAAATCCTGTTTGTGAGTAATATCTTACTCCCTACAAGTGTTTTCTTTGTCGAGATATGCTCAATGTTTCACTAGTTATTTTTTTCATCGAGTATGCTCAAGGGTTCACATTCACTTTTATTTTTTTGGATTTGTATGCTCAAGGATTCACAAGCATAAAGGTAACTTTATTTACAAGGAGGATTTTTTAAATGGCAGTTGTAGAAAAAGACACATCAAAACAACCAACAGAAGTAACAAAAATGATTAACACGCTAGTAGATAATGCAAATGCTGCATTACAAGAATTCATGCAATTTGATCAAGAAGCGATTGATAAAATCGTAAAGGAAATGGCATTAGCTGGACTTGATCAACACATGCCCCTAGCAAAATTAGCACATGAAGAAACAAAACGTGGTGTTTATGAAGACAAAATTATTAAAAATATCTTCTCAACAGAATATGTTTATAACAACATTAAATATGATAAGACAGTTGGTGTAATTGAAGATAACCCACACAATGGTGTTATTCAGATTGCTGAACCAGTTGGTGTTGTAGCGGGTGTAACTCCTGTAACAAACCCAACTTCAACAACAATGTTTAAAGCGTTAATCGCAATTAAAACGCGTAACCCTATCGTATTTGCGTTTCATCCATCAGCTCAAAAATGTAGTAGCGAAGCAGCACGCGTTCTACGTGATGCAGCAGTGAAAATGGGAGCGCCTAAAAACTGTATCCAATGGATCGAAAAGCCATCAATCGATGCCACACAACAATTAATGAACCACCCTGGTGTGGCGCTTGTACTAGCGACAGGTGGAGCAGGAATGGTGAAATCAGCATATAGCACGGGTAAACCGGCTTTAGGTGTAGGACCAGGGAACGTTCCTTGCTATATTGAAAAAACGGCTACGTTAAAGCAAGCAGTAAACGATCTAATTCTTTCAAAAACATTTGATAATGGTATGATTTGTGCTTCTGAGCAAGCAGCAATCGTAGATAAAGAGATTTATGATGCAGTAAAAGCGGAAATGATTGCGAACAACTGCTACTTCTTAAATGCAGATGAGAAGAAGAAAGTAGAAAAGCTAGTAATCAACGAAAATACTTGTGCAGTTAACCCTGACATCGTTGGAAAACCTGCATTTGAGATTGCAAAAATGGCTGGAGTAAAAGTGGCTGAAGATACAAAGATGTTAGTTGCTGAATTACCATCTGTTGGTCCGGAACAACCACTTTCAAGAGAGAAGTTAAGTCCAGTATTAGCTTTCTTCAAAGCTAACAGCACAGAAGAAGGAATCAAACGTGCAGAAGAAATGCTTGAGTTTGGTGGATTAGGACACTCTGCTGTTATCCACTCTAATGATCAAGAAGTAATGAAACAATTTGGTCTAAGAATGAAAGCTTGTCGTATTATTGCTAATGCTCCATCTTCTCAAGGTGCAATTGGTGATATCTATAATGCATACTTACCGTCATTAACATTAGGTTGTGGATCATACGGTAAGAACTCTGTTTCACAAAACGTTGGTACTGTACACTTATTAAATATTAAGCGTCTTGCTAGAAGGAATGTTAATATGCAATGGTTCAAAGTTCCGCCAAAAATTTACTTTGAAAAGCACTCTACTCAATACTTAGCGAAAATGCCAAATATCTCAAAAGTTATGATTGTAACTGACCCAATGATGGTTAAATTAGGTTATGTTGAAAGATTAACTTACTACTTGAGACAGCGCCCTGACTACGTACAAGTTGAAGTGTTCTCTAATGTTGAGCCAGATCCATCAATTGAAACAGTAATGGCCGGAGCTGACATGATGCACGATTTCCAACCTGACTGTATCATTGCATTAGGTGGAGGATCAGCTATGGACGCAGCGAAAGGGATGTGGGTATTCTATGAGCATCCAGATGCGGACTTCCATGGCTTAAAACAAAAATTCTTAGACATTCGTAAGCGTGTTGTTAAATATCCTAAGTTAGGTAAAAAAGCACAATTCGTTGCGATTCCAACAACTTCAGGTACTGGATCAGAAGTAACTTCGTTCTCAGTAATTACGGATAAAAAGCTAAATGTTAAATATCCATTGGCTGACTATGAGCTAACTCCAGACGTTGCGATTGTTGACCCACAATTCGTTATGACTGTTCCTCCTGTTGTTACTGCTGATACAGGTATGGACGTATTAACACATGCGATTGAAGCCTACGTTTCTGTATTGGCTAACGACTATACTGATGGATTAGCATTAAAAGCGATTGAATTAGTATTCGAATATTTACCAAGAGCTTACCGTGATGGAAACGACGAAGTTGCTCGTGAAAAAATGCACAACGCATCAGCAATTGCTGGTATGGCATTCGCGAACGCATTCTTAGGTATTAACCATAGTTTAGCGCACAAATTAGGTGCTGAGTTCCACATTGCACATGGTCGCTCAAATACTATCTTAATGCCACACGTTATTCGTTACAATGCAACGAAACCTAAGAAGTTTACTGCTTTCCCTAAATATCAAAACTTTATTGCTGATGAGCGCTATGCAAAAATCGCTAGAATGTTAGGATTACCTGCAAGCACGACAGAAGAAGGTGTTCAAAGCCTTATTGATGCAATTGTTAAACTTGCAAAAGATCTTAATATTCCAATGAGCATTGAAGCATGTGGTGTTGCTAAGAAAGACTTCGAAGCAAAAGTTGATTATTTAGCAGATCGTGCATTCGAAGATCAATGTACAACAGCAAATCCAAAGTTACCATTAGTAACTGAATTAGCTGAGATTTACCGTCAAGCGTTTAAAGGAGTTTAATACCCCTATTTAATAAAGCCCTCACTCGAGTCCCCGCTTAGAGTGAGGGCTTTTTATTATAATCAGAATTTAAAACGGTTTGAAGTTAGACTGCTGTCTAGCTCCGGCGCCTCCTCGCTCGAGGCCACTTCGGTCCGTAAAATTGAAGCCCAGTGCGTACTTCTGCTTGCCGGCCCTCCAGTGAAGTGACTGCCCCCAAATGCTTCTCTGCAGTTTTTGCGACGAGTAATCGCAGGAGCACATCGCTCGTGTTTTTGTGCTTGCTCTAATGATCATATCACTAATAATTAGGTTTGGTTAGGGGATATTATGAAACAAGTGGGGGTGAAATCATTGGCAAAAAGAGGACAAAACCAAGGCAAAAATGCTCCTGGTGCAAAAAGCGTAAATCCGATGGGAGTTTCTCCTGATCAAGAATTTGCAACTGAACCATTAAGTCAGGGGGCAAATGCGGCTAAGAAAAGAAATACGAAATAATGAAACAAAACCATTCTAGCAATAGCTGTGAATGGTTTTGTTTCTTCTGTTGTTAGAATTTTGGCCCCTGGCTTCTTGGGGTAGGTTGAAAGAGTTAGTAAATTAGATGGTATTACCATAAGACAATGTTCTCCACTGTAATACCACCAATGTTTGGATGACCTTTTAGTTCAAGTAGCGCTTTACTGTCTGCTGATATATACATACCGACATATTCAGCTCCATTTTGTTCCACTTTCCCAATAGCGTCATCGATATTTATACCGTCAAGCATATCTACATAGTACATTGTCTGCAGGAGTCTTTCGTTGTCTTTTATGAGATGTAAGTTTTGAATTAAAGACTCTTGATGAGCCTCATCATCCATACTTTCGTATAGCTCTTGTTTATCAGGATTGTCTTCTAGAAGCTTAGCGTTGTTAGTATCGTAAGGATAAACAGGTGTAAATTGAAAATATGAGCTATTTGCGATCAAAAATATAGAATCAACGATCACTACAGGTGTAAAATCTAATGTTTCAGTATCTACGTTTAGTTGACTTATGATCTTATTTTGCAACTCACTAGCAGTTAAAGCTTCTTTAAATAGTATAAATATTTGTGCCTTCGTCCCTTGTGGAGCATTTTCTAATGGTTCGAAACCTAATAAAGGATCATAATGATTTCTTAAAGGCGAATTCCCCCAGTCTAACATGACGGGTTCTTTTGCAGGTCCTGTTACTACTTTGATTGGCTTTCCAAAACTATAGTTAATCTTTATTTCAAACTCTTCTATTAGTGTATTTCCAACTTTGTTGTATGATGAAGTTTGAAAAGCTTGTTTTGCGAAGCCATAATCATATCCTCCAATCCCATTTAGCTCATATTGGGGATGAAACATCTTTACTAACTGACCAATCTTTTGACTCTCTACGAATCGCTCTTTGTGATCCAATGCAAATAATGAACTCGTTATATTTGATGAAACACGATAAAGAAACTGTATCGTTACGAGTGTGGCTAATACAATAATAATTGTCGTGCTAATAAGCCGTATATTAACGCCGCGTTTGATACGATTCACATTTTTTATTTCAGTTTTTGTTGGTGTAAGATCCTTCAGTTCCTCGAATAGATCGTTGTCATCGTCTTTAAGATACTCCATCAAAGCAGTGAATTTATCAATTTCCGCTTCCAATTCTGAGACTTGATTCTCATTTAATTTACCTTCTTTATATAACTCTATTTTTTTCTGGAATTCATGATTCATTCATATTCCTCCTCCATTCTCTAAGTGTTTTCCTTGCTCTATAAACGATATTTGTAACCGCTGATTTACTAATTCCCAATATTTCTCCAGCTTGTTGATATGAAACTTCATTAACAAGACATAATAACACTACTTGACGTTGGTTTTGGGAAGTTTTTTTATTAGTCGAAAAGCAGAGTTAGCAATTTCTTGTTGAGCTAAGTCTTCGGTAAAATCAGGCCGCTTAATTTGGTCAAAAGCACTATTCTCCTGAAAATGTAATCTTCTATTTTTTCGAACATAATCAACGTAAAGATTATGAGATACAGTCAGTAACCACGATTTAATACTTTCGTTAGGAAATTGCAAAACAGATAAGGCCTTAACGAAAGTCTCTTGTGTCAAATCCTCGGCGGTCTGATGATTATATGTAAGTCCATATAGGTATCGATATACATATGAATAGTACGTTTGATAGATTTTTTTGAATATGTCTTTCTCCAAGCCTTCACCTCCAACCACTTTTTTCAACAGTGACATTATATATACGAATGATTTAATGAATTATCGCGGCGCTATTTTTTTAATATAGCAATAATTGCATAAATTGTATAATTACAATAAGTGAGTCACATGAATCAGTATATAGTTTGCGAATGGTTTTGACGCACTTAAATACCCGTTACGGATAATTAAAGCCGTTTTAACAAATCCCCAGACCCTCATAAATAATTATGATTTACCTTGTTTTACTGTTTGTTTATCTTGAAAATTAGTATAATAGTAGTTGGAAATATGATTATATTAGTTGGAGGTTTCATATGTTTAGGACATTCATATGGTTTTTGTATTTTTGGTATCATTTAATTACTACATTGCCTACGTTATTAAAAATTAAAAGACTTGAGAAAAAAGGGAAATTAAAAGAAAAAAAGCAGTTAGTATTTAAAACTTCAAGCCACTGGGCAAGAAGATTAGTAAAGATTGCCGGTGCAAACATTGAAGTAGTAGGAGTGGAAAACTTACCTCCGCAGGGAGAGGCATGCCTGTTTGTAAGTAATCACCAGGGGAATTTTGATATTCCTATATTAATCGGGTTTCTAAACCGCCCATTGGGCTTTATATCAAAAATAGAAGTAAAAAAAATGCCGATTGTTAACAAGTGGATGGAACACATGAATTGTGTGTTTATGGATCGGAAAGATCGTAGACAGGCTGTTCAATCGATTAATAAAGGAGCAGACAATTTAAAAAACGGTTCGTCGCTTGTGATTTTTCCGGAAGGCACACGTAGTAAGGGAATGAAGATGAATAGCTTCAAGGCTGGGAGCTTCAAACTCGCTCAAAAATCAGGGGCAACCATTGTACCAGTAGCAATAAATGGTTCTTATAAAATAATGGAGCAAAACGGCTTTAAAATTAAACCAGCAACAGTAAAGGTTACAATCTTACCATCTATCTCAAAAGAAACTTACCAAGAGAAGGATATGAAACAAATTGCTGCAGAAGTTGAAGAAATGATAACAAGGGAGTTAAATCAAGTAAAATAAGAACAAAAGCGCAAGCGCCTTGATCACAAGCGACTTGCTCCTGCGATTACTCGTCGCACGGAAAACACTTGCTCCTGCGATTACTCG
>CAZIRM010000039.1:0-1471 GCA_964541705.1 uncultured Bacillaceae bacterium | reverse complement strand
GTCAGGGAAGTGAAAACGGTAAGCAAGAGAGTGATCTGGTGCCCGATCTTCAGTGTAATCCAGTCGAACGGTAACGAAGAGGCTGCCGTGGTTCTTGTAATCAGGGTGACTTTAAAAAATGGTTTTTATCCACACACAAAAATGTTAAAATGTACCACGTTTTTTTAAAGGTACTTGGTGCAAGCTATATGTAGAAAAGGAAACAATCCTTTTCAAACACAGACCACTAACTGTTCAACAGAAGATGTAAGGAAAGAAAACAGTTTTCTAAGTAAATACCTCAAAGGGTGTGATAGCATTGAACAAGAAAGTTCAACACTAGATTACTCTATGAAATGAGGTGTCTACGGCAGATAAAAACCGTTACGGCCCTAGAACATCGACATTGAATAAATGTTAAGTGGTATGGGAAAAGGTGATCACAATCGTGGTCGCCTTTTTTTTGAATGGACGACATAGAACCATGATTTGGTATATGTTTAATGATCAATGAAATCGGTTAAATAGTAATAACCAACAATATAGGGGGTTATTGAATGGCATTATCGCAACTATTAGAAGATTTAATTGATTTTAAAGCGGAAAAATCGAATCAAGTACTAACAATATATTTGAACACTGATCGGAGTGATCCTAATCAGCAAAAAGGGGAATGGAGAATTCGACTGAAAAATGGATTGAAGCGTTTGGAACAGTATATTATCGCCACGGGTGAAGAAGATCAGTTAAAAGGATATAAAAAACTAAAACGAAAAGTAGAAAAAGAGATCGACCGCTATAGAACGAGCTTACAGAAAGGACTGGTCGTCTTTGCGGATATTGATGGAAATATATTTGACCTAAGAATATTGCAACTTTCTATAAAGAGTGAATTTTTTTGGGAGGAAAAGCCTAACTTGCAGCAGTTAAAACTGTTACAGCAAACCTATCCTTCAAGTGGGTTGATTATCGTTCATGATGATCGAATAACGCTAGTCCACAAGGCTCTGGGGGAACTTGAAACAATAGACACGTTAGAGTTTGATTTAGATAATGAAGATTGGAAAGTGTATGAAGGGCTTGCAGCATCTGAACGAGTGTCTTCAGGTGCGACTCACAAAGACCAATTAGACCATCGAATACAGGTTCATCAAAAAAGGTGGGTACGAGAAGTAATTCCACAAATCAATCAGAAAGCGAAAAGATATAGGTGGGAGTATGCAGACTTTGTTGGGAAGTCACCACTTTTAGAAGAATTCAAAGAAAAGCTGCACGTGTCAATTCATCGGACGATTTCCAAAACGATTTCGAATGAAAAACAATATAGTCAAATAATGAATTAAAGACCTTTTCTAGATCGTATGGAGGGGTAATTTTAAAAAAGTTGCACGCCTAAACCAAATCAGGCGTGCTTTTGACTTCCTTATGAAAAAAAGTAATACATAAAAATAGACTAAATAGGGAATACTGAACAACACAGTTTTTTTATCAA
>CAZIRM010000038.1:0-14721 GCA_964541705.1 uncultured Bacillaceae bacterium | reverse complement strand
ACTATTAAACAGTCGTCAATATGGCGACTGTTTATGTATTTTAAGCAAGATTAGTATAAACTAAAATGAAAGCGTTTACTTGATGAAAAAATAAAGATTTACGACAAACAAAAAATCATGTAAACTATACGAGGTATGATTTTTAATACTTAGTTATCAAAAAAAAGGGGAGAAAAAAATTGGAAGCAATTATTGAACAAATTGGTAGTTTACAATTGTTAAACCACTTTTGGCTAACGTTGTTCCTATTAATACCTATGGTTCTTATTGCAAGAACGGTAGTAGCAGGAACTCGTTATTCACCAATTTTAATCATTGTTATCTTCGGATTAGCAATGGGATTCATTCTAGTATCAAGTGGAGTTGCGGAACCTGGTTTAGGAGAGTTTCCGATTGTCGATTTCATTTCAAGAACGACAATTATTGCCTTAAGCGTAACATTCTTTGTAGGGGGACAAGAAATACGCAAAATATTCGGCAATAAAAATGTAGAGACAGAGAATCTTTTAATTCCATCTGAAGAGGAATTTGTTTTAGGAACGACTAGAACACAGGCAGTCTTTATTCTTCGTTCATTCTTCTTATTATTAGGGATTGAAGCTGTAGTAAGATTGTTACTCGGTAATGATGCAGGGAGTTTAAGTAAATACTATCCAATTATGGCTTACATTGGTATAGTAGGGTCTGTTATTCTCATTGACAACAAAGCAACAATTAGCAATAAGCATAAGTACATTCGTAAAGGTGTCCTTGAAATTGCAGTCTTAATCGTTTCTTTAGTAGTTGCATGGCACTTATCAGACCTAATTCGCGATTTAGTAGCACTACCGCAAATTTTCTTTGCGATGGTTATTACAACTGCTCTAGGAGCAATATTCTACAAGTATAGTTTCGGACCAACGATTAAAGCACTTCTATTCGCTGGTATTCCTGTAGTGTTAGCTGGAAACTTCATGGTTGGTGGGTCTCGTATTAGAGAGGCGTTTGCGATCGAGGGCCTTAACCCTGTAATTGCCTATGGATTTTTTGGTCAAGTATTCTGGATGTTTGGTGGGATTGTACTCTTAATGTACTTAGCGAATACAGCCCATGTTCGTAATTTAGCTCCTGGTATGGCAGGGGCATTATCTCACTCAGGTTTAACTGGTGCTTGTACAGCAGGAGATTTAGGAAAACAAGCAGCATATCGTGCACCAATGATGGTTAATATCCCATTTGCGATGCATGTATTTACGTTTTCAATTTTAGCCATTAGTGTAGAACGTGATGGATTATTGATGGTTCCTTCCGTTATTATGACATTAATTGGTCTATCGTTAGTCGTTTTAGGAATTAGAACAATAAAAACGAGTAATGCGGTTGATCGCGTGGAGATTAAAGGTTTATTACAATTTGGCTTTGGTTGGCAAATTATCGCTATCTTTGGCGGGATGATTCTGTTAAGTTCAGGTGGCTTGTCAGTTGAGTATAGTGCGATGGCGCAATCGTCAGCTATCTCTCACTTTGGTCTATTTGCCGCTCTACAAGAGGGAAGTATGTTTGGAAAAGAAGCGGCGGCTTTAATTCCGTTTATCTTCTCAATGCCATTCATGGTTCACCCTATTGTGTTTTTCATGTTCGGTAAAGGGATGGAAAATGACGGTCAAATGCCGAAATTACCAGCAGTTATCTTTGCTGCTATCGGTGTAATTGGTGTACTTGTTGCCCTTTATATCTTATAAACTATAAAAATGAGTAGTCATCAATTTCTGGTGGCTGCTTTTTTTTTTTTGAAAGGTAAGGATTTATAAAAGGTTGAATTTAGACAGATGTCTAGCTTCAGGCCCGTTGGTTCGATCAATTCTGCGGTCTAATTTCATTACCATTGGAGTGCCTGTCGTTGATACGCCGGCACGTTATGCTTATCTAACTAAATTGCGTTCATTAGTCATGATGATAATACCCAGTTTGGTGCATCAAACAACTTCCCCACTTTAATTCCACATTAATTAGATTAGTAAAAAGTAGCACGGAAGGGAAAAATATTTACGCAAGGGCATTTACCATGGTAAAATAAATAATATTACTACTGTGTAAACAGAGTTTTGATGAGGAGAGAAAAAAATGGAAGCAATTATGGATCAAATCACAAGTTTACAAATGTTAAACCACTTCTGGTTAACACTGTTCTTAATCATTCCGATGGTATTAATAGCTAGAACAGTTGTTGCTGGAACACGTTATTCACCGATACTCATTATTGTTATTTTCGGGTTAGCCATGGGGTATATTTTAGTAGCAAGCGGAGTCGCCCAACCAGGTTTGAGAGAGTTTCCGATCGTTGACTTTATAGCAAGAACAACGATTATTGCACTGATCGTATCATTCTTTGTAGGTGGTCAAGAACTTCGCAAGATATTTGGAGGGAAAGAGCTTAGTGCAGATGAGATGGTTGTACCATCAGATGAAGAAACTGTTTTAGGGACTAGTCGTACTCAATTTGTCTTTATCATTCGTTCATTTTTCTTATTATTAGGGATCGAGTCACTTGTAAGATTAATTTTAGGCATAGATACAGGTGATCTAAGTAAGTATTATCCGATTATGGCCTATATCGGTATCGTTGGTTCCATTATCTTAATTGATAATAAAGCTACAATTTCAAATAAGCATCTGTACATCCGCAAAGGGGTGCTTGAAATAGCAGCGATTGTTGTGATACTTCTTTGTTCTTATCAATTAGCAACCTCGATTCGTGACGTGATTGCTTTACCGCAAATCTTCTTTGCGATGTTAATCTCCGCAGGTCTTGGTGCAATATTTTACAATTATAGCTTTGGTCCAACCATTAAAGCGTTACTATTTGCAGGAATTCCGGTTGTGTTAGCTGGTAACTTTATGGTGGGAGGTTCTAGAATTAGTGAAGCATTCACGATGGAAGGTGTTAATGCCGTACTCGCATATGGTTTCTTTGGCCAACTTTTCTGGATGTTTGGTGGGATTGCACTTCTCATGTACTTCGCTAGGACAGCTAATGTCAGAAACTTAGCGCCTGGTATGGCTGGTGCGTTATCACACTCTGGATTAACAGGTGCGTGTACGGCTGGAGATCTTGGAAAACATGCTGCAACTCGCGCGCCAATTATGATAAACATACCATTTTTTGGGCATGTTTTTGTTTTCTCAATTTTAGCGATTAGTGCTCAACGCGAATCTTTAATGTTATTTCCATCTTTGGTTATCGTAGTGATTGGTGCGCTACTAACGGTAGTAGCATTGAGAAATTTAAAAAAGGCGGATCAAGTCGATAGCAAGGAAGTTAAAGCATTAATGCAATTTTCTTTTGGGTTCCAGTTAATCGCCGTTTTTGGGGGGTTAACCTTATTAAGCATGAGTGCAATGGATATGAATTTTTCAGCCATGGCTCAAGCTTCAGCCATTTCCCACTTTGGGTTGTTTGCGGCTATTCAAGGCGGAATGTTTGGACACGAGGCGGCGGGATTAATTCCGTTTATCTTTTCCATGCCGTTTTTAGTTCACCCAATCGTATTTTTTATGTTCGGAAGGGCAATGGAGAAAGATGGAGAAATGCCAAAACTTCCAGTTTACGTATTAGTACTTATAGGGGTCATTGGTATAGGCTTCTCGTTATTATTTCTGTAATAAGGTAACAGTCATCTAACATTAGGTGACTGTTTTTTTTTATGAATAAAAGTTATATAGTATTATGAATAAGTGTATGGGCTGTTTATCTTTCTGGCTTCAAGATACTTCTCAGAATGACTTCCCGTCAACAAAGTTTTAGTTGCAAGAACAAAAGAACAACTATATGATTTTAATAAAGGAGTTTTCGCTTATTTTGTTGCGTGTTTAAAATCAAGGTAGAGTGACACCTTCCACTCGGAAATAAAGGAATCATTCATGGTATAACTAACTGATTTCCTCTAATTATTTTAATGGCAACAATTTTTCCAAGAAGAACCTTTAATAAAAAGTTAAATAAAGTGAGGTTACGTGTATGGAAAATATCCTTATAGTACCGATGGATGGCTCGAATTCATCTTTAAGCGCTTTATACTTTGCTATTGAAACAGTGAAAAAAGATCCTGGCAAGATTGTTTTATTAAATGTTCAGCGTAAATACGAAGACTTACATCATGATAGCAGTACAATATCAGCAAATGAGATCTCTCGGTTGCAAGTAAAAAAAGGGTTAAAAGTTTTGGAATCAGCACAAAAAATAGTGACTGAAAAAAATGTACCCTTTGAATCTGTAGTAAGGATAGGGGTAGCAACAATCGAAATTACAAATGAGGCAAAAGAACGTCAAGCAAAAATGATTGTTTTAGGCTCAAAAGGGGATGGACCAGTTGTCAGTACTGTTTTAGGAAGTGTGACATATGGCGTTCTTCATTTAGCCACTTGTCCAGTAACCGTTGTTCCGCATAAATAAGGAGGATATACGTGTTTGATGATTTACTATTAAACTATGATTGGAATAAGATAGGAGTTGCAATAGGAATTTATATCTTATTTCATATTTTTCGAAAACTTTTTACTAAGTACATTTTTAAAGTTTTACTGAGTGTAGCAAAAAAGTCTCCAACTGATTTACTAACAAGCATTTTTTTAGCGTTTGAAACGCCAATTCGTCTTCTTTTTGTAGGTGTAGGCGTATACGTATCACTTATGTATTTACCACTTAAGGACTCGACGAATGATCTCATCTTAGCATTCTTCCGTTCCTATATAATTTTTTTAATTGGCTTGGGTCTTATTAATTTATCTGGTTCTTCCTCAGTTTTATTTCACAAAATCGGTGAAAAGTTTCATATTGAAATTGATGAAATTTTGATCCCGTTCCTATCAAAGTTAATGAGGGTCATTGTGATTACTCTTATGGTAGGAATCATTGCTGCTGAGTGGGAGTATGATGTTAATGGCTTTATTGCTGGCTTAGGTCTTGGTGGGCTTGCCTTTGCCTTAGCTGCCAAAGATGCGATTGCAAATTTGTTCGGAGGAGTAATTATTATTACTGAGAAGCCTTTTAGTATCGGTGACTGGATAAAAACACCGAGTGTAGAAGGGACAGTTGAGGATATCTCATTTCGTAGTACAAAAATTCGTACATTTGCACAAGCTCTAGTCACTGTTCCAAATTCTACGTTATCGAATGAACCAATCACAAACTGGACAAAAATGGGTAAAAGAAGAATTAGCTTTCATCTGGGTGTTACTTACACTACGCCAAAGGTGAAACTAGAAAGATGCGTAAAGCGATTAGAAGAAATGTTAAGAAAACACCCTGAGGTCGATGATGAATTGATATTTGTTCGCTTTGACGGCTTTAATAGTAGTAGTCTAGATATCTTTCTTTACTTTTTCACGAAGACAATCGTTTGGGGAGAGTATTTGGTTGTAAAGGAAGATGTTAATTTCAAAATTATGGAAATCCTTGAACAAGAAGATGTATCCATTGCTTTTCCTAGTCGAAGTATTTACATTGAAAAACAGTAATTTGGAGGTTTTGCATGAACGAAGTGATTGTTTATAGTAGTTCGGGTTGTCCGTACTGTGAAAAAGTAAAAAGGTTACTTCAAACGTTTGAAATTACTTTTGAAGATCGAAATGTAACTTTACATAAACAGTATTTTGAAGAGTTAAAATCAAACAAATTAGCGGGCACACCTGCAACATTTATTAATGGAAAATTAGTCCTAGGTTTTCAAGAAAAGAAATTTCAAAAAGCGCTAAATTTAGATGAGGCGGAAATGAAGCTTTTTTTAACAAAAGATAAATCCTAATCAAATCGATTAGGATTTTCTTAATTATTTGGACCTAATTTCCGGTGGGACGATAAACCGCAGAAGCGCGTCGCTCCTATTCAAGTACCCTTGTAATTTTGTTGGTTCATTTCTTTTGATTTTTTTCGGGTTTAGAAATAAAATCTATGTTAGAAGGTTTAGTTTATTTATAAATGCTTGAGGTAAAATAAACTGAGCTTACAATATAATTTATTTGAAAGGGGCATTATGATGTCAAAACTATTATACATTACCGCTAATCCAAATGATGAGACGGTATCATTCAGTAAAGCTGTTGGTAAAAGATTTTTAGAGGTATATAAAGAATCAAACCCCAATGATGAGATTGTACATTTAGACCTTTACAAAGAAACAATCCCATATATTGATACAGACGTTTTTAGTGGTTGGGGCAAGCTTCAATCAGGGAAAGGTTTTGACGAACTATCATCAGAGGAGCAGGCAAAAGTCGGACGACTATCTGAATTAGTTGACCAGTTTATTTCTGCCGATAAATATGTATTTGTCACCCCACTGTGGAACTTCTCGTTCCCACCATTGATGAAAGCATACTTAGATGCAGTAGCAGTGGCAGGAAAGTCATTTAAATATTCGGAGCAAGGCCCAGTAGGATTGTTAACGGATAAAAAGGCACTGCATATTCAAGCAAGTGGCGGTGTTTACTCAAAAGGACCAGCTGCTGAAATGGAAATGGGTCACCGTTATTTAGGTAATTTAATGAAGTTCTTCGGTGTTCCGTCATTTGAAGGTATCTTCGTTGAAGGTCATGCTGCAGCGCCTGAGCGAGCAGAAGAAATAAAGCAAGAAGCAATAAATCAAGCAATGGCTGTTGCAAAAACATTTTAAATATTTTTATGAGCTCCTGATGGGGGCTCTTTTTTTGGGTAAAAAATAACTATGACCTCTCACCAATACACCCCAATAAAATTTGAATCTGTCTAAATGTTCTAGGGTATTGAATACCTGTTTTAGTTCAAGACACTTTATGAATTGCTTACAGTTGAATTTTGCGACGAGCAAACGAAGTGGCGTAAGCGTAACCCCTACTTGTTAGAGGTCACTTTAGTCTGTCAACTGAAAATGACTTTTTTACATAATTATCAAGATTACGGTCAAAGTAAGATTAGGTAAAAAATGGGGTGAAACAATGAAAGGTCGGGTAAAACCAATTGATCAGAAGCATTTTTTTCAAGACTATGATCGTAACATTCAATTTGTAAAAGAACAGTTCTTTTATCCAACAAATACAGACTTTAAGATTCGGGAAATTACCATCCCATCTTTTGCGACCGAAGCAACCATCATGTATCTAGACGGAATGGTAAATGGAGAAATGATTGAACGGACAATCATTAAACCTTTTTTAGAAAAAAAGGGAGTAGTACTCTCAAACTTTAAAAACGTCATGATGAAAGAAGTATTGTCAAATCGAGATGTATCATTTATTTCAACTTTTACAGAAGTCATTGATGCTATTTTAAAAGGAAATACCATAATTTTTTTACGTAACTTTGCGTTTGTTGTGTCAATTGCAACTGTGGGTTTTCCGCATAGGAGTGTAGGTAAGCCTCAAAGTGAAAATGTGCTAAAAGGGCCGATGGAAAGCTTTGTTGAGTCTGGTTTTACTAACCGTTCACTTATTAGGAAACAACTTAGAAACGAACAGTTGATTACGGAGTCCCTACCCGTAGGAAGACGAACAGTAACGGTTGTATCTATGTTGTACATCAATGGGATCGCTAATGACAAGTTAGTGGAAGATGTAAAGAAAAGAATTAAACAAATTGATGTAGACATTTTACAAGGGGTATCGGTTTTAGAGCAACATATTGAAGAACGTCCTTACTCCCTACTCCCGAGTATTTTGTATACCGAGCGACCTGACCGTGCCGCCGCTTTTCTACAGGAAGGTCATATCGTACTCGTGATGGACAATTCTCCAGCCTGTTTAATTGTACCAGTAACCGTTTGGTCCTTTTTTCACACGGCAGAAGACTTTTATCAGCGCTGGCCATTTGGAAACTTTATTCGCTTTGTTCGGTTGTTTGCCATTTTCGTAGCAATGCTTGTACCCAGCTTGTATATTGCCATCACGAATTATCATGTTGAAATGATCCCAGCTGATCTCGTGCTTTCGATTGCAGCGACAAGAGAACAAGTCCCTTTTCCTGCAATTGTTGAGGTATTAATTATGGAGATGGCTTTTGAATTGCTGAGAGAGGCTGGTGTGAGGATCCCTTCTGCTATAGGACCAACCATAGGAATTGTTGGTGCACTAATTTTGGGACAAGCGGCAGTTGAGGCGAATATTATTAGTCCAATTTTAGTCATTGTTGTTGCAATAACCGGACTGGCTTCATTTGCTGTACCAGATGTCAGTTTTAGTTTTTCTGTACGATTATCACGTTTTTTGTTTTTGTTTGCTGGGGCGACTTTCGGACTCTTTGGTATTTCAATTTTAATTACAATGGCGATTGCTTATTGTACGACGGCAAAATCATTCGGCGTGCCATTTTTTTCGCCTGTGGCACCTCATTACCGCTCGTCAAAAGACACAGTGTTTCGTCCACCAGTTTGGGCACAATGGTTGAGGCCGTTTTACCTTCACCCTAAAAATAAAAAAAGAAAAACAAAGCAAGAAGGGAATCTGCAAAATGATTAAACCATCAGATGGAAAAATAGGTACAAGAGAGTTTCTGTCTCTCCTTGTCCTTATGATCTTAATCAAGACGGCGGATACTTCACCACTTTTTGTGGTTGAATCAGGACAAAATGCAGCATGGATGATGCCTTTTATTTTTTTACTCCTAATTAGTGTTCCTTTTTACCTAGTTTATGACTTGTTGAGGAATAATGAAGACCGTCACTTTATTGAATTAATCTATAGCCTTTTAGGTAAACCAATTGGTGCGATTGTCATTTTGATGTTTTTTTTAGTTAGTATTGCAAGTCTAATTATTCAAACTCATTCTACAGTAAATATTGTATCAACCTTATTTTATCCAATGACACCAAGGGTAATGATGTTCTTTATCCTTATTTTTGCAAGTTATTTTGTCGCAAACCGTGGACTAGAGGCAATTGGGAGAACAGCTTGGTTAAGTTTTCCTTTATTAATTGCTCTAGTTATTTTAGGGCTTATCTTAACGATGCCACTTCTCAATATAAGTCGTTTATTTCCGTTTGCTGGGCCAGGCTTTCAAACACTGTTAAGTGAAGGACTTATGTTTAGCTCCTTGTTTAGTGACGTGATGTTATTAGCGTTTATCTTTCCATTTGTTCGCTCAAAAAAAGATTTCCGATTTGCATCAATCTTTGGGGTAGTTTTTTCTACAATTCTATTTTCAGTAATTCTCGCCGCGTTTTTAATGGTGTTCGATTATCCGATGATTAAGCATCTATCCTATCCATTTCAGGAATTAACAAAGATGGCTGAGTTACAGGTGATCGTTGCAAACTATGATAGCATTTTTTTAGCAATTTGGATGATAGGCTCTGTGATTCGCTTCTCCATATATTTGTATATAACTACGTTAATCTTTGGCTATATGTTGCGTTTAGAAGAATTTGAACCACTGCTTTTGCCTTTTGCTGGACTCATCTTTTTTATAGGTCTGTTACCTGAAAACCCAATGACTTTAATCGTGCTTTACCAATCTATCGTATTAAAAATTAGCTCAGTATTTTTTATTGTTATTCCAATAATACTGTGGTTCGTTTCGAAGTGGAGGCGAAGGGAAGTATGATGAAAAAACAGACAGTTTTTGTAAGTTGTTTTTTTCTTCTTTTAACTGGATGTTGGGATAAAGTTGAGATTGAGGATTTGGCCTATGTGATAGCGATTGGGTTGGATAAAACTGAAGGAGAAAACTTAGTAATTACTTATCAAATTGCTAATCCTGAAGGCGGAGAAGGAGATACTGAATCAGAGATTATTTCAATTCAAGCTCCTGACTTTCTTTCCGCTAGAGATTTAGCCGTGTCTTTTGCTTCACGGGAGGTTGTTTTTACCCATGCAAATGTGCTGGTTATAAGTGAAGAAATCGCGAGGACAGATAAGTTGCTAAACTTTGTTCAACCTGCAATCACTGACAGACAGTTAAGGAGAAACCTTCATGTTGTAATTTCTAAGGAGAAGGCAGCTGAATATATTCACAATAATCAACCGACCTTAGAAACGAGTCCGCACCGGTATTTTTATTTAATATCAAAACGGTGGCAAGAAACTGGACTGGTTCCTGACTCTACGTTACACCAGTTGTTCCAGCGGACCGAAGAGGGGAGCGGCTTATTTTTGGCGACATATAGCACGACAGTAGGTGGCAAAGAGAAATATCCAGACGATTCTGATAAACAAGTGGAAGAAGTTGATCATGAAGACCAGATTAATAAAAACCAGTCTCCAGGAGAGATAGAAAAATGGGGTGGTAATCCTACTCAGACGATTGGAAGTGCTGTTATTAAAAAGGGAAAAATGATTGGGACACTAACAGGCGATGAAACACGAACGGCATTACTTCTTCGACCAGACCAAAAAGTGAAAAAGGTCATTACTTCTTTCAAAGATCCAATCCAAAAGGAGTTCAATATTTCAGCAAGACTATTAACAGAAGATGTATCGCATATCACAATTGATACCTCAAAGAAACGTCCATCTATCACAGTGAAAACGCCCATTCACCTTGAGATTTTGTCAATTGGCAGTGATGTGGACTATGTAGAAAATTTAGAGAACCAAGATATTTTGAAGACTCACATAAAAAAAACCATTGAAAAAAGCATCAATGCTTTTATAAAAAGAACGCAAGAAGAGTTTGAAGCAGAACCATTTCGTTGGGGATTAGTTGCACGACGTAACTTTCGTACAATGGAGGATTACGAGAAGTATAATTGGATCGAAAAATACGCACATGCAGACATACATTTTGAAACAGAGGTTCAATTAAAAGAATTTGGCAAGCAACTTAAGACCGGCAAATACAAAGTGAGGCGTTAAAGGTGAATTGGCTACTATTTTTGGTGGGGTTTTATTTATCTTATTACACGATTGTCTACGCAAAGATTGTATGGGAGGACGAGAAAAGAGGGGCTTCAACTGTCATTCTCTTACTAGCTGTCGTATTGGCTGTTTTACCGTTTGTTGTATACAGATTGTCGTAACATTTTTTTGAGAAAAAAGGAGTTTTTTCTTGTCACCAATACAACTTTTTGGTAGAGTAAAGTATAATTTGTTATACACGAGTGAATTTTATAGTATTGCTGCTCTTTCTGGCAATGTGAAATTCACATACATATTTAGTGTTTCGTGATTGCTAAATCTCGTTACTACGAAAAATCAGTCCGCAACGGTTGATGATAAAGGTGACTCGTTCTAGTAATGCTGAAACTCATACTACTAAGGAGGATGTTAACTATGAAAATGATGGATGCAAATGAAATTATTTCGTTTATTTCAAACAGTGTTAAACAAACACCTGTAAAAGTGTACATTAAAGGTGATTTAGAAGGTATCGATTTTGGAGAAAATACAAAATCATTCATCTCCGGCAAGACAGGGACTTTATTTGGTGAGTGGTCAGAAATTGAAGCTGCGCTTAAGCAAAACGAAGCTAAAATTGAAGACTATGTAGTAGAAAATGACCGTCGTAATTCGGCAATTCCTTTGCTAGATATGAAAAATATTCAAGCGCGTATTGAACCGGGCGCAATCATTCGTGACCAAGTGGAGATTGGTAAAAATGCTGTGATCATGATGGGTGCATCAATCAATATCGGAGCTGTTATTGGTGACGGGACAATGATCGATATGAATGTTGTTCTAGGCGGACGCGCTACAGTAGGAAAGAACTGTCACATTGGAGCGGGTAGTGTCCTAGCGGGTGTTATTGAACCGCCATCAGCGAAACCTGTTGTTGTCGAAGATGATGTAGTAGTTGGAGCAAATGCAGTCATTCTTGAGGGTGTAACGGTTGGAAAAGGTGCTGTCGTTGCGGCTGGAGCAATTGTGACGGAAGATGTACCGCCAAATACGGTTGTTGCTGGCACTCCTGCTCGTGTTATTAAAGAAATTGACGAGAAAACAAAGGGTAAAACAGAAATTAAACAAGAGCTTCGTCGTCTTAATGAAGATTAAATGAATCAAATTGTCTGCTAGCCATCATTGGCAGTAGGCAATTTTTTTAATAAAGGAAGGACTTTCATCATTGATTTTTTGATACGCAACTCACTTAAATAATAATAAAATTAATTTTAATACGATTTTTGTATAGGAGGTCGAACATGGGTAAATTAAATTTAGTTAACATTCGTAGAGAGTTACACCAAATTCCTGAAGCTGGTTTTTCTGAGTTTAAAACGCAATCATTATTACTATCATACATTCAAAAGCTTTCACAAAAGTATTTAACAATTACTACTTGGAAAACAGGGATACTTGTGAAAGTAGAAGGCAGTCAGCCTAAAAAAATGATTGCCTATCGTGCGGATATGGATGGACTTCCAATGAAAGAAGAAGTAAATGTATCATATGCTTCTAAACATCAAGGGTTTATGCATGGGTGTGGTCATGATTTACACATGAGTATAGCACTTGGTATTTTAGAGCACTTTTCGATTCAACAACCTGTTGATGATTTGTTATTTATCTTTCAACCTGCAGAAGAGGGTCCTGGTGGAGCAAAACCAATGCTAGAAAGTGAAGAATTTAAGCCATTTAAACCGGATATGATGGTTGGTTTGCATATTGCTCCAGAGTATCCTGTTGGAACGATTGCCACTCGCAAAGGCTTGTTATTTGCTAACACATCAGAATTATTTATCGACTTTCATGGGAAAGGTGGCCATGCAGCATATCCTCATACTGCAAACGACATGGTCATAGCCGCTAGCCATTTTGTTACTCAGTTACAATCGGTTGTTTCTAGAAATATAGACCCACTTGACTCCGCGGTTGTTACAATAGGAAGAATTGTAGGGGGAACAAGGCAGAACATCATCGCTGAAGATGCAAGGGTAGAAGGGACAATTCGAACGTTAACGCCGGAAGCGATGGAGAAAATTAAGACTCGCATTGATTCATTAGTAAAAGGGATAGAAACAGGATTTGATTGTACAGCTAACATTGATTTTGGATCGAATTACTGTCAAGTATACAATGAGTATGTGATTACTGAAGAATTTATGAGTTTTGCAAAAACTCGGCCAAATACAAATGTGATTACTTGTAAAGAAGCAATGACGGGGGAAGATTTTGGTTACTTCCTAGAAAAAATACCAGGATTCATGTTCTGGCTTGGCGTAGATGCTGAATATGGACTGCATTCAAACTTACTGAACCCTAATGAAGAAGCCATTAGTTTTGCCGTAGAATTGTTGACACACTATTTATCATGGAAAATGGAGCAGTGAATTTGAAGTGTTTTTGGAGCATAACCTTCTGAATCTAAGGGTAAATTACCGGTAGAGAGTGATTCATTCTCATTTATTTAACAATGAAGTTCATTCTGAGTGATTTTTGAAGGAGGATTTTAATATGCCAAAAATCGGTGTAGAGCAATCATTAACTGCAGTACAAGAGGAATTAAAAGCAAGAGGATATGATATTATCCAATTAAAACAAGAGAGCGATGCTAGTAGTTGTGACTGTTGTGTCATTACTGGACAAGATGAAAATATGATGGGGATTCAGAACGTTGTTACAGATGGTTCTGTTATTGACGCTACAGGAATGAGTGCTGAAGAAGTTCGCCAACAAGTTGAAAAGAAAATTCAATAAATTTTTTTAGGAAAAACAGGAGCAGCTTTTATCGCTACTCCTGTTTTTTTTCGATATAGACTTGATGTGGGAATGGAATTTCAATGCCGTTCTTATCAAGGGCTTCTTTAAGATTTTTACGTAACTTTCTTTCGATTTCCCACTGGAACATGTTCTCGGTTTTGGCAACGACTCGTATGACTACATCAGAGTCTCCTAACGTTTGTACCCCTACTACGTTAGGGCCCTCCTTAATATTTTCTTCATTTAGAGCGAAAGCATCACATGCCTGTTGTAACACCACCATTGCTTTATCAATGTTTTCATCATAGGCAATACTAATGTCCACAAGCGCGCGCATCGTTCCTCTTGAATGGTTGCTTACTTGCGTGATTTGCCTGTTTGGGATAAAATGTACCGTTCCGTCAAAGCCTCTGATTTTTGTAGTGCGCAGGCCCACTTCTTCAACAATCCCATCTATCCCTGCAACAGAGACATATTCATCAACGTCAATTTGTTTTTCAAGTAAAATGAAAAAGCCTGTTACGACATCGCTTACTAAGCTTTGTGCGCCAAATCCAATCGCTAAACCAGCAATCCCTGCCCCTGCAATTAAAGGAGCAATTTCGTAATCAAAGATACCGATGATGATCGTAATCAAAATAAAGATCAGAACATATGTATAAATATTTATCGTCAATTTTTCTAATGTTTTGAGTCGTCCTGGATGCATATTTCTTTGTTCTCCAACACGAGTAAATGTTCGCATAATAAGGCTATGCCCAACCTTTTTGGCTACTAAGTAGACCAAGAAAATAAATAGTAACTGTATACCTAGTTTTCCAATGTTTAGTATCAACTGACTCCAATTGTACGCTAATAATGCTTCAACCACATGAACAACTCCTATTCATTCTTTTCTTTGACACTTTACATTAAAAGTCTAACATAAATAGTGAGATTAAAAAAAGCAAACGGCTTTTTAAGAATTAATTTAATGCGATACTGTGTGTATACGATCCAGTTATGTTTTATACAAAAAGGGGTATAATACCGTTATTGCAAAAGCGAAAAGTGTTTTTCGTATATTTTTCACTTTTGTTTAAAGAAACCTGAATTATTCATACTTCCTAGTTGAATCGTGAACCAAGCTATAAACAAACA
>CAZIRM010000037.1:0-14881 GCA_964541705.1 uncultured Bacillaceae bacterium | reverse complement strand
TTCGTCACGAGGAGAGCGGTGTGAAGGGAATCATTAAAAATATTTGATACACCCTATAATAAAAGTGTATATGACACTATTGTTCAAATAAACCTACTAGACCTTCCATGTCCTTCAAGGTAGTAATTCTTGAGTAATACTCTTCTTATTGTTTTTTTAGATTTAACTACTTTACACCAATCATAAATCCTATTTGTGGTAATGGGCATTTCAGGGTATAGAAGTTTGAACTCCTCAATACTTCTAAGAACTGCCGGCTCGACAAATTCAGAAAAATGACAGTATGGACAGGTGATTTTTGCACGGCAAGATTGTACACAAAACGATTGGCATTGACTACAAGTAATACCAAGCTCCATCTGGTCATACGAGTATTTTGGTAAGTCAATGAACATTGGTTTATCATTATGTAGAGATAAAAGTTTCTCGGCTAAAGCATATTGATGTTTATTTACTTTACTAGAGGTTGAATGCAAACGTTGAACAAACTTCTTAAGTTGAGTAGGGAAGATAATTGGCATTTCCAAAGGAGCTTGGTACAAGTAGAAATCATCATTAACAAAAACGATCGTTGATTCAATTGGAAGGTTTTCATTTAGGTCATTGAGTAATTTGCGTAGCATCATTTCGGTACGCTTCAATTGAAGTAAGGGATTTTTTAGTTCGGAACCAGAAATGGAATACCAGCGCTCATCAACCATGTAATGATCCCCATGGTAATTTTTAATTTCAAAAACAAGTATTTTATTGGGTGAAATAAATAAGGAATCGATTTGAAAAACAGTATTTCTATGCTCGAGGACTAAGTCGTTTAAAATGGCATAGTTTTCCGAAAGGCACTTTGTTTAGTTATCAAACTTTACTTCACCCTCATATCCCTTTTCAATATTAGAGAAAAAGGATACATCATTTTCGGTTAAACTAGATCGATTATTGAGTGACTGATAAGTTCTTAAGAGGAGCGGTTTAAATCGTGGTTTTACTATCCCCATTAGACACCCCCTGAATTAAAGGTGAATAATATTTTCAAGCATATTTTACAAAATATCTCAAATGTTGACAATACTTTTTGAGACAAATTTTAATAAAAAAAATAAAAACTTAGCGACTAGGCTAAGTTTACATTTTTCTCTCGAGGAGGTTTGTTGTAAGTGTATACAAAATTTCTTTATATTCCCCGTTTGGCAACTTACTAAGCTGGTGAAGAGCCTTTTTCGTATATTTTTCAGCAAGCTGTTGAGCCTTTTCTACACCATTACATTGTTCAATTAATGTTGCTAACATGCGTAATTCCGAGTCTGAAATCTCAGCTTTTTTCTGTAAAACCGGTAAAATATCTTTCTGTTTTTGTTTTAAAGCATAAATAAGTGGTAAAGTATAATTTCCTTGTCGGATATCAGCCATAATTGGTTTGCCAACGTCTTGATAGTCACCTTTAAAGTCTAAGACATCATCCATGATCTGGAAAGCCATGCCAATATAATGACCCATATTCCATGCACGCATCGCTAAGTAGCGAGAAGCTCCGCTTTGGATTGCACCGGAGTAGCAACTAACAGCAAATAATTGAGCAGTTTTCCCTGAAATGCGAGATAAGTAATCCTTAACAGTTACTTGATACTTGTACCTAGAATCTAATTGATCTAACTCACCACTTAAAATTTTTTCCATACTCCGCGCATTAAATTCTAAGTGAGAAAGTGATGTAGAGTGACGAGATAAAATGGTGAAACAAACGCAGAATAAATAGTCGCCAGTGTAAATAGCGAAATTGTTTCCTTGAGTTGAATGAAGTGTAGGCCGCCCGTGCCGAGAGTCGGAGTCATCAATCACATCATCGTGAATAAGGGTAGCCATGTGTAATGTTTCAAGTGCCGCGGCAACGGCTATAGACTTCTCTTTGTCTTGCTCGGGTCCTAGGTTCGCACATAACAAAGAATAGGCAGGTCTGAGCAACTTTCCTCCTGCTTGAATCATTTCTTTAATCGTAGACTCAACCCTTTTATTTCGAACGCGAATATTTTTGTCGATCAGTGTTAAAACGGCGGATAAATCTTTTTTTAGGTCTGGGTAGTCATTCCACATCTGATGAGTGCGCATAGGTATTACCTCTTTCATTCAAATATTAACGAATTTCTCGTAAGTCACGATAATATTGCAATTTTTCAACGTGGGTTAGTAAATAGTTCGCACAAATGCCGATCGCAATCCCTGATAGTATCCCGATAAAAGATAGGACTGGTAAATAAAGAAGGACAGTCCAAGTTTGTGCAACCCAACTAGCAATAAGTAATTGACCAACATTATGCAAAAGTGCGCCAGTCGTACTCACACCGATTAGACTAACACGCTCTGGGCCTAATTTGTGGACGGACCACATCCCAAAAAAACTTAATGAAGCACCAGCGGCACTATACATAAACGTCGAAATTGTCCCACCGAGCAAGGTAGCTAATACTAATCGGATCCCTACAACTTTTATTGCATCTTTTGTAGAAAGTGTATAGATAGCCATACACGTAATAATATTTGCTAATCCAATCTTTGCACCAGGTGCGACAGCGAATGGGAAGGGAATTGCTCTTTCTAGTAAACTAATAACAACTGCTTGAGAAGCTAATAACGCAATATATACGAGTCGTTGGTTTTTTGTCATAAGTCAACGTCCATTCATCTTTAAAAGTAAAATATTTTACTTACATTTTAACAAATGCTTGAATATATGCCACCATTTCTGAAATGAAATTTTAATAACTGATAATCATATCGTCAGAAAAATTACCACCAACTGCAACGATTTCAATAATTACACGATGGTGTAAACAGATTATGGTTTGTCCAGGTCTTGAAATATAACCTGTTAAAACACAAACTTGGTCTGGACAATGGGAACTCCTCATTCGGACATTTCCATCTTTTACCTCAACCGAGTCACTATCACACGTAACTTGAGGAATATCATAGATGTCGTACCCGTTATGACCGGTGAGTGTTATCCGTTTCACTTCTTGATTGTTTACAGATACGACAGCAACAAAATCATAATCATCCTCATTAATTCCCCGGTATTGATAGCTGAAAACAGTATAGGGCAGAAAAGATAGGAGTATAAGGGTGAAAACGATAATCCAGTCCCAACGCTTCGTCATTTTTAGATATTTTTTCATACCTTTCCTCTCCTTTACTGTTTTATCTAGGTGTTTTAACAAACATTAAAGCAAAAGGCACAATTGCCTCTCGCTTTAATGTTGTGTAAAACCTATGAAATTTATGATGCTTGTTTTGATTGTTGGTTAGAATTTGCATCTTCAAAATCCGTGTAGATTGCACGTTCCTTGCCGTACCACCAGTCGCCGATTTTCTTTTGTAAGAAAGGAACAACCCAGTAGTCTAAACCTAGTGTGCGTCCTGAACCGTTTAGTAGCGCAATTGAAGCAGGTAATGCCCAAATTTTGTCCCAACCCAACATCGCTGTAAGAGTAAACATTAACATGAATCCAGCACTCGCAGCACTGGCAATCCATGTGAATAAACCTGCAATTAAAGCTAAACCAATCCCAACTTCAGCAATAACAACAAACTTCTGCATAAATAAAGCAATCTCTGGTGTAGGAACCATGATTTGCATCATCCACTCGAACCATCCAGGCATTGAACTTAAGATAGGCGTTGCCCATTCTTCAGCTCCTGCAGAAGCAGCAGAGGCAGCAGCTGTGGCACCTGAATCACCCGTATATAACCAATCAAATGGCATGTTTACAGTTGAACTTTTTAACCATGAATCTTCGCCGAAGCCGTTTAATAATTTCGGTAAGTTAGAGAAACTAGATGTAGCTTCTTCCCATACAGAATAACCCCACATTTTTGGTAAACCTTCAACTAGCCAAAAACCACCAACGAATAATCGTAATGGGAAGCTCCAAAGAACGTTTCCAAAGCGCGAAGTGAAACTACGAAATACGTTACGGTTATCTTTTGTATGGAAAATTTCGTGTTCAACGTATTTGAAAGCATAGTACCCACTTCTAATGGTAAAGAAATAATATAAGTTAACAAGATGTTTGACAAGGATTGCTAGCCAACCACTTAAGTTCATTCCACCAACATGGGCAACACCATAACGAGCACCAATAGATACCATGAACCCGTGATATTTCCCTTTAAAGCTGTGTTTTTCTCCACCGTTAATATCAGCAATAATGTTTTTGGCAGCTGTATGTGCCATTTGTTCAGCAGCTTCAACGATTTGTGGTTGAGGCTTTCCTGGCTCTTCTTCAAAATAAGCTAAGTCTCCAACAACATATACGTCTTGTAAACCTTCAGCTTCCATAAACTCATTGACAGTTAGGCGGCCACAACGTCCAGTGGACATACCATAATCTTCAGTGTCTGAGTTTGCTTTCACACCAGCTGTCCAAATCAGTGTGTGTGTTGGAATTTCATCTCCAGTTTGTAGTACAATTGCATCCTCTTTCACTTCTGTAATTGCAGAATTCTTTAAGACTTCCACACCATTCTTTTCTAAATATGCCTCAGCTTTGTTAGCAGATTTTCGATCAAGCATATTTAAAATCGTAGGTGCTGCCTCAACAACAATTAGTCTGATATCCTCAGCATCTAACTTATTGTTTTTTGCCAAGCGACCTTTCCATTCAATTAACTCACCAATCATTTCGATTCCAGTAAAACCAGATCCACATACTGTAAATGTCAGCATTGCACGACGTAGTTCTGTATCATGAATCGTTGCTGCAACACGAACCGTTTTTTCAATATGTTCGCGAAGTTTTACAGCATCTTCCCAAGACCATAAAGTAAAGCCATGTTCCTTAACACCAGGTGTACCGAAACAGTGAGCTTCTCCACCCATTCCTAGTATTAAATAATCGTAAGAAAATTGACCGTGCTCTGTTGTAACTGTTTTATTGTCATGGTCAACACCTGTTACATTATCAGTAACTAAATTTACTTTTGTACGATTGAATAACCGACGCAAGTCAAATTGGATCGCATCTGGCTCAACACGATGAGCAGCGACCTCATGTAATTCCGTCATCATTGTATGATAAGAATGACGGTCAATTAATGTAATCGATACTGATTGATCACGCTTATATTTCTTTGCTAACTTTTTAGCAGCTGCAACACCAGCATAACCAGCACCAATAATGACAATCTTTTTTTCTGCCATTTTATCTTTCACTCCTCTATTTTTATAGTCACAAAGTCAACTAGATTGATTGTGAAAATGTGAACAAGATATGAAGAGTGTACACCTTTTTCGATTCTTTGTCTATGGTTTTCACGGAAACTTATCAAGTTTTTCGGTATGTCTGCTACAAAATTTGGTACTGTATATTAATAATGGAAGCCACTCCTAGTCTTGTCTCTATTAACTTAATTAATTTCTAAGTACTTGTTGAACATTATGGACACTTTTATTGCCCGGTGATATACTCTTAATGAATTACCACCAATTATTTCACAAGAAATTCATATTCATGTGAAAATAATCACAAAAAAACTGACATAATTACTAAATATAGATTTAATATAGAAAGGTTTGATAATATGAAGAAATTTATTTTTATAGTACTTTTATTACTAATTGTGGTGGGGTGTGGGCAAAAAAGTGGGCCATATTCGGATTCAAGATTCATGCTTAATACTCATTCAACTGTACGAATTTTTGATGAAGATAAAGGGCATTTAATAGATAAAACTTTTGATCATATCGAATCTTATGAACGTATTCTTACAATGCACGAAGCTGGTTCTGAAATTGATGAAGTGAATATAAATGCTGGTATTCAGCCAGTAACTGTGTCAGAGGAAGTTTTTAACCTAGTGGAATTAGCTTTACACCACTCACAATTGTCTGAAGGTGTATTTGATATAACCATCGGTTCGCTTGCGTCAATTTGGGATTTTAGCTCATCTAGTTCATACAAGCCAAGCCAAGCTGAAATTGATGCGGTTTTACCATTAATTGGTTATGAGGATGTAGAACTTAATAGAGAAGACTTAACAATTTTCTTACGAGAAAAAGGGATGAAAATTGATTTAGGTGGGATAGCGAAAGGATATATTGTTGACAGAGCTGCACAGTTTTTAGTAGAGAACGGTGTAGAAGCTGCAGTTGTTGATTTAGGCGGAGACATCTTTGTTATTGGTCATAATGTTAATGGGAACCCCTGGAATATCGGTGTTCAAAACCCATTTTTAGGTCGTGGTCAAATCGTTGGAATGGTTAAAGCTGTGAACCAGTCTATTGTAACATCGGGGGTTTACGAGCGTAATTTTGAAGAAAATGGTGTTGAATATCACCACTTGCTTAGTCCATTTGATGGTTATCCTTTTATGAATGATTTAGCTGGGGTATCAATTGTTTCAGAAACGTCAGCAGAAGGAGATGCACTGTCAACGGCAGCGTTTGGTATGGGACTTGAAAGAGGACTGGAATTTATAGAGGCTTATGAAGGGGCGGAAGCTATATTCATTGGCTATGACAAAAAAGTATATATTACTTCAGGACTAGAAGATAAATTTAAGATAACAAATGATAATTACGAACTAGTGATTAATTCATCTAAGTGAATGAGTTATTTTGCGTGGTTTTAACGCAACTATATCTATGACCTTAATGACCAATATAGTTCATTGCAAAACCAATTGAAAGTAGGAGGGATGATCATTGTCAATAAAAACCTTTCTTGCATTAGTTGAAATTAAAACAAAGATTGCTAGTTTGTTTCCATTTTTAATAGGATGCTTGTTTGTCATCTATCGTTATGAAACCTTTGATTCATTAAATACATTGATTTTCTTCTTATCTATGGTTTTATTTGACATGACGACAACAGCGATTAATAACTATATGGATTATAAAAAGGCTTCAAGTGAAGAGTATAAAAAGGAAAGAAATATCATCGGTCAGAAAAATCTTTCTGAAGGTATGGTCATCTCAATCATTCTTTTAATGTTGACCACTGCAAGCGGGTTAGGTGTATGGCTTGTTATTCGCACAGAATTATTAGTACTATTAATAGGAATGATATGTTTTGCCATCGGCATTTTCTATACGTTTGGTCCAATCCCTCTGTCGCGGATGCCGATTGGTGAGTTATTTTCTGGTGTCACCATGGGATTTGGCATTGTCTTTTTAGTTGTTTATGTAAATGCGTTTGATCTAGGTATCGCTTCCCTTTTATGGCAAGGACAAATGGTCAGCCTGCATCTTGACCTACTATTACTTTTTGAGATTTTCCTTGTGTCACTACCAAGTATGTTTACTATTGCAAATTTAATGTTAGCGAATAATATCTGTGATTTAGAAGATGATATTGCAAATCAACGTTATACGCTCCCTTATTACATTGGGAAGCGCTATGCAATGATGTTATTCAATTTTTTATACATTGCAACGTTCATATCGATCATCACTGCCGCTTTAATAGGGATATTACCACTTATTATGTTATTAATGGTTGCAGTGGTGGTGCCCGTATATAAATTAGTTCAGACATTTAATCAAAAACAAATAAAATCGGAAACGTTTGAAGTAGCTGTTAAAAGTTTAGTTTTAATCAACGGACCAATTGTTTTGTTGTTAGTGATAACTGCCTTTGTTTAGAGAGAGGATGCTTGTTACATGGTAAAACCAATATTAGAAGTAGAGAATGTAACATTTCGTTATGATAAACGGGTCCTAGTAAACACAATATCGGATGTCTCATTCACTGCCAAAAAAGGTGAATGGATTGCTTTAGTTGGGAATAATGGGTCGGGGAAGTCGACATTGTCACAGTTGTTAATTGGTTTATTGGTTCCTGATCAGGGTAAAATCTTTATAAATGGTCTAGAGCTTAATGAGAAAACGAAATGGGATGTTAGACAGCATATAGGATTGGTGTTCCAAAATCCAGATAATCAATTTATCGGTACAACGGTTCAAGATGATGTTGCCTTTGGTATGGAAAACATAAACATCGAGTATGAAGAAATGGGTATACGGGTTGAGCAAGCATTAAAAATGGTTGGAATGGAGCAATATCGTTTTTATGACCCATCGAGACTATCAGGTGGTCAAAAGCAACGGGTTGCAATTGCGGGCCTTTTAGCATTAAAACCTTCCATCATTATGTTGGACGAAGCGCTTGTTATGCTAGATCCTTTAAGTAGAAGAGAACTACTTCGCACATTGCATCATTTAAAAGAAACAGAACAAATTACGATCATATCAGTTACACATGATATGGAAGAAGCTGCAGAAGCTGATCGGGTTATAGTCATGGAAGCCGGTAAGATTATAAAAAGTGGTATGTCTAGTGAAGTATTTCATACTGTAAAAGAACTCCAACCTCCGTTTGCTGAACAGATGAGACGTATCCTTCTAAAAAAGGGACGAACTGTACCACAACAATATATGACAGAAAAAGAGCTGGTGGATTGGTTATGGAAGTAAGATTTGAAAAAGTGTCGGCCGATTATCAAGTAGGTCCAATACGTAGCCCACTTGTTCTTCGGTCTGTGGATTTAAGATTAAAATCAGGTTCGTTCACAGCAGTCATCGGCCATACTGGAGCTGGTAAATCAAGTTTACTAAAAGTGATGAATGGCTTGTTAATTCCAACACATGGAAAAGTAAGACTAGGTGAGTCTACCATTGAAGCCAGTAAGTCAAAGCAGTCACTAAAACATGTAAGAAAGAGAGTGGGCATGGTATTTCAGTTTCCCGAATCCCAGCTATTTGCTGAGACTGTTGAAAAAGATATTTGCTTTGGCCCATTAAATTTCGGCGTTTCTTTAGAAGACGCAAAGCAAACTGCTCGAGAAGTTATCGAACAGGTAGGGCTAGATCAGTCAGTACTAACTAAATCTCCTTTTTCATTATCAGGAGGACAAAAACGAAGGGTAGCGATTGCTGGTATCTTAGCGATGGAACCTGAAGTATTAGTGCTAGACGAACCTGGTGCTGGTCTTGATCCTGCTGGAAAAAAAGAAATAATGGCGTTAATTTCTGAATGGAATCAAAAACGTGGACTGACAACCGTACTAGTAACACATGATATGGATGATGTCGCTCTCTACGCTCAAGATGTTGTGGTGATGAGTAAAGGCAAGGTTGTTTTCCATGATGATGTTCGCCGGGTGTTTTCTAACGAAGTGATCGAACGTTGGAACCTTGATTATCCAAATGCGCGAAGGTTACAAATGAAAATTGAACAACAAACAGGTAAATCTTTATCAAACATTTGTCTAACAGCAGATGAATTAGTAGAAGCTCTAATTGAGGCGGGACTCGTATGAATAAATTAATTTTAGGGAGATACTTCCCAGGAGAATCGTTGATCCACCAACTTGATGCTAGAGCTAAGCTAATATCAGGTATCGCCTTTATCTTTATTGTTTTTATCGCGAATAGTTGGTTAGGTTATCTTTTTTTGTGGTTATTTACGTTTCTCACCATGCTTTTAACCAGTGTGAAACTCCAAGTATACTTTCGCGGAGTACGCCCCTTGATCTGGTTAATCTTATTTACAGTTATGCTGCAGTTATTTTTTACGTCGGGGGGAGAGATTTACCTAGATTGGGGGCCAGTGACAGTCTCTCAAAATGGTATAATAAGAGGAATCTTTACATTTTCTCGTTTTGTAATTATCGTATTTATTTCTACAGTTGTTACACTGACAACTAAGCCCATTGACTTAACTGATGCAATAAATGCCCTACTAAGCCCATTAAACAAGTTAAAAATACCTGTAGAGGAACTCTCATTAATGTTATCAATTTCACTTCGTTTTGTTCCAAACCTATTAGACGAAACTCAGAAAGTAATGGATGCACAACGAGCGAGAGGTGTTGAGTTTGGTGAAGGCTCGCTTTTTCGTCAAATGAAAACATTAGTACCAGTATTGCTCCCACTTTTTGTGAGTTCTCTCAATCGAGCAGAAGAAATGGCAAATGTGATGGAAGCTCGGGGATACCAATCAGGGAAGAAAAGATCAAAATTTCGTCAATTACACTGGCAAAAAAAAGATACGGTATCTGTATTCACTATTGGTTTAGTTGCATTGGTATTGTTTTATATGAGAGAGATTGGGATATAATCACTTATGATTATGTCTCTTTTTTTAAAAAACGATAAGAAGGTTAGACTGACGTCTAGCTCCAGGTTCCATCAGCTCGATCACCTCAGTCTGCCCATTACGGTCAAAAGTCGGAACCGCCGCTAGTCAATCCACCAGCACTTGTTCTCCTCGCACTTTTGTTCTTTCTACATAGTTTTATTTTGAGGTGGAACAATATGCTTAAACTCATATATAAGCATAAGGAGACAATCGTGAAACAAAAACATTGTATGTTAGTATTGTTCTTTTTAACTCTAAATATAATTGGGCGTACTTGGAAAGTACCGAAATTACATATTAACGCATTGTATACCATTGCATTTAATTTACTTTATTATTATTTGTGTAAGCGACATTTGTTATGGGAGTTTAATACAAAAGGTGTTAATTGGAAAGTTCTAAGGGCGATCCATATATTCTTCATTACTCCTTCTATGGTTGCTTTAACACTATCAGAGTTTCCTGTAAAATTTTATAAAAAAATATTACACTTCGTATTCGCAATAGGGGCTTCTACAGTGATGGATTATACTCTAGTTAAAAGAAAAATTTTAAAGTTTAAACGAGGGTGGAGTGTAAAGTGGTCCTGCCTTCTGTATTTAAAAATGTATGTATATAATTATTTACTTCAAAAAAGACCAATACTGGTTCTTATCTTGTCTTTTCTCTCAACTGTAACCCTTTTGATTACATTTAAAGTACCGTTAACATCGCGTTTAATAAGGGGACCAATAATACTATTAAAAAAGAAAAAAATAATCCCTTTTGAATGTAATCTTCCCCTAAAAAGTGAATGGTACAGATAGAAGACTGCCTAAGTTAAAAATAGAGTTGTTGCGACGAGTTATCGCATGAGTACGTCGCTTCTGTTCAAGGAGCTTGCACAATTCTTGTGGCACTACATTTATAAGACCTGCCTATTATATATGTAAACAGGTAAAGAACCTGATGCCCGTACCTTAAGAGTAAAGCAAAAAACGTTCCAAATGATGCCCGAAAAGAGGTGCGGCGAGTAAAACGGTAAACAGGCAAAGGTCTGGTGTTTGTATTTTATCGTCTATGTAATTGGGTAAAAACTAAGTGAGATTTCATTACTGGAGGAAGGGGAGGACAGTGTTCCAAGTCTATAATGGGTAAGTTACTTGGACGGGGAAGAATTTGGAGTTGAGCTCCTCAAGGAGTATCTAGGCCATGATTTAAATCTTTAAATTGAAGAAGGTCGATCTTTTTTGCTTAATTCCGACTTTTTTATTTTTTTTTATAAATATAATTGTATCTAGTTATTGAATCCGATATGATAGGTCAAGTGAGTAAATAACAGCAAAGAAATCAATGAGGTGGATTTTATGAGTAACATTTGGTGGAAAGAAGCGGTCGGGTATCAAGTGTACCCACGCAGTTTTCAAGATAGTAACGGAGATGGAATTGGTGATCTTCGTGGAATGATTGAGCGATTAGATTATCTAAAAGAACTAGGTATCGACTTTATTTGGATTTGTCCAATGTATAAATCGCCATTAGATGATAATGGTTATGATATTTCTGATTATCAAGATATTCTCGAAGATTTTGGTACTATGGGTGACTTTGATCAGTTATTACAAGAAGTACATAAACGCGGAATGCGTTTAATCATTGATCTTGTCTTAAACCACACAAGTGATGAACATCCTTGGTTTATCGAGTCTAAATCCTCAAGGGACAATGAAAAACGTGATTGGTATATTTGGCGTGATGGAAAAAATGGAGCTGAGCCAAATAACTGGGAGAGCATTTTTGGCGGATCCGCTTGGGAGTATGACGAAAATACAGAAGAATATTTCTTCCATTGTTTTTCTAAGAGACAACCAGACTTAAACTGGGAAAATAAAGAAGTGAGAACTGCTTTATACGATATGGTAAATTGGTGGCTTGATAAAGGCGTAGATGGCTTTAGGATTGACGCAATTAGTCATATTAAAAAGCGTCCTGGATTCCCCGATATGCCTAACCCAGAAGGTAAAAAGTACGTGCCATCATTTGATATGCACATGAACCAAGACGGCATCCATAAATTTTTACAAGAATTTAAGGATGAGACATATGGAAAGTATGAAAACACGTTAGCAGTTGGAGAAGCTAACGGTGTGACGGCTGATGAAGCTCGTCTTTGGGTTGGTGAACAAGGGAAAATGGATATGGTTTTCCAGTTTGAACACCTCGATTTATGGGATTATAAAGGAACCGGCTTAGATGTTCCAAGTTTAAAGACAGTCTTAACTAGATGGCAAAAGGGACTAGAGCACGATGGTTGGAATGCACTATTTATTGAAAATCATGATAAAGCTCGTGCAGTATCTACATGGGGTAACGACAAAGAGTATTGGCGTGAAAGTGCGACAGCATTAGCTGCTATGTACTTTTTGATGAAAGGTACGCCATTCATTTATCAAGGTCAAGAAATCGGGATGACGAATACAATTTTTGAATCAATGGATGATTTCCGTGATGTTGCAGCTTTCAATCTTTACCGTTCAAAAATTGAAGAAGGTCATAGCCCTGAAGAAATTCTAAATATGTTAGCAAACACATCTCGTGATAACAGCCGTACACCGATGCAATGGTCAAACGATGTAAATGGTGGGTTCTCGGTAGCTGAAACTTGGATGAAAGTGAATCCAAATTATAAAGACATAAACGTTGAATCTCAACTGGAAGATAAGAATTCGATTCTTCATTTTTATAAAGATATGATTGCAATAAAAAAGCAAAATGACATCTTCACATATGGAAGCTATGATTTATTAATGCCTGACCATGAGCAAATTTTTGCTTATAAGCGCGAACTTAATGATTATATTGCTATTGTTATGACAAACTTATCGAAAAATTGTGTTGAATGGGTTGCTGAAGATGAAACGCAATTGGTTGCGAGCGAGCACTTGTTGTTGGCGAATCACGATGTTTCTTCACATGAGCTGGTGAAAGAAATAAAACTAGATCCTTATGAAGCTCGAGTATATTTAAAGAAAAAATAAATGTGAAAAAATCTACCTGAAAAAACTACAGGTAGATTTTTTTTTAAAATATTTTAAACTGCCCCCCAAAAAAAAGAAGAGTCTTTCGTATAGAATAATGAAAGCAAAAAACATCAGGGGAGTGAGGTGAAAGATGAGTAAGTGGTTGCTAATTATCATTTTACTTTTTACAGGTTGTAGTTCCAAATCTAATGAACAAATGATAAATGAAGATACTCACAAAAAAAGTAATGAAACATTGCAAGAAGCAGAAAAAATGCTCTATGAAAATGATCATACTGGTATTCGTATTGGAGACGTTGAAGGTTTCATTTTAAAACAAGAAGGTGATAAAACCGTAACCTTCACAAATGAAACTGTCACTGCGATCATATCAGTGCTAGAAACAGGAAGAACAAAAGAAGAGATTAAGGATGAATTGTTGAAAGGCATTGGTAACGTCACTTTCATTGAGGAGACAGATAAGTACATAGCTTGGAAGTCAGATCGCAATGAGAGTATTCGCACAGACGTTTATTTAAAAGAAAATAAACAGTACTCTGTTCTAGTTGTTTTTATGACACCAATGAAAGATTACCAACAAAATAGTAACAAGATTAAAACATTCCTAGATCGTATCATACTAGAGTAGAAGGAGAGAAAAAAATGAAAGTTAAAAAAACAGTTTTAAGTTCAACATTAGCAGTAGTTTTAGTTATGGGGAGCGTCGTCCATGCCGAAGAGAACCCGGCTACGAAAAGTGAAATTGCAATACATCATGAGACAGCGGTCATAACACCTGATTTCGAGGTATACGAAACAATCCGTATGATCGAAGAGGTAGAATATGAGTTAACAGAAGATGTTACTGAGAAAATTTCACTTCAGGACGAGTATGCGGATAAACGTTTAGCAGAGATAGAAGAAATGGTTGAAGCAGGCCTAGAGGATGAGATAGAAGAATTATTAAAAGACTATGAAAAGCATATGGAAGAAGTAGAGAAGGTTTTAGAAGAGGCTAAAGAAGAAGAAACCGATCTTACGGATGTAGAAGAGGTTATTTCTGAGAAAAACGAAAAACGTTTCGAGAACTTACTTCTTTTATTAGAACGTGAAGACTTACCCGAACAAGCGAAGGCTGGAATATCTAGAGCAATAGCAAATAAACATAGAGCGATGGAACGCTCTGGTCAATTAGAGCGACATGGTATGAAGACAGAAGTAGAGACAGACTTAATCGAGATTGACCAAGAAGAAGAATTAGTAGTCGTGGAAGAGGTAATTGTCGTAGGAGAAATTGAATTACAAACTAATAACTCCGATCAGCAAGAAGAACCTCATGATAAAGCGATTAAAAAAGTTGAAAGAAAGCAAGAGCAATTAGAAAGACGACGAGAAAAGGTCGAAGAAAAAGTTGAAAGAAAACAGGAACAACTAGAAAGACGACAAGAAAAGGCTTCTGAAAGAGTGGAAAGGCAAGCTGGGAAGTTCGAACA
Organism: uncultured Bacillaceae bacterium; assembly: GCA_964541705.1. Lineage (GTDB taxonomy): Bacteria > Bacillota > Bacilli > Bacillales > Anaerobacillaceae > Anaerobacillus. The sequence continues at coordinate 259 of CAZIRM010000037.1, read as the reverse complement.
ACGTCAACAAGGAAATGGTAACGGAAACGGTCGGAAGAAATAACGTATGCAAAGCTCCCATGAAAATGAGAGCTGTCTTAATGAATAACTTTACCGTTCGACATAATTCGTGTATGCTACTTTTGAGCTGACGGTAAAGGAGGCAGGAAAAGACATGGATAATTCAACAAGAGATCACTTATTGCTGTCAGCAAAAGCCGGCAGTGAAATAGCTAGAGAGCAACTAATTAAATATTATCAGCCTTATGTACTTAATGCC
>CAZIRM010000036.1:0-14929 GCA_964541705.1 uncultured Bacillaceae bacterium | reverse complement strand
AAATTCCACATTTTTCAAATTACTTCATCATAAATTTAATTTTGTCCTGTGGCTCCATAATAATAGTAATGAGTATTGCTATTGTCCTTCTTTCGATTTAGAATAACACCTAATATTTTTGTCCCTGTTTTCAAAAGTAGTTCTTTTGACTTAACGGCAGAATCAATCTCTGTTTTTCCACTACTTACGACAAGAACTGAGCCATCACATTGTTTTGCTAGTACTTGTGCATCAGTTACCGCTAGTATAGGTGGGGTATCGATTAAAACAATATCGTAAGGAACTTGCGCAGATTCAAGCAATAGCTCCATAGACTTTGAGCTTAATAATTCCGATGGATTTGGCGGCAATGGGCCACTTGTTAAGACGGATAAATTCTCTATGTCTGAACGATACACACTTTCCTCCAGTGTTGCTTGCTTTGTTAAAACACTTGTTAACCCTTTTGTATTCGGACAACGGAACGTATAGTGCGATGTCGGCTTACGTAGATCGGCGTCGATTAATAGCACTCGATTTCCTTGCTGAGCCATAACAATGGCTAGATTCGCAGCTGTTGTTGACTTCCCGTCCCCCGGTGTTGAAGAAGTAACCATAATCGTTCTAAGTTCTTGATCAATCGATGCAAATTGTAAGTTTGTGCGAATTGCTCTGTATTGTTCCGATATTGGAGATTTCGGACTGTATTTTGTAATAAGTTTTCGTACTTGAGTATTTTGAAGGTTTCTCTTTTTACGCGCCAATGCTGTCACCTCTTGTTCTCCTAGTCAAATCCGCTCTTGCATTCATTTCGAAGTCTTCATCAATTTCAGGGATTGCTCCGATCACCGATAGACCTAAATGCTTCTCAATATCTTTTTCTGTTTTGATCGTATTATCTAAGAACTCCAATAAGAAGGCTAGTCCAACCGCTGCCATTAAACCAACAACGAATGCAATTGCCATGTTTAATTGCGGATTCGGTTTAACTGGCGTTGGGTTTGCACTTAACTTCGCTTCCGATAGGATACTTACGTTGTCGACATTCATAATGTTGACAATTTCGCGTTCAAATACCGATGCTACTGTATTCGCAATTTGTACCGCCATTGCTGGATTTGGATCTTGTACGGTAATACCTACTACTTGTGAATTCTGTTCACTTCCTACAGAAATTTGGCTATTAAGCGCACCAACTGAACGTGTCAATTCTAATTCTTCGATTACTTTATCTAAAATAATAGGACTTTTGATAATAACATTGTAAGTGTTAATCAGTTCTAAATTCGTTCTCACATCATTCACATTAAACGTTTGTTGCTCACGATTTGATTGATTAACTAATAACTGTGTCGAAGATTGAAAGATTGGTGTTAATAAAAAGTAACTAACTAAACCACTAGCAGTTACCGCAAAGACTGCTATAAGAATAATCATTAATAAGCGTTTTCTTATCGTTTCAAACAATTCTTTTAAACTAATTGTCTCTTCCATTGTTGCCTCCTGATATATTTTTCTCTTATTATTTATTTAATGACATAATAGCATTTTATCATAATTTGTAAAAGATGTGAGCCAAATTTCGATTTTTAAAATATTTTCTTCCTTTTTTGCATTGCTAGTTTGTCAAAAAAACAATATAATCAGTATCAGATTGACAATTCAAGGTAAGGGGAAAAATGATGAAGAAAAAAGTATGGATTACAATTGCTAGTGTTTTCGGCGCAATTCTTTTAGGGATTGGTGGCTATGGTCTCTATCTATATAATTCTGTAACTAGTACAATTAAAGATATGCATGAACCAATCGACAGGGATACAAGAAGGGTTTCAGAAGTAAATTTAAACGAGAAAGAACCTCTGTCATTTTTACTATTAGGGATCGACGCAGAAAGTTCAGATCGCGGACGTACTGATACGATTGTTGTATTGACGGTAAATCCAAGAACGAAATCGATGAAAATGGTCAGTATCCCTCGTGACACTCGAACCGAAATTATCGGTCGTGGCTTTGATGACAAAATCAACCATGCGTATGCTTTTGGCGGAGCAAAAATGTCGATTGAAACGGTCGAAAATTTCCTCGACATCCCAATTGATCACTTTGTTTCTGTGAATATGGAAGGATTTAAAGATATTGTCGATGCTGTCGGTGGTGTAACTGTAAATAATAAGTTTTCATTTAAGCAAGGACCTTTCACATTTGATGAAGGACCAGTACAGTTAAATGGTGATGCAGCTCTCGCATTTGTTCGTATGAGAAAGCAAGACAATCGGGGCGACTTCGGACGCAACGACCGTCAACGCCAAGTTATTGACGCAATTATTAAAGAAGGTGCGCAATTTTCTTCCATTACACGAGCACAAGATATCCTTCAAGCGCTAGGGACGAATGTAAAAACGGATTTAACGTTAGATCAGATGGTGAAAATTCAATCGAACTATAAGGAAGCACGTCATTCCTCTGAAACACTTGAAATTAGTGGTTCGGGTCAGACGATCGATAAGATTTGGTACTTTATTGTCCCTGAAGAAGAACGCCTACGCATTTCAAATGAGTTAAAAGATCATCTTGAGATTCAATAAGAAAAAGGAGCTGAAAATGGAGACTGCTGAAAAAGTCTCTATATGCCTTCGTGATTAAAGGAAGAGGAAACTCTTCCTTTTTTTCGTACGTATAATTTAGTTGGTCAAGTAAAAATGGTATCATAGAGATAGAAAATTTTTAGAAAATTGGTGAGACTATGTTACCTAAAAAAGAATTAATGCTCAGTTCATACAGTTCACTTTATGAAATTTTGATCCCGAATGATCATTTTTTGAGGAAGTTTAATAACTTAGTTGACTTTGAATTTATTTATGACGAGTTAAAAGATATGTACAATGAGGCATTTGGCGCTAAAGCCAAATGCCCTATTATGATGTTTAAGTTATTACTACTCAAAGTGATGTACCCGATGTCTGATCGTGATTTGATTGAAAGAGCGACTTATGATATGTCATTTAAATACTTTTTAGATGTAGCTCCTGAAGATAAAATTGTTCACCCTACGAGCCTGACTAAATTTAGAAAACTACGATTAAAAGATTCTTCATTATTAGATTTACTAATTAAAAAGACCGTCGAGATTGCTTTACAAGAAGGTCTAATTAAATCCAACCAAATCATTGTGGATTCGACCCACACGAACAGTATGTTTAACTCTAAATCACCGATTGAAATCTTAATCGAACAGTCCAAACAACTAAGGAAGAATGTTTATAAACAGGACGAAACCTATAAGGATAAAATGCCTTCCAAACCAAATACAAATAATTTATTAGACCATATCAACTACTGTAATCAGCTAATAGATATCATTAAAAATGATGAAAAGTTATACATTAAAGAGGACGTAAAATTAAAGACCAACTTATTAGAAGAGATAGTAAATGATGATATAGAACACGCAAACTCAACCGTGGAAAAAGATGCAAAAGTAGGACATAAGAGTTCAGACTCATCATTTTTCGGATACAAAACCCACATCGCGATGGCTCCAGAGCGTATCGTGACATCAGCAGTGGTTACAACAGGGGATCAACATGACGGAAAACACGCAAAAGAGTTAATTGAGAAATCAGTTGAAAACGGAATTAAAGTGAAGGCATTCATTGGTGACGGTGCATACTCTGAGAAAGATATGATTGAATATGCAAAAGAGAAGGAATTTGAGTTAGTATCGAAATTAAGCAAGACTGTATCAGAGGGAAACAAAAGGGCATCAGGGGAATTTCATTATAATAAGGATGCACAAAGATATGTGTGTACAGCTGGGCATATGGCGTTCAAGAAAGCATTACACGGAAAGAAGAAACACGAGACTGAAGGAACTGTGTTGCGGGAAACTCATTACTTTGATGTTGAGAAGTGTAAGGTATGTCCACTTAAAGAGGGCTGTTATAAAGAAGGAGCAGCAAGCAAAACATATACCGTAACTTTGAAGAAGGACAAAACTCATGAAGAACACCAGGTCTATCAGGAAACAGATGAGTTCAAGGAGTTAGCAAAAAACAGGTATATGATCGAGGCTAAAAATGCCGAGCTAAAAAATCGCCATGGTTTTGAAAAAAGTCATTCCCATGGTCTCTTAGGTATGCAAATACAAAGTGCAACAACGATCTTCGTAGTAAATATGAAACGAATCATCAAGTTAATGGGTTAGTAATAACCCATTATTTATACTTACAAGATCCAAAACACGAAAAAAGGTTAGGGAATGATCAAAATCATCCCCTAATCTTTTTATTTTCATTGCAGTAAATTTAAAACGCTAATATTTTCAGCAGTCTCCTGAAAATGCTCCTTTTTTTCTATTTATACACTAGTATTATATGGCTCTGGCCTTTCTCTATTTACACCGAAGTGGTATAAAATTGCCTCTACGATCCGTTTTGAAGCTTTCCCGTCTCCATAAGGATTTGAAGCTTGTGCCATTTTACGATAACTTTCTATATTCGTTAATAATTCATTTGCTTGATGATAGATCGTTTCTTCATCTGTACCAACTAATTTTAATGTTCCTGCCTCAATACCTTCTGGACGTTCCGTTGTATCTCGAAGGACCAATACTGGAACGCCTAACGAAGGAGCCTCTTCTTGAACTCCCCCTGAATCAGTTAATATGAGATAAGAACGAGCTGCGAAATTATGGAAATCTTCAACTCCTAAAGGTTCGATTAACCTTACTCTTTGCTCTTCCCCTAACTCTTGGGATGCTATCTCCCTAATTACGGGATTAAGGTGGACGGGATAAACAACTTGGACATCGTCATGATCTTGAACAAGACGCTTAATTGCACGAAAAATGTTCCGCATCGGTTCACCCACGTTCTCTCTTCGATGGGCTGTAAGTAAGAGTAAGCGATCATGGCCGGTCTGTTTTAAAACTTCGTGGCCAAACTCTTTTCTAACTGTTGTTTTTAACGCATCGATCGCTGTATTGCCCGTTATAAAGATACTTTCTGGACTCTTTTGTTCCTTTAGTAAATTTTGTGCTGACTTAACGGTTGGAGAAAAGTGTAAGTCGCTAATAATACCTGTAAGTTGACGGTTCATTTCCTCAGGAAACGGGGAATATTTATTCCACGTGCGCAACCCTGCCTCAACATGTCCAACGGCAATTTGGTTGTAATAGGCTGCTAGGCTTGCAACGAAGGTCGTCGTTGTATCTCCATGTACTAGAACAATATCCGGCTTAACTTGTTTCATTATTCGATCTAGCCCTTCAAGTACACGAGTTGTAATTTCTGTTAATGTTTGACGATCTTTCATTACATTTAAATCAAAATCAGGATTAACTTTGAATATTTGTAAAACTTGATCTAACATTTCCCTGTGTTGACCTGTAACGACAACTGTCGAGATAATTTGATCTGGGTTTTTTTGCAGTTCTAACACAAGTGGCGACATTTTTATTGCTTCTGGTCTCGTTCCGAATATTGTCATAACTTTAATTTTCGTTTTCAACACACATACCCCACTGTTCATTGTTTACTTATTCGAATGAATTTCATAATTGATTGCACATGGTGTTGATACAACTTTATGTTGATCTTAATAACGAAAAGAAGAAATGATGAAATCCATTGATCTATTCATATTATCATAAAAAATATATTTTTTTATTATTAAGAGCGAATTTCTCAAGACTAAAAATATGCCACATGAAGGAATAGATCGTTTCCCAATTGTTTTTGCAACGATATCTTGTTCTTGGTGATGAATATAAGCAATGACGACATTCATTTAATCAAATGCTTTTCATTACACCCTTAATTTTACATTAAATAACCTACTTGTTTTCCTTTACGGATTATCATTTATCAATTAAAATAATAGGGTTAGTTGCTCTTTTCTTAATAAAGATTTAAAGATAGATATCGTAAACTTTTAAAAAGGAGTCTTATAATGACTAAAAGTAGAATAGATGTAAAAAAGAAAAAATGGAAAAAGAGTTGGTTCAAAACGGTAATGTTAACCTTCCTCTTCTTATTCATTATTACTGGTGCTGCAAGTGGGTATATCCTTCATCGAATGGCAAATTTAGCTGCTAATGCGCAACAAGAGCTCGATCGTGGTGATCATTCTGAACGAAGGGATCAAGCTGTAAATCCAAGTAAAGATAATTTTTCCGTTCTTTTCGTCGGTCTTGACACTCGAGATGGTGATTTGAGAGGTATTGCAGATGCGATATTAGTTGCGACTTTTAATAAAGAAGAACGATCGATTAAAATGTTAAACATTCCTCGTGATTCTAGAGTAGAGATTGTTGGTAGAGATGGATTAGATAAAATCAATCATTCACACTCTTTTGGCGGTTTAGATATGACAGTAGCCACAGTGGAAAATTTACTCGATATTCCGATCGACTACTATGTGAAGTTAAACTTCGATGCATTCATTGAGATTATCGATGCACTAGGCGGCGTAGAGGTCGACGTTCCATTTACGTTTTCTGAAATGAACAGTGACGACCAAAAAGGAGCAATTACAATTCATGAAGGTATTCAAACGTTAAATGGGGAAGAAGCACTCGCTTATGTTCGCATGCGAAAGAAAGATCCTCGAGGCGACCTTGGTCGTGGTGACCGTCAAAAACAAGTCATAGAAGCAATCATTAAAAAAGGCGCTTCTTTCTCTACTATTACGAGATTTGATAGTCTTCTAGATAGTGTTGATGGCAACTTAACGACAAACTTTTCATTCGGCAATATGGTTAGCCTACACTCGTATGCTACTGGATTAAATGATATTCACTCTTTAACAATCGAAGGTAGCCATATGAGACTTAATAGAGTTTACTATTACCAACTGGACGAAGAATCAGTAGCAGAAGTATCTAGTATACTTCGTGATCACTTAAATATTAATTAAAGAACAAAAGCGCAAGCGCCTTGCTTACGAGCGCGTGCTCCTGCGATTACTCGTCGCAAAGCTTGCAAAGAAGTAAATCGAGGTAGCAACTTCACTGGAGGGCCGGCAAGTAGAAGCCCGCACTTGGCTTCAATTGTCGGGCCAAAGTGACCTCGAGCGAGTAGGCGCTGAAGCTAGACCATATCCACAATACTGTAGCTTTATAGTTTCCTAAAACAACAAAAAAGGTACCATTCCATAGGGAACGGTACCTTTTCCTATACTTAGTCGAGATTACTACATCTTTCTTTTTAGGCTGTAATCTTTTGAAACTTGACGTGTTTTCAAAAATTTCAGAAGTGGTTTATATTCCTTATTAATAAGACCTAAATATTCTACAATTAACTCAATAATGACGAGAATCGCAAACGTGATTAAGAAAGCACCCCAAATTGTTGCCATCGAAAAGAGAATTGCTGCTAATCCAAAAACTGCGCTAATAACATAAATAATTAACACTGTATTTCGATGAGAGAACCCCAAATCAAGCAAACAATGGTGTAAATGTGAGCGATCTGGTATATAGAATGGTACGTTATTCTTTCTTCTTCGAATAATCGCAAACAATGTATCTAAAATCGGTACTCCCAGAATAAATAAAGGAACAATTAAGGAAACTAACGTGATGTTTTTAAACCCTAATAAAGATAACACAGCAATCATATATCCCAAAAATAACGAGCCTGTATCACCAAGAAAGATTTTTGCTGGGTGAAAATTGTAGTAAATGAAACCTAGAATACTGAATAATAGTAATAAGGAAAAAACAAGAACATACGTATTCCCCATCATAAATGCCATAATCGCAACCGTAATCAAGGCAATGGATGTCACCCCTGATGCCAGTCCATCCAGTCCATCAATAAGGTTTATTGCGTTCGTGATCGCAACAATCCAAAAAACAGTCATCGGAATGCTTAAGTAGCTAAACTCTAGCACGCCACCAAAAGGTAAATTAATAAATTCAATTTGAATTCCACCAGGCAACGTAACAATAACTGCAGCAATTACTTGTCCTAGTAACTTAAGCTTGGCAGGTAGCTCAAAAATATCATCTAGAATACCTACAATGATAATTGTTAGCGCACCAACAAAAAGCCATACATGCGAGTCAAAATCTGGGCGTAAAATTGCAACACCAACAACAAAGCTAATAAAGATTGATAACCCTCCTAGTCGGGGCATAATCTTTTTATGTACTTTTCTTGTTGCTGGGCAATCTGTAGCACCTAATTTATGAGCTAGTTTTATAATATATGGTGTAATAACAAATGACATGATAAAACACGCAAAAAGCGCTAATAGTAACATAATTAAAAACTCCTCCATACAATCGTATTTCAGCAACGGTAACCTCTAGCCATTATATAAGATTTAACTGCAAATATCTATAACAATTTTTACATTTTCTTTACAAAAATATTACATACAAATTACGACAAAAAAATTTAATAGCATTAAAGACTTTATATAATTAGACGACGAATGACCCAGAAAGGTTTCACTTTTTTACAAATCGTTAACATATTGAAAAGAAAGTACACAACAATGTACTTTCTTTTCTCACTGAATTTCGTCTTCCTTCAAGACTCGTTTTGGTAATAATGAATTTTATTATATTGCTTAACTACTTTCTTTTTCTGCAATCGCAGCTTTCCGGTACTTTTCTTTTTCCTTTTTAGACATCTTTTTAAACTTATTAACAAATTCTTCGTACTTAGGAATAATATCGTCTGCACTACCATATTCTTTCACTCTACCGAATTCTAGCCATAGTATTTTTTCACAAAATTGCTTCATTTGGCTTAACGAGTGACTGACAAAAATCATTGTCTTTCCTTGCTCTTTAAATTCTTTCATTTTTTCTAAGCTTTTTTCTGCAAAAGCTTTATCCCCTACAGAAAGAGCTTCATCAATGATTAAAATATCTGGATTGATCGTGACCGAAATTGCAAAACCAAGTCGTGACTTCATACCACTAGAATATGACTTAACCGGCTGATCAATAAACCTCTCTAGTTCCGCAAATTCAATAATATCTTGTTCCATCTCGTTAATTTGTTGCTTTGTAAAACCTAACATTAAACATTTTAATTCAATATTTTCTCTACCCGTCAATGTCGGCTTTAACCCTGCAGCAACTGCAATCAATGCAGTCTCACCTTTCACCTCTACCGTTCCGCTCGTTTCAGGAACGATACCTGCGATGATGTTTGAAAGTGTCGACTTCCCAGAACCGTTAACTCCTAGAAATCCTATGACATCTCCTCTTTCAGCTTCAAAGTTAACATTTTGAAGTGCATAAAAATCTTCGCCATAATTTTTAGGTAAGATTATATCGAGTACTCGCTCTGACGGCTTGGAATATAATTTATATTTTTTTGTTAAATTTTTTACGACAATTACTTTTTCCATCGTTATTTTATTTCCTCTCTATTATAGGAAGTCAATAAAGTGCCTTCTAAATTTAATATGAAGACTTGAACCAATGAGGAAAAGAATCATTGTAACAAGCCAAAAATATAATGTGTATTGCCATTGGTCTACGAAATACCACCCAAGTCCGAGAAAACTAGCACGATAGCCTTCAATAATATAGTATAACGGGTTAAGCTTCATAATTGAGTGAAGTGACTCAGGCAACGCTGTGATTGGCCATAAAATACCTGATAAATATAATAACAACCGTAATGACGATTGTAAAAACATTTGAACATCTCTTACAATTGTCGCTAATGTAGATGTAATTAAGGCTAAAGCATACGTAAACGCAAGTACTGCTAATGTGAAGTAGATAATTTGAATAAAGTAGAAACTAATGAAAAAGCCTGAGAGCTGCATCACAATTAAGACGATTATGACCATGATGAGATGCACGTAATACTTTGAGAAAATGACAAAGCTAGGAATAACACTCATAGGAAAATTCATTTTTGAAAGCATTTTTAATCTTGTATAGATCGATTTTGACGCTTGAATCGTCGAGTGGTAAAAAAAGAACCAAACGATGATACCAGGAATCATCCATAGGATAAACGAAACGGAAGCGCCCATAATTTCTACATCTCTTCCTTGTCTAATTCCAAAACCAAACGCAAACCAATAGATAGCAATTTGAATCAATGGATTGATTACTTCCCATGCCATACCTAAATAGTTATTTTTATTCGTACTCTTCATTTCATATATAGACAACCTTTTAACTAAATAAAAATAATTTAATTGTTCGCGAATAACAGAAAGTGCTGATTTCATACCAAATTCCCTTTCTCGATACAAACTTTAACTGTTCTATTATATATAGAAGATTGTTAAAAGACAATCGATCTTAGTTAAATATCGACGTTAACTGTTTCCAAAGCTTCATTAATCTGCTTTTTATCACATCTTTTAACCGCGGTTCTCGGATCGCTAGATAGATCCGTCTGCATGATTTCTGATCTTTATATTTGATGAATTTGTCTGCACGTAACTTGTACTTACGTTTCATTGTTAAACCATTTTCAATATAGCGCTCTATAAGTTTTACTAACTTTTCTTCTGTTTTAGCTATTGGACCTGGTAAATCTTGATCTAAATCAAGGTGAGACCCCTTCTCTCCTATAAATTTTTCTCGGTCAAATTGATAGTAAAGAACCGGCTTATTCAAAAAACTAAAGTCAAAAGCAACGCTAGAGTAGTCAGTAAGCATCATTGCACTTTCTTTTAGAAGGTCCTGAACGTTTACTTCACCTTGACTAATGATTCTTATATTTTCACTTTTGAAGTACTGACTATATTGTTGCATATTCGGGTGAAGGCAAAATACAAGTTCTATATTGTTTTGTTTTGCTATGTTTAATAAATGTTCGTGATGAAGAAGTTTGTTATATCGATCAAAGTATTCACTCGCTAGGAACTTATCTTCTCTTGTTAACCACTCACGCCATGTAGGAATGATTAAAATTTGCCGTTTTAGCTGTGATTTCTTGTCAAATAAGCGATCAAACCGCGACAATCCGGTCACTTTAACAACTGAAGGGTCATAACCGAAATCATTGATGATCATTTGTTTTTCGAAATCAGAGCTTACGATAAACAAATCGGTTTCAAATGTAATTGATCCACTCCCATAGAAATGAGTGCTATTCCTCGTTCCCATCACTCCGTGTTGCAAAAACACTTTCTTCCCTTTTACTTTACTCTTAAATTCCTCAGATCTAAGAGGGTAGATGTAATCTGGATGATGGGAGCCGATGATGCGCGTTGCAACTAATGTGTACAGAATGTGTTTGGTAGATTTAAAAGGAAGAATATTTCCGTATTTATTTACATTTTTATATTCTTTAGAAGTCCAATCCATCACATAGTATACCCGCCGGTTGGGGTGTTTTTCTCGCATATACTTAAAAAAGTGATACCCCGTATCTTGTGCTTTATAAGGCAACTCTCCGACGATCCATATCTTCTTCCATGAGTATAAAAACCGTAAAAGGGGGTTGCACGCTAAAAATATCCTTAAGTAAAAATACAATTTATTATCAAAACTTGTGACAATAAATGACAGATTGTTTCTACCATGTGTCGCGTGTGGTTGAATAATAAAGGCATTTTGTTTATTACTACAAATGAATGATTGACTTAAAAAATCATCAATATTTGGTCGTTTTAACCGTATAGTGAGCTCTTCATCTTGACCTTCTAATATTAATGCTAAATAGACATCGTACGTATCATCAAACAATTTTTGAACATCAAGGGTAGTATTATTGATTTCGCATTGAAAGCGATATTTTTTTAAACCATACCCATATTCCTGATGTTGATCCCACTGGAAGTTAGTATGAATAGCTACTTTCTCATTTTTTACTCTACTTAGTAAATTTACGCTCGTATTTTTAACACTATAATTTCTAGAATACAACACGCCTGTAATCTGAAAAGTTTTTTTATTAAGGGTGATCTGTTCAACAAAAACCTCTGGTTTATTTGTGATCTTTTTATTAATTGATATTGAGAAGTTATTATTTTTCGTAATATATATTTGCATATCGGTTGAGCCAACCTTATACGGATGTACTCCTTCAAGGTATGTCTCCTTAAATTCTCCTACCCTCAATAGATATCTATCCGTTTCAAGGTCTTGTCGTAAAGCGTCTCCATCCACGAGATGATCCATTGGCTCTAGTAAGTGCACTTCGTTATTGAATGCAACCTTTATGTAAAAATCAACATATTCGTTATTATATGAAAGCTCAGAGAAGCTGAGTTCAAATTGGAAATTGGACGAATAATCTTGATTGGTTAGTACTGTTCTCTGTTTTGATTTGCGAGCAATTAGGACTAAACCCTCAACTAGGAAACAAGAAGATAAACTACCTGTTAAAAATACTTTATCTTTTTTTTGCTTTATGAAAAGTCGTTGTTTTACATCTTTTATAAATTCACTTTTTTCAATGAGAGTTTCTTTAGAACTGGTCACTAGCATTCCTCCAATTCATTTAGCTAAAGATAATCTTAGAAACTATTATACACAAACTACGATAGATATAAACTTTTTTCCACTTTTTAAAAAGTGTTTTTAATATATCTAATATTAGGTATAATTAGAGTCGAAATTGTGTTTTTAGGAAGGAGTGCTTAAGCATTGAAAAGGTTAAAGCAACTAAGTGTAACGAAGGCATTATATAAAACGATATTCTTTTTATTAGGACTTCTCCCTAAAAAAAAGAAAACACTTATATTTGAAAGTTTTTTAGGTAAGCAGTATAGTTGTAATCCACGAGCAATCTATGAGTATATACAAACAAATTACGAAGGCTACACATGTTATTGGAGCTATGATCCTCGGTATAGGAATCAATTTGACGATTACGGGTTACATCTACTACCACGTTTCTCCATTAAGTGGTTACTTGTGATGTCAAGGGCAAAGTTTTGGATATCAAATAGCCGGTTACCGCTATGGATTCCCAAGCCAAAAAACACCATTTACCTACAGACTTGGCACGGTACTCCTTTAAAAAAATTAGGTGTCGATATCGAAGAAGTTCACATGCCAGGTACTACTACAGAACAATATAAAAATAATTTCACGACCGAATCAAGTAGATGGAACTACTTAATTTCACCAAACCATTACTCCTCACAAATTTTCACAAGAGCTTTTGATTTTAAAGGTGAATTAATTGAAAGTGGCTATCCTAGAAATGACTTTCTAGTTAATCATACTCTTGATGACATTCATTTGATCTTAACCAAAATCGGAGTACCTGTTGGAAAGAAGGTTATTCTCTATGCTCCGACTTGGCGAGATAATGAATATCACAAAAAAGGCCACTACTCATTCTCGATGCAGTTAGATCTTGAAAAAATGCAAAAAGAGTTAGGTGAGGAATATGTAATATTGATGCGACTCCATTATCTTGTTGCTGACCAACTTGATTTACAAAGGTTTAAAAATTTTGCTTATGATGTTTCATCATACTCGGACATTCGAGAATTATATGTAGTAGCTGATATGCTGATTACTGATTATTCATCTGTTTTCTTTGACTATTCAATCTTAAAAAGACCGATGATTTTCTTCACGTATGACATTGATACGTACCGCAACAAACTCAGAGGTTTTTACTTTGACCTTGAAGAACAGGCACCTGGCCCCCTCGTAAAAACGACAGAGGATGTTATTGGTGAAGTGAAGAATATGTCGCAAAAATTAGTGAATGTGACTCATAGAAATGCATTTTTTAAAGACTTCATTGATCTAGAAGACGGTCGTGCTACTGAACGCGTCGTCAAAAAATTACTGAACTAAAAAATCTAAAAGGAAGGAGCATATACTCCTTCCTTTTATCTTACAGAAACATCTGTACCTGGATAGTAAAATTGAAGAATTTCGCGATACGTATGTCCTTCTTTTGCTCGGTAAAGTGCACCGTACTGACTCATTCCAACACCGTGACCATAGCCGTGGCCACTTACAATGATTGAACCATAACTAGAATTCGGCTTATCTGAATCTAATAAAGTGCTCTTCATAATCGTCCCACCAATCGCAGATCTTAACTGATTTGTCGTAATTGTAACTGTTTCATTAAACGACTTTAATGTTCCATCAGCATTTGTGGGGTAGATAAGTTTACCTCTAATTGATTCGCGTGTGTTCGCATCAATTGCTAAATGTCCACCAAGGAAGTAGACATCCTTCACAATATTTTTTTGGTCCTTTAACCAATCTGAGACTTCACCTGGTACAGCATTCGTTTTCGTTAAAAGGATCGGAGCTTGCTCACGTGTTGCCAATGGTGCGGCAGATAGCGCATCAATATGACGATCTCCTCTTGAGAAGAAGACGTTGCTGTTATTTAGTGGGAATCTCTCCGCGATTTTCGTCGCGGTCTCATATCGAGTTCTTCCTGCAATTCGTTCAACCTCCACAATTGAACCTAACTCTTGCTCTACTTCTTTTGATACGACGAGTTCTCCACCTAAAAGATAAACACTCTCGATTCCGCTATCGATAATATAGCTACGAATATCCGAACGCAGGTGATCTTTCTCCGTCAAAATAATTGGAATTTGGTTAATCCCGGCGTATGGTCCCACGGTTAAAGCATCAGGTGATTCTTTTTCTCCAGAAGGATCATAGGCAGGAGCTAGAATAATACTCTTACTTGGAGAATTAATTTCTTTTGCTATTTCCATTGACGTTTTGTAACGATTGTTCCCCTCAATTCGAACTACTTCGGCAGTAGGTACTACTTGCCTAATTTTTTCCTCAACAGTAGAAGAGATCGCTAATGATCCACCGAGAATATAGACCTTCTTAGGTTTTAATCTTAATAACTCTTCTTCGATTGGCTTTGGCAACTCGTTATTTTTCGATAATAGAATTGGTGCGCCATACTTTGAAGCTAGCACATTACCTGTGAGTGCATCTGCAGATTGATCACCTCTTCCAATCAGAACTACATCTTGTTGTTCTAGCCAACCATATTCTGTAATTGCTTTATTT
>CAZIRM010000035.1:3816-15104 GCA_964541705.1 uncultured Bacillaceae bacterium | reverse complement strand
CAAGTATCTACCATTTTATACGAAGGCATGATGTTGGATTGTTTTCTTTTTTCACGAACATCACTTAACGAAACGTTCCAAGTAGCAGCTAGCCATTGATCTGAAAAACCATTCTTTTTGAGCTTGATTAGCCTTTCTTCTGAGACGGTTTCAAGCGTTTCGATTTTTGCCTCTTTTTCGAGTTCAATTAAAGATTTCCAACTCTCAAGAAAAAACCGGTTTATTTTTGTTAATTCGTAGATTTTCTCTGTCTTAATCCCTCGGCGTAAAAGTTCCAATATCGCAAAGAAACGTTGGTCATCTGCGTCCATCACACAATCAAACAATGATTCTTCACATAAATGAGTAAATTTATCATATTCTAACCCAGCAATTCCCTTTACTTCAAGAGAGCGTACCGCTTTCTGAAAAGCTGACTCCATATTTCGTTCAATTGCCATCACTTCTCCAGTCGCTTTCATTTGCGTGCCTAGCTTGCGATCTGCTTGATGAAACTTATCAAACGGCCAACGTGGGAATTTGACGACACAATAATCAATCGCTGGTTCAAAGCTAGCATACGTATGACCTGTCACCGGATTTAATAGTTCATGAAGATGATACCCTAGACTTAACTTCGCAGCAATTCTTGCAATTGGGTACCCGGTTGCTTTCGAAGCTAGAGCTGAAGAGCGACTTACCCTTGGATTCACTTCGATTAAATAATACTGTTTACTATACGGGTCAAGGGCAAATTGAATATTACAGCCACCAACTATTCCGAGAGCACGAATTATTTTAAGGGAAACTGAACGTAACATTTGGTATTCGTTATTTGTTAACGTTTGGGTTGGCGCAATCACAATTGAATCACCTGTATGAATACCGACTGGATCAATGTTTTCCATATTACACACAGTAATACATGTATCATTCGAATCTCGCATGACTTCATATTCGATTTCCTTAAAACCAGCAATACTTTTTTCAATTAAGCATTGGCCAATTGGACTAGCACTAAGTCCTCCGGTAACTGTATGTTTTAATTGGTCAATGTCATGTACAATCCCTCCACCGGCACCACCTAGTGTATAAGCCGGTCTTACAATAATCGGAAAGCCTGTTTTTTCTGAAAAAGCTACTGCTTCTTTAACGGAAGCAACTATCTCGCTTTCTGGTACGGGTTCATCTAATTCATGCATAAGTGAACGAAATTCCTCACGATCTTCTCCTTTCATGATTGACTCAATTGGCGTACCTAACAGTGGTACACTATATTTTTGAAGTATGCCTTGCTTATGCAAAGCTAAGGCTAGATTTAATCCGGTTTGCCCACCTAATGTGGCTAATATGCCATCTGGTTTCTCTTTTTGAATGATTTTCTCTACTGTTTCAACTGTCATTGGTTCAAAGTAAACAACATCTGCGCATGCCTTATCCGTCATCACTGTAGCGGGATTATTGTTTAATAAAATTACTTTGACTCCTTCTTCTTTCAGTGATAAGCAGGCTTGAGTACCAGCGTAATCAAATTCAGCAGCCTGACCAATGACAATTGGCCCTGAACCAATAACGAGGATATTTTTTATGTCTGTACGTTTAGGCATAAACCGTCGCGCTCCTTTTGTTTCTCATATTCAATAAAAATTCTTGAAAGATTCCCTCCGAATCACTTGGACCAGGATGTGCTTCAGGATGAAACTGTACAGATGTGATTGGGTATTGGCAATGTGATATACCTTCTACAGATTGATCATTGACATTTACATAACGTGTTGAAAATCCTGTATCTTTAAGACTTGTATCTGTTACAACGTAGCTATGATTTTGACTTGTTACATATACTTGATTTGTGATTACATCAATGACTGGGTGATTTGCCCCACGGTGTCCGAATTTTAATTTTTTCGTATTAGCACCAAAGGAAAGGGCGAGTAATTGGTGACCTAAACAGATCCCCATAGTGGGGTATGATTCAGCTAATTTTTTAACTTTCACTAAAAGGTGCGATAATCTTTTCGGATTTCCCGGACCATTAGAAAGAAAAATCCCGTCTGGTTTTAGTTGTTGAATAATCGATACATCAGTCGTATGAGGAACGATGGTGACTTTACAGTCTAATTGGTTTAACGTCGTTACGATTGACTTCTTATAACCAAAATCAAGCATAACCACATGGTTAGCGCCATATCCATGCGTTTCCATTTGCTTCACTGAAACTTCATTCACTAAATCTCTTTCACTTATATTTGGTTTGTTTGAGAAGTCAACTTTAGCAGGATTAGTTGTAATTATTGCTGTCATATCTCCTAATTCACGAATTTTTTTTACAACAGTTCTAGTATCAATACCAACAAGAATTGGCACACGATGTTTTTCTGCATATTCATAGAGCGATTGTTTCGATTCATAATGGAAACCTTCTTCTCTACAGTCCTGCATAATTAAGGCTGTCGCTTGTATTTTTTTACTTTCGTGATCATTTTCGTTAATCCCGTAGTTCCCAATTAACGGGTAGGTGAATACAACCATTTGTCCTTTAAATGATGGATCGGTCATTACTTCCTCATACCCAGCCATCCCCGTAAAGAAAACGACTTCTCCGAAAACTTGTTCATCACTTCCGAACAGTTCCCCTTCAAACTGTTCACCAGTAGAGAGAACTAAATATCCCTTCATGGCTACCCCCTCCTAAATGTATATTAATATAATATATTGTATTTTTATTCATAAATATCCAAAAAAAATTAATGGACACTGACGGTCGTTAAGTGGTTAACGATCAAATCGATTGCTTGATCAATCTCACCATAAGAAACGTTTAGCGGTGGTAACATTCTAATCACTTTTGGACCGGCATTTATTACTAGTAAACCACGATCTTGTAACGCTTTAATATAGGGCCCAACATCTTTGTCACAGTCAAGTCCAATGAGTAAGCCTTCACCTCTAACTTCGTTGACTAAATCGATTGACCGGACTGCCTGCTCAAGTTTCCCCTTTAAATACTGCCCCTTTTCTCTTACCTCAAATAAAAATCCGTCGTCAAATATGATTTCTAACGTAGCTTTCGCCGCTGCCATCACTAACGGATTTCCACCAAATGTTGAGCCGTGAGTACCAGGAGAAAAAGTTTCAACCAAAGCTCTCTTTCCAATCAACGCTCCTACTGGCACGCCGTTTCCTAATCCCTTTGCTACAGTAATAATATCGGGTGATAGGTTCGTATGCTGATAAGCAAATGGCTTACCTGTTCTCCCAATTCCGGTTTGAACTTCATCAACAACGATCAAAAGAGAATACTTTTGCTGGAGCTTGTTAATCAGGTCGATAAATGGCTTCGTTGCAACATTGACGCCACCTTCGCCTTGAATCACTTCTAAAAAGATTGCCGCACAATCTTCATCTACGGCTTCACGCAAAGCATCCGGGTCATTGTAAGGAACATAGTGAAATTGCTCAAGCAGTGGACCAAAACCTTTATGGATTTTTTCCTGTCCTGTTGCTGAAAGACTTCCCATTGTTCTCCCGTGGAATGATTGAGTAAACGTAATGATTTTCTTCTTTCCTGTGTGTTTCCGCACTAATTTGATTGCTGCTTCATTCGCCTCAGTACCACTGTTACAAAAGAACACTGCATCTCCAGTGGAGTTCACCGTTAAAATTTTAGCCACATCTTCTTGACTCTCGATTTCAAACAGATTAGAAACATGGATAACTTTAGCTAATTGACGTATAATAGCCTGATTGATCTTAGGATGACAGTGACCTAAATTGCACACCGCAATTCCTGATACAAAATCTAAATATCTCTTTCCTTTTTCATCAATAATAATTGATCCAGAAGCTTCTTTTACTTTTATTGGCCAACGATTATACGTAGGAAATAAATAACTCATTGGTACACCTCGTTTTTTTATGCAAAATTAAGTTGTTTTGATTTTACGATTTTGGTTCCGATCAAATCACCGTTTGATGTAAGCTTGCCTTCAATACCATTCACAATAAAAACTTCTTCAATCTTCCCTTGTAAACACTTAATTGCAGCTTTTACTTTGGGTATCATCCCACCGTAAATCGTTCCATCTAGAATCATTTCTTCGATCTCTTCAATCGTTACAATTGGTTGTAATTTACTCCCCTTCATAATCCCTGCTACATCCGTCGCAAAAATCATTTGCTTTGCTTCCAAGCTCTCGGCAATTGCCCCTGCGGCTGTATCTGCATTAATGTTATAGTGATTACCCTTTTCATCAATACCAATTGGCGCGATAACCGGTATCACCGACATATCAATCAGTTGTCTTAAAAGTGTTTGATTTACACGAATGACTTCACCTACATAACCTAAGTTTGCATGATCAATGGCTTTTGCTTGAAGCAGCTGTCCATCGCAACCACTTAATCCTAAGCTTGTAACTCCTACCCCTTGTAGTTTCGTTACAAGGAACTTATTTACTTTGCCTGTTAAGACCATTTCAGCTACTTCAAGAACCTCTGTTGTCGTTTTTCTCAACCCATTGACAAATTCGCTATCTACCTCTAACTTTTTTAATAAACGATTAATTTCAGGTCCACCACCATGAACAATGACGGGTTTAATGTTGATTGATTGTAAATATTTAATACTTTGGAAAAACTCGTCTGAGAGCTCTTGAATGGTACTTCCACCACACTTTACGACGACTATATTCTTCATCACTTCTCCTCCTATGTTCGGTATCCGGCGTTAATCCTCACATAATCATACGTTAAGTCACAGCCCCATGCTTTACCGAATCCGTCTCCTACGTGCAAATCTACGTAGATAACGATTGAATCTGACTCTAAATACTTTGTAGCATCTTCTTCAGAGAATGTTACTGGTACGCTTTGTTTTAACGTTTGTATTGAACCTATTTTAATATCAATTGAATCCGCATCAATTGTCGCACCGCTATAACCGATCGCGCAGATAATCCTTCCCCAGTTTGCGTCCTGACCATAAACGGCTGATTTTACTAAATCTGAGCCTACAATTGCCTTTGCGACTTGCCCAGCTTCCTTATCCGTTTTTGCCCCGTTTACTTGAACTTCAATCAGTTTGGTTGCTCCTTCGCCATCACGGGCAATTTTCTTTGCTAATTCCTCACTTGTAAGCTTTAATGCTAGCACAAACTGCTGCCAATCAGGATGATCCTTTGTTAATGGTTCATGATTAGCTAGCCCGCTTGCCATGACAACGACCATATCATTCGTTGATGTATCTCCATCAACCGTTATCCGGTTAAATGTTTCATTCGTTACTTCACTTAGTGCTTTTTGTAACCATTCTGGTTCAATCGTTGCATCCGTCGTCATAAATCCTAACATCGTTGCCATATTGGGATGGATCATACCTGAACCTTTTGCTACACCTCCGACAGAAACCTTTTTCCCATCAATGAGTGTTTGAAAACAAGCTTGTTTATGGCAAATATCTGTTGTCATAATCGCCTCATTGAAATTCTCTGCAGCCACATCGGATTTTTCTACTTTAATACTTTTTATTCCTTCGATGATTTTTTCAAGTTTTAGGAACTCACCAATCACTCCAGTCGAAGCGACAGCCACATAATGTTCTGGAATGGCTAAAACGTCTGCCGTCGTCTTTCTCATCGAATAGGCATCTTCCTCACCTTTTTTACCTGTACAGGCATTTGCGTTGCCACTATTAACGATTATTGCTTGAAGTCTCCCATCTTGAGTAATACTTTCTTTCGTCACTTTTAGTGGAGCAGCTTGAATTTTGTTTAACGTGTAGACAGCTGCACTGCTTGCCGGAACATCACAATAGATGGCTCCTAAATCTAAGCGATTGCGTTTGACTCCTGTATGAATGCCTCCAGCTGAAAAGCCTTTAGGAGTTAATATACTTCCTGATTCAATCTGAATGGGCATCTCTTTATTTGTTGTTATTGTCATTTTGATTCCCCTCTCATTTTTACAGTTACGGAAACACCGGTAATGACGTTAGAGCCGTCGTCTCTTCAAGGCCATGCATGAGATTTAAATTTTGAATCGCCTGACCTGAAGCCCCTTTCATCAAGTTGTCAATCACTGATACAATTGTGATCCAACCGGTTCTTTCATCAAAAGTTAAACCAATGTCACAATAATTTGATGCGTATACCTCTTTTGTAGCAGGAAATTGCCCTATTCCTCTTACCCGCACAAATGGCTCTTTTGCATAGCGTGTTTGATAAAGCTCTTGTAACACTTTCTCATTCATTTCAGTCTTAGGTTTGCAGTAGATCGTTGCCATAATTCCACGAGTCATTGGGACTAAGTGAGTATTAAATTTTATTGGCTTTATCATCGGCATAAAGTTCTTGAGCATTTGTTCAATTTCTGGAATGTGTTGATGTTGATTTACTTTATAAATTTTAAAATTATCATTTATTTCACAAAAGCTTGTTGCTACATTGCTCCCTCGCCCCGCTCCTGAAACAGCTGATTTTGCATCAACAATGATTGAGTCTTCTTCTATCTCTACATTTTGCAAAAGTGGAACTAAACCGAGGATTGTTGCCGTTGGATAACAACCTGGGTTCGCAATCAGATCTGCGGTTCTAATCCTATCTTTATTTACCTCTGGCAAACCGTAAACAGCCTGCTCTAGCCACTCTTTTGAAGCAGGTGAATTTTTATACCATTTTTCATACAGTCGTGGGTTGTGAAACCGAAAATCACCAGATAAATCAATAACCTTTGCCCCACCGGCAACGAGCTCTGGTGTAATTTTTGTTGAAATACCTGCTGGTGTAGCCAAAAATACATAATCACTATGTTGAGCTATTTTATTAGCATCAATTTTTTCTAACGTATAATTAAGTGCTTCGGTGAAATGAGGATAACTATGACTGTATAATGTGTCCATGTGAGAAGATGAATGGACACTAATTTTTTCAACTATTGAATGATTATGTAATAGTCGTACTAATTCAGCCCCACCATAGCCCGTTGCACCCACTACTGAAACCTTCATATAAACCATCATTCCCTCTATTTTTTATATTTTAGATTATTATAAGTGTGAATAAAAATAAAATCAACTGTATTTTTATTTTATTTTAAATTTTCAAACAATAACCAATTATTAACATAAACCATTCATTTGCCGCTAATCACAACATTCATGTACATAATATGTTTCATTCTTAATAGATTGGGGAAAAGGAAGATTATTCTTTGTTAGCGAACTAATATTTTGGTTGTAGAAACTAACAATAATGATGTATCTCTCGTTCGCTCGCGTATAAAGGTACTATTTGAAGGAGGAAACAACATGGATGAATACAAACAAGAAACGCGACAGGACTTTAAAAAACAAATATTTGAGAGCTAAGATTCTCAAAACTTAAAACAGTTTCGTGAATATTTTTTCGAACTGCATCCGACGGATCAAATCGATCTTATAGACGACCTTACAAAAAAGCAACGGACGAACGTATATCGCTACTTGTCGCCTGCCGAATATGCAGAAATCTTCCAAGGTATGGAGGTTGATAAGCAAAAGCAGTATATTTCAGAGTTACAGCAAAATTATGCGATTGATGTTCTTAACAACATGTCTTATGACGACATTGCTGACTTTTTAGGAGAATTATCAGAGACTTCAAAAGAGCTTTACTTAAGTCAAATGGCAAAAGAAGAGGCTGAAGAAGTCATTCATTTACTAAAATATGAAGATCAAACTGCTGGGGCAATTATGACGACAGAGTTTGTTTCTGTTGATTCAAGTGAAACAGTAGGAAATGTTCTTGACCGACTTCGGGTAGAAGCACCAGAAGCTGAGACGATCTACTATCTATATGTTATTGATGATCACCTAAAATTGGTCGGTGTTGTATCGCTGCGTGATTTGATTACTGCACCACTAGATGAAAAAATTGAAGAAGTTATGCTTTCACGAGTGAAATCAGTTGAAACACATACCGATCAGGAAGATGTCGCCAGAATCATGAAGAAGTACGACTTTCTGGCTGTTCCTGTAACTGCCCAAGGAAAACTAGTTGGGATTATCACGATCGATGATATCATGGACGTTGTTGATGAAGAAACAGAAGAGGACTTTGGTGAAATATCCGGTACAAGGGGATCTCTCGACACAAATATTTCAGCATTTTCAGCTGCAAAAAAGAGAGCGCCGTGGATTATTATGCTTATGTTTTTAGGTTTAATTACAGCGAGTGTTATTGGGCAATTCGAGGAAACATTGGAAGAAATCATATTATTAGCTGTTTTCATCCCTTTAATCATGGACTCGGCAGGGAATACAGGTACCCAAGCATTAGCTGTTGTTGTGCGTGGGTTGGCACTTGGTACTGTTGACAGCCAATCACTAGGGAAAATGTTAAAACGCGAATTCGGTACAGGGATTATGCTCGGCTTAGTTTGTGCGGTTACATTACTAATCATCATACCGATCATTTACGGAAGTTTCTGGTTAGCAGGCATTGTCGGCGTATCTCTATTTTTTACATTAAGTATCTCAACAATGGTTGGTGCAACGGTACCACTTATTATTAACAAACTAAAAATTGATCCAGCTGTTGCATCTGGACCTTTTATCACAACAATTAATGACATTATGGGGTTGATTATTTACTTCTCCATCGCAACTGCTTTGCTTCAGTACATTCCACATTAGGAAAAAATGAAGCAATCGACACGCTCCTGCGATTACTCGTCGCACGATTTTTATAAGTAATTTCATAGAAGCGTCTTGAGGCTAGATGTTAGATAATTTCAGATCTTTTATCGTCTATTACTTATAAGACTTTTCACTTGCTTTATCAGAAGAAGGTGTCTTGTGATACCTTCTTTTTTCGATTAGAATTAATATCAATACATATTAGATTAGAGGTGGAAGTATGAATCAACAACATTTGATTACTCTTGATTTAGATGGGACATTATTAAACGAAGATAAAAAAATATCAAAAAGAAACAAAGCAGCGATCTCGAATGCAATAAACGCTGGACATATTGTTGTCATCGCAACTGGAAGACCATATCGTGCAAGTGAAATGTACTACAGAGAACTGGCGCTCGATACTCCTATTGTTAATTTCAATGGGGCGTTTACTCACCATCCAACAAATAAAGAATTTGGATTTTATCATTCACCAATGGAACTTGAAACGGCTAAAACAATTATCGAAACATGTGAAGCATTTCAAGTGAAAAACATTATGGTCGAAGTTATTGATCAGTTTTATCTGAAATACCATGATGAAGTTTTAATAGAAACGTTTACAATGGGAGATTCTCCTACTAAATTCGGGAACTTAGAAGAAATTTTAACTGAAAACCCAACATCGATTTTAGTCCACCCTGAAGATCATCATGTGGACGAGTTAAAGGACTTACTGAAACGTGCGCATGCCGAAGTTGTAGATCAACGTGTCTGGGGCGCTCCATGGAATGTAATTGAAATTATAAAGGCTGGACTTAACAAAGCAGTTGGCCTTAAGAAGATTGCTGACTTTTACTCAATAAGTCCGGAACATATCATTGCTTTTGGTGACGAGGACAACGATCTTGAAATGTTGGAGTACGCTGGTGTAGGTGTTGCGATGGATAACGCGATTGATCAGTTGAAGGAAATCGCTAACGAAGTGACGTTAACAAATGATCAAGACGGAATTGCTGTCTTTTTAGAAAAATATCTTAACTTGAAATAGGAATTCTCCGAATGCGATTCCTATTTTAGCAAATGAATAAGATTCGATAGTTATACGCTTCAATGAATTGCTTACAGTTTGAGTTTTGCAACGCTGGATCTTTACCAAGGCGCTAACGATTTTGTTGTTTATGGAACAACGCCAAAAAATGAAATGTTTACTATTGATTATTGTGATTAGTTTTCGTATTGCATGTAGAAAATACAAATGGTAGCACTTAAGAATAACAAAGGAGTGAACTCTACCATGAGCAAAAGATCCAAATCAAAACGTTTTATTCAGCAAGGAAAAGACGCTGTCCAGCCAGCAAACGAACGAAACAAAGAAAGATCGATGGCACAAGCTGAATGTGAAGGAAAAGGTGATCAATAATGGGAAATCTTTTATTTCAACAAGCAAGACAGGCTGTTGAGCATGCTGAAAACCATGTGAAACTTGCGACAACTCCAGAGCAAATCGCTTTAGCCGTAGAGCAATTTAAAAAAGCAAAAAACGACCTTTCATCTGCCTTCGCACACTCTTCAGTCGCAGAAAAAAGACAACTTGCAGAAATGCAACAGCAGCTAGATCATTTAGAACATTCACTACCGGAATATCATTAAGAGTCATTATGAGTGGTCAACTCTTTATATGAGTTGACCACTTTTTTTTATGATGAACTTCCGAATTTTACTTCTTTTAAATTTGTCCGTTTCATACGATATATAAAGGCTACTAAATGAAGTGGTGCCCTTTTAGAAATAATTTAAGAATAGGAGTGTTTTAGATGGTTCCGCATTTTTTTGAAGCCGAATTTTATGATCTGCATGTTGAATTATCAAAAAAATCGCTCCAAAAGTTTATTAATAAGATGATGGAAAATGAATGTTCTTTGTATTGGCGCTACAACGAAGATGTTATTTATTTAATGATTGACACCACTAATTCCATTCATGAAATCCCTTTTAAAAAAAGAGGGAATAAACTAACGATTGATGTGGACTGTTTGAAGGTAAATGAAGAGATTGTTGCCAAATCGATTGAACATATTATGACCGAGTATAGCGGCAGCGGGTTAATTAAAACATACACAGAAGGGCCACAATACATCACATTTTTTAAAAACGGTCACATTCAATCAATTACAGAAATTGATGGAGGTGAAAAAATTGTGATGAATCAATCTGGTGCAATCGTTGAGTACCAAGACTTCGATCATAACCTCGATCCTGAAACAATCATCAATGTACTTAATTTAGAAATTGACTACACATTAATGGAGTTATATGACTCTCTTCAAGACCACGACAAAGCTAAAATCTCAGTTGCAAAACGTAAGTTAACAAAGTTATCGAGAAGGAAAAAAGAAATTGGGCAATTGCTGTAATGAATGATTTCTTCAATTTGCTTGGATATTCTAATCCAAGCCTTCTTTATGCACACTTAGAGGATGGTGGACAAGCTTCGCTAATAATGAAGAAAGGGAATCATCCTGAAATGACTCCCTTCTCTCTTGCAAAAAAGTAGTTTGCGTGCGCTAACTCTAATTTGCGTGCGACTTTTTTCGATTTGCGTGCGCTAACTCTAATTTGCGTGCGACTTTTTTCGATTTGCGTGCGCTAA
>CAZIRM010000035.1:0-3716 GCA_964541705.1 uncultured Bacillaceae bacterium | reverse complement strand
CTTTAACCTTGCGTGTAATACTAATTAAAATATTGATCTACCGTGTTGTTCTCATATATTTCTTCTGATTAATTGCTGTGTAAAAAGCAGGAACTAAAACAACCGTTAATACTGTTGAAAATAGTAAGCCTGAAATAATTGAGATTGCTAAAGGTTGGAATAAAACATCCCCACTAAAAGCGATTGGGAAAAGCGCTGCAATCGCGGTAAAGGCTGTGAGTAAAATAGGACGTAACCTTGTTCTCCCTGCCTCAACTACTGCATCATGTAAATCCATTCCTTCCGATAACCGTTGTTCGATAAATTCTATTAACACAATAGAATTCCTAACTACAATACCAGCTAATGATACAATCCCCATCATTGCCATAAACCCAAGACCTACCTGGGTCACAAATAAACCGATGATCGCTCCAGAGATGGCAAGGTACACTGTGCTCATGACTAACAAAGGAGTGATCAAAGAATAAAATTGAATTGCCATAACGATATAAATCAGAAATAGGACGATCAAAAACAATTTGGTAAGCTCAATAAAGAAATCTGTACGAGCCTCTGTTTCTCCACCAACGATCAATGAGTAACCCTCTTGAGCCATCTGTTCAGTAATTCCTACTATCTCTTCTTCTAGTACTGACTTATTTTCATCTCCTGGGTATGCCCGTACAGTGATTGTTCGATCTCCGTTAATATGAGGGATCCTTTGAATCTGTTCATCGTACCTCTCACTTAGTAATTGATCAAATGTAATCAACTGTGGTGGGCCAAATTCATTGATCCGTCTACTTGGTAAAGCTAAATTTCCTAGCTGTATCTTTTCACCACTCGTTACTTCATCCATGACAATTTTCAAATCCAAATTTTGATTCCCATCATAAAATGAACCTAATGGAACCCCATCAGTTACGAGCCTGATCTGTTCACTAATGTCACGTAGTTTAAACCCATGCTCCTCTAGCGCATCCCGGTTCGGCTCATACACAAATGTTTCTAGTGGAGGACCAATATCATCAATGACTAATCCACTTCCTTCTATTTCCGTTATTTTCGAAATAAGTTCATCTCTTAAGCGTTGTAATTCATAAATATCCGGTCCTGTAATTTTAACAGTTATTGGAGCACCAACAGGTGGGCCGGCTTCAATAGTTGTTAGCTGTATTTGTGCCTCTTCATATTGTTCGCTCAGGTTCTCACTCCATTTTTTTATTGTTTCATCTGCAGATTGAATCTCTCTATTAACACGGACCAATAGCTGCCCTGTATGATCGCCAGCTCCAGGCACCGATTGACCAAATAAGCCTGGCAATCCTCTTCCAGCATAGATCGAAATTTCGCGGATCGCTTCATCAGTAGAAAGCGTATTAGCGATGTTTTGCAAATACTCTTGCGTCTGATACAATGTGACGCCCATTGGTAATGTAACGTTGACTGTTACTTCCTCTCGGTCGGCACTTGGGAAAAACACAATCGGGATAAATGGAATTAGAAAGTAAACCGCCGTACAAAGAATTAAACCAATGATACTAATCCGAACTGGCTTTTTAACGACTTTCCGTAAGATCGATTCACTATACCAATTGGCTAATTTATCAATTTGCGTACCAAACAACCCTACCCTTTCAGAGCTTTTCTTTCTCTTACCTTGTCTCCACTTCGTGTAAATAGGGACAAGTGTCAAGGATATAATTGTTGAAGCGATAATTGTTGTGATTAAGACTGTTGGCAGTGCGCGAATAAAATCACCATTTCCTCCTGATAAAAATACTAGAGGTAAAAACGTAAATACCACCGCTAATGTTGAAGTAATGATCGATCCTTTGACTTCTTTTGTTCCTTGAATTGCTCCTTCAAGGGGTTGGTCGCCTAGTCGATACCTTCGTTCAATATTGTCGTTAACCACGATCGCGTCGTCAACCAAAATACCGAGTGCAATAATAAATCCGATGATTGAAATTTGATTTAAGTCCACCCCAATATATGGTAGTGGAATCAACCCAATCAAAATCGAACTTGGAATTGCCAATGTAACAATCATTGCAGATGAACCATTCATGCCAAATAACGTGATAATGACAACCGCAACAATGGCAAGAAGAAAGGAAATGGTTAAGTCCTTAAATATCTGATTGACAATTGTATTTTGAGTATAAAATAACTCAACCGAAACCTCATTTGGCAATTGTTCCTGCAGGCGCAAAATTGTCTCATCAACTCTTTTTTGCAAGGTAGGCACGTCTACTCCTTTTTCCGGCAATACGGTCAAGGATAGTGCCGGTGTTCCATTAAATGTGATGAGGTCATTCGGTTGTTTTTCCCTCATTTCAACGGAACCAACGTCATTCAAATAGACAGCTTCATTATTTCGATCTAAACCTAAGTAAACCGTCTGTAAGCGATCGATACCTATCTCACTTTCTAAAACAAGTTGATAAACACGATCGTTTAACTGCTTTGAGCCCAAAGGGACTATTTTGAATTCCCTTTCAATCGCATCGGTTACAGCTGGAAAGAACATACCTGTTTGCGCCATCAGGCGTGAATCTAGGCTTATCACCAATTCTTGATCCGGGATGCCTTTAACAATCGTTCCTCTGACACCAGAAACTCGCTCGACTTCTTGTTGCCATATTTCTATTTGTTCATTTACATCAAACAGGTCTTCTCTTTCAGTGGCTAGTACATGATAAGAAGAAAGAGCCCCCAACTGAAAATCTTTTCCTATGTCAATATTGATTACTTCGTTCGGAAACTTGCTACTCGTGTCAGAAACAATTTGTTGTACGTTAGAAAAAAAGTTTGTTGTGTCAATTCCATCCTCAAGTTGTAAAACAATCGATGAGACGTCTGAGGTTGAGACGGAAGTTATTTCTTTTAGTCCATCGAGTCCCAATAATAATTCTTCAAGTGGTATCGTCACGTTTCGCTCTACCATCTCAGGTGTTGCCCCTGGATAAACCGTTGTGATCGTTCCAATGTTAAATGTAAATTCAGGTAATTCACGGCGTGGTAATTGAAAAAAAGTTATGATACCGACTAAAATTGCTAATGCTAAGAAAAGTAATGTTATTTTAGGTTTTCGTATTCCAGAGTTCATGTTTGCCCCACCTTAAGTAGTATAGTTTTTGTATATCTTTTGTATATAAATTATCATAAATCACCAACAAATTATACAAATATGCTCACAGTAGAAAAATAGGAGGTACAAGTATGACAATCGAGATGAACTGGTTAATGTTTTTTATGATTATTCTAGCAAGTTACCGCTTCACACATTTAATCGTCTTTGACAAAATTACAGAATTTATACGTGGATCCTTCATGAAACAAAAAACAATTACGGAAGATGGTAAAACAAAGACGAAGAAAGTTCCTGATTCTAACTTAGGCTATTTATTAAACTGCTACTGGTGTACAGGGATATGGAGTGCGATAATATTCGGGCTAGGCTACGTCCTTTATCCTACCATATTTGTACCTGTAATCTTTATCTTTGCCATTGCAGGAGGTCAAACAATTATTGAGACGTTTGTCGGCGTCGGCACAAAGGCAATCCAAACATTGAGTAAGTTATCGAAGCAATAGGAATTAATCCTTATTTCATTTTTGATTGTGACGATTATCACTACAATCTTCTTCTAATATTGATAAAATAAAGCTCACAACAATAGCCTCTCGGAATAAATGATGAAAAAAACAATGAATGCTGAGAAACAAAC
>CAZIRM010000034.1:0-15210 GCA_964541705.1 uncultured Bacillaceae bacterium | reverse complement strand
ATCGCATACTTATCCACAGGTCGACTTTTTTATAATTTCCTAAACAAGAACAAAAGCGCAAGCGCCTTGGTCACGAGCAACGTGCTCCTGCGGTTACTCCCCGCAAAACTCAACTGTGAGCAATTCATAAGATCGTCTTGGAGCTACACATCAGATTTACTTCACACCCTTTATAATTTCTAAAGATGTAAGAAAAACTAGTTCAAGAGAACTAGTTTTGGACTACCTTGACATTTTGGTAGTTTAGGGTCATGCCTAATTTTTCAGTGGCGATATTAACGATCCGGTCCGGTGTTGATAATTCTGTTACTTGTATACTTAATGCCTCATTAACTGTTTCCTGCTGATAAATCGAGCTTTCTAAAAGCTGTATTTCACGATTAACCATATATGTTGAGGCAAAGGTAGAAATAATGATACAAGTAATGAAAACGAACCCTACTAGTGAAATAAATCCTAATAGTCTCTCAAATGACGTAACACCGTGCTTTTGAGGGGCATGTGTTACGACCTGTTTTCCCCTTTGATCAGTTTCTACAATTTGCCTTCTATTCAACTGTCTAGCGAGATTACTCATCGTTTACCTCCTTTTGTTTCTCAGCAACACGAAGTTTTGCTGATCTAGAACGTTTATTAGATGTAACTTCTTCATCGGTAGGAATGATTGGTTTTCTTGTAACAATCTTTAATGTCGGCTCATAGCCTTCTGGAATGATAGGTAAATTAGGCGGAAATTCAGGTCCAGTGCTTTCTTCTTTAAAGATGTGTTTGCAAATTCGATCTTCTAACGAGTGAAACGTAATTACAGCAATTCTGCCACCTTTTTTTGTTAGAAGAATCGCATCTTTTAGGGCATCTTCAAATGCTCTTAATTCATCATTAACAGCAATTCTGATTGCCTGGAACGTTCGTTTAGCCGGATGCCCACCAGTTCGTCTAGCTGGAGCCGGGATCGCGTCTTTAATTATCTCTACCAATTCACCCGTCGTTTTTATTCTCTTGTTGAGTCTAAACGCTTCAATTTTCCTTGCAATCTGTTTTGCAAAGCGTTCTTCACCATATTTTGAAATGATTTTTAACAAATCGTGAAATGACCATTCGTTTACAATTTCTTCAGCAGTTAACTCTACGGAGCGGTCCATCCTCATATCTAAAGGCGCATCATGTTGATAACTGAATCCTCGTTCTGCTTCATCTAGTTGGGGGGAAGAAACACCTAGATCAAACAAAATACCATCAACCGTGTCAACACCCCTTTTATTTAATTCCTCTTTTAGATAGCGGAAGTTACTCTTAATGATTGTAAACTGCCCTTCAAAGCGACTTAATCTTTTTCTTGCATGATCAATGGCAACATCGTCTTGGTCGAAAGCATAAAGGTGACCTTCTCGAGATAGTTTCGTTAGGATTAATTCACTATGCCCCGCTCCACCTAATGTACAATCAACGTAAACACCATCTTTTTTAATATTTAAACTTTCTACTGATTCTTCCTTTAACACCGTTATATGATCAAACATACAAACACCTTCTTTATTTATGTACTACCTTTATCATGTGACAAATAGATGTTTCTTATAACACAACGGTGCTTCGTTTACATCTCGAAGTCAACAATTCCTTCTGCTATGTCACTAAATGAATCTTCTGATTCCGCAAAGTATGTTTCCCAAGTGTCTTTACTCCAGATTTCTACTCGATTTGAGACCCCAATAACAATGCATTCTTTCTCTAAGTGACTATACTGACGAAGCGGTGAAGAGATATTGACTCTCCCTTGTTTATCAAGCTCACATTCAGTTGCCCCAGAAAAAAAGAATCTTGTGAAGGCCCTAGCATCTTTTTTGGTAAATGGCAATGTCTTTAACTTCTCCTCTAGTTGTTTCCATTCGTTCTGAGGGTAAACAAATAAACATTGATCCAATCCTCTTGTAATAACAAATGTGGATCCTAACTCCTCACGAAATTTGGCAGGAATAATCATTCTACCTTTTTCATCAATTGTGTGATGATATTCCCCCATAAACATGAAAAGTTACACCTCCTCCACTTTCTACCTCTAAAATACCACATTCCCCCACTTTATACCACTTATTTTTCAAAAAAATAAAAAACCCTGTGTTATCACAAGGTTTATAGAAAAATAATTTTATGTTTTGTATTCATTTCAAACTGAAGCGTGAGTAATTGATGAATGAACTCTTCGCCATAATCATTTATATACATAAAAATGTTTAACAGTCTTTCTTGCAAAACACCCGTAGGCACAACAACTGAATCAATCATCTCGTATTTCAAAAGTTGTCTTTGATTTTTTTCACGAACACCCTTTTTAACTCGATTCGCTAAAAATTGTACTTGATTTTGAATCACTTTAAGGTTTTTCGCAGCCATGTCGCTCAGGCCTATTTCATATTTCTCAACTAGCTCCACTAGCGGTAACTGAGCAGCTTTTAAATCACCCATCACTCTTAGTAATGCTTCATCGATCTCTTCAGCAACTCCTTCAAAAACAGCTTTTTCCCAAAATGATTTAGCGCCTTTTTCAAACACTATACTTAAAGG
Source organism: uncultured Bacillaceae bacterium (assembly GCA_964541705.1). Lineage (GTDB taxonomy): Bacteria > Bacillota > Bacilli > Bacillales > Anaerobacillaceae > Anaerobacillus. The sequence goes on along the minus strand of CAZIRM010000034.1, from coordinate 12,645 downwards.
AATGTTTAACGTTTTTAAGTACTTGTCAATCTTAGCATCAATGAACGTCATTGAAAACCTGGGTACTACCGGCGGAACTTTAAATCCAAATAAATGGAAAGTTTTCTTTAACGTTGCCCAATAAGCAATCTCTCCTGGACCAGCTACAAAAGCGAGAACAGGAAATAAAAATTCCTGCATTAACGGTCTGGTAACGACATTATTACTAAATTTTTCTGGCTCACGTTCCACTAATAAGCGTAGTTGATCCTCATCAAACAAATACTGCCGATCTCGGTCTACATAAGACCCATTTTCTTGTTTTAAGAGCAAGATTCGTCGCCCTTCACTCGTATGATAAAAGAGATGCGTATTTTCTTTAGAGCGAGCGATCGGCTCACCAAAACCTTTCTCGTAAAACAAATCTGCTTGTTCAACGAATGCGGCCCTCAACAACTCATTTTCACTTACTAGTTTATTGAAAAAAGGAGCTTCAAGTCTTCGTAATTCAGGATGATGCGAATCCATAAGGACAATACCTGAGTGTTGAAATAACATATGAATCAGATAACAAAAAAAGTCTACATATGTATTACTTTCGGTTAGGAACTGTTCTAGCATTGACCTCAAGCGTTTCGTATTGCCTGTTTCTTTCAATACTTTAAAAACTTCTTGAATAAATGATTGAACACTTTGATGATCAATTGGTAAGTCTGAGACTGACTTTTTCAGTTGATTCTGTTGGCTAACTTTTTGCTTCGTTATATGGCCATGGCTACTAAGATAGACATGGTTAATTTCATCAAAATCATGATCTTCTCCAGCAACCCAAAAGACAGGAGTAACAGGTATACCTAGTTGAGCCTCTTTTTCTTTAGCTAACTGTAGTATTGTAACAATTTTGTGAATTGTATACAGCGGTCCTGTCAAAACACCTGCTTGCTGTCCACCGATGACTACCACACTATCCTCAGATGATAATTTATTAATATTATTTATTGTTTCCGCCGAACATTTGTATGTATGATTAAATTGCAGTAAGTGCTGGACTAACATATGTTTCGGATATTGTCTGGAGGCTATTTCTGTTAACCGATCGCTATATCCTTCTTCTTTCAAAAAAGAGTAGTCGAAAAACTCCAGTGATTGTTTATCTTGATTTAAATATGAATTTAGAAATGTTGATTTATGATTCATCGTTATTTCTTCTACCTTCATATTCTTCCCCCCTTACCCTACTATGATGTTTAATAACCTATTCTTTAACGGGTAATAGTATAACAAAATAATAAAACAAGAGCCAACTAGTTCACTCCGAGAGTTGTATATTGATAAATTTTAAATATCAACCCATATAGAGAGAGGATGATATAGAGAGCAAAAAACAGCAGGAAGTGAAAACGCCATATTCCTCTTAACATTTTACTTAAGAGAATATCTTCAGCTAACTTCCAGTGAATGATTGTAAAGACAATTGCAATCATTAGCATAACAACGATTATGACCCAAAATAAAGACACATCCCAAATTTCTTTTATAATAAAGTTGGTCGCTAAGATAAAAAAAATCGTTGACAAATCAACCGCTAATCGAAACGCCCGTTTTTTATTTTTGTTCATTTTTACAGTAACAAAATAAACAAGATAAAAAAAGAGAATCGGTAATGTTATAAAAGTCGCTAAAATCCAAGCAAAGGCTTCAACCATTTATTTTCCCCCATTCGAAAATTCTATTCCTTTAATGCTTTCATAGATAAATTCAGTTAGTGGCATTTGTTTTTGTTTTTGTTTTGCCATTGCCAAAATATATCCTAAAATTGAGTCGATTTCCGTTGGTCGGTCGCATTCAACATCTCTTAACATTGATGAACGATTCTGTTTCGTATTCATACACACAGTGTTAACATTTTTCCAATCCTCTAAAGAAATCGAGATAACCTTACTAATTTCATGAAAAAGACGTTGCATGACCAAAGCATAATAAGGATTTTCTAACAATTGTCCATTTTCGATTCTATAGATTGTTGTTAGTGGATTAATAAGCGCATTAACAATTAATTTTTTCTCCATCAATCGAAACCAATCCTGATAGAGACCTGCCTTCAAGCCACTTTTAGTAAGCCTAATCACTAATTCTCTTCCAACATCCTCTACTTTTTGGAAATACCCAAATTTAATTTCCCCTACACCTGTATGGCGGACTTCGTTATGCGATAGTCTCAACGCACCATGTTCTACTATACCAACAAGAATGTTCCTTGCACACCACTTTACTTTATTTAGAACTTCTAAGTGCCCCATACCATTTTGCAGAAATATTAAACTATTCAGCCTCTCTCCTTCCAGTAGCTCAGGTACAATTTGTTTTAAGTGATATTGTTTTACCGTAACAAAAATGGCATCGTGACCAGAAAGGTTCGAGTTTTGTAATGCCTTTGCCTGTACAGAATAATGTTGCGTCCCATCATTTGTGAAAATTGAAAGCCCCTTTTTTTGAATCACTTCGGCTTGTTCCATGCTTCTAGTGTAAATTGTCACATCTGCATGACATTTCGCTAGATAACCACCTAAAAGTAAACCGATAGATCCTCCACCTACGATCGCAACATCCATTTTTTTCACCCTATCTATTTTCGTTATTTAAATTTTAGCATATGAACCCCTATGTTCAAACCTAAAATTTGCTATATGTTGATTTAATACTACAATTCTTTAAATCTTTGAACAAAAGCGCAAGGCCCCCTGTGCGGTTACCCGTCGCAAAATATCATTGTAAGATTCATAGGAGCGTCTAGTTAAGGGTTCTTAACCTCATAAAAAACTACCTAAGGACATCAATATGCCTTAGGTAGTATAAGACGACTAAACCGTCAATTGTTTTGCCCTATTCATGATGTCCATCATAAGTTGATAGTCTGTTTTAATTACTTGGTATTTTGCTTTTAATTCACTTAAAGTTTCTTCAAGTTCCTTATTCTTCTCCACCAAACTCTCAACCTTCTGCTTTAGTTCTATATTTTCTGCAGCAACATCTTTTTGCGTGGCCAAAAATGAGAGTACGTCATCTAACGATATGGCACGTAGATCGGTTTGAATTGGGGCTGTATGCTCCTCTTTCTTTTCTTGTATTTGATTTGGTTTTGCTTTCTTTAAGTTTTTTCTCTGTTTTTTAGCGATCGCAATCGCAGCCTCATACTCTTTTCTAATGGCCGAGTTCCATCTAAAACCACAAGCAGCTGCTGTTCTTGTAAGTCTTGATCCTACTTCCTCAAAGGCAGCTAATTGAGTACTTCCTTCACGTATATGCCGTAAAACTACTTCAGCCAACACTAAATCTTCATCATTGGTCCAAGCATCTTGACGAACGTTAGACATCGAATCCCTCCAATTTAAAATTCTTTTTTTTATTATCTTTATGCATATACTAGAAAAGATAGACTCTTTTGATCTATGACAAAATTATTTCCTATGTACTTTTTTTATTCGGACCCGCACCCTAGTCACTACTTCCTTTCCTCAAAAAATAATAAAAAGGTCGACTCAAAAGAGTCGACCTTTTTATTATTAACAATTACTTGCTAACAACTTCGTTTCCTTTATATGACCCACATTCTTTACACACACGGTGAGCAAGTTTTAATTCACCGCACTCTGGGCATTTCACCATACCAGGCACTTCTAGTTTGAAGTGTGTACGACGCTTGTTTTTACGAGTTTTAGACGTTCTACGAAAAGGTACTGCCATTCTTCCCACCTCCTTAAACTGTGATGAAAATATGTTAAAATGAAGGCCGGAAAGCCGGGTACTTCGATTTTTAAACACACTATTTGTCATCGAAAAACTTTGCTAAGTCAGCCAATCTTGGGTCAATTCGCTGTTTTTTATTCTCCTCTGTCAAAAGCTCCCAATCTTCACCAGAATCTGGCGCTTCACCTTTTAGACCTTCACTAAATATTTGAATTGGAATTTCTAAAAGTATTGCTTGCTTCACATAAGGGATTAAATCGATGATATCTCCCTCTGGTTCATGAAATTCAGCATCCTCATCAGCAGCAACCCACTGATTAAGTTTAAAAACTTCAGTTGTTTTAACCTCAAATGGAAACTTCACTGGTGCAAGGGTCCTTGAACATGGTAACGTCATTTGTCCCTTAATGTCAAGGAAAAACGTAACATTATGACTAGAAAAGTTAGCCCTTCCTTTCACAACTACCGGTTCGACTTCTAGAATATCTCGATTTACCAGTTTTAAGTCACTCAAGTCCAACGTTTCATCAAATTGTAAGCCCTTATTTTTAAGTACATTTAGTTGTTGTATCGTCCATTTCATTCTTTATTCACCTCAAGACAACAAAAGTAATTATAGTCCTCTAATAGATTTTTGTCAACCTTTTTTCTTTACACATAAGTTCCCTTCACCGTTATTCGTTTACCTTCTTTAAAGATATAATTATTTATTACATCTTTCAGCCCTTATTATACGTTATAACCTGGGTGGACTTCATCGCTCTACTTTTTGTATAATTTTACTTATGGAACAAAAGCGCGCGAAATGTTTACGAGCGATGTGCTAGTGGGAGACAATTCACGGAAGTGTGGAATGTATAAAGATACTTCTTTCGGTCTCTGTTAAACGGCAAGTATAAGAACTAATTAATTTAAAGGAATGAATATAGATGAATGTTACGGGCGTAATAGTCGAATATAACCCTTTTCACAACGGTCATCGGCATCATGTCAACGAAACGAAACAATCCACAAATGCCGACATAATCGTAGCAGTAATGAGCGGGAATTTTTTACAGCGAGGTGAACCAGCATTAGTTCCAAAGTGGAATAGAACGAAGATGGCCTTAGATCAGGGGGTAGACCTTGTTATCGAATTACCATATGCATACAGCACACAGCATTCTGAGACGTTTGCAAATGGCGCCATTTCCATTTTAGATTCACTCGGTTGTCATGCTATTTGTTTTGGTAGCGAATCTGGGCAAGTTGATAACTTTAATCATTTGTTTCATACGATTAATGACCAACAAACTATGTATAACGATTATGTTAAATCTTACTTAAAAAAAGGCTTAAGTTACCCAACAGCTTTATCTAAATCGGCCTTGCACTTTAAAAACAATGAAAACGATTTAGACTTATCATTACCAAATAATATTTTAGGATTTCATTATGTAAAAGCAATACATCAGCAGCATTCTTCGATCGTGCCTTATACAATCAAACGCACGCAGGCCCAATACCATGATAAAATAATATCTGATAAAAGCATTGCAAGTGCAACGAGCATTCGCCACTTACTTATTGATAATTCTGTAGAAATTGATCAAATCAAACACGTGGTTCCACAATCTACCTTAGAGCACTTACAGGCATATTTAAAGCGATACAAGCACTTTCAAGACTGGGAAAGGCTTTTCCCTTTCTTAAAATACAAATTAATCACTTCAACCGCTGGTTCTCTAAGTGAAATTTACGAAGCTGCAGAAGGGCTAGAAAATCGCCTTTTAAAATATATCAATGATGCAGAAAATTTTTCAGCGTTTATGCACTTAATAAAAACTAAACGATATACATGGACAAGACTACAGCGTCTATGTCTACATATTTTAACAAACACAACAAAACAAGAAATGACACAGGTGGGGGTTAAATGCCCATACATTCGAATACTAGGAATGAACAAAAAAGGAAGACAGTTTATTAATGAAAGGAAAAAACATATACCAGTCCCTTTAATTACGACCATTTCTCAAAATGAACATCCACTCATAAAGATGGAACTTAGAGCCTCGCGCTGTTATTCGCTGGGCTTCTCTCCAAAATTACAAAATGAGCTCCTAAAGTTAGAATATGCGCATCCTCCTATTATTGTAAACGAAGAAAAAAGCTAGTAGCTGGGGCAAGTAACGTGCTCTTGCGATTACTTGTTGCCATCCTTTGCAGTCAGCAATTCATAATTCTGTCTTGAAGTTAGGCGTATTATAATATCAGATATTTTATACATTTCACCTGACAAAAAAGGAAGAACCTAATCATTTTAGTTCTTCCTTTTTTTCACTATTGCAAAGTATATAAAAATTGTAGAGCTTCCTCAAACGTGTCTACAGGTACAATCAGCATCTCGGATTTTATTTTTTCTGCTGTTTTCAAGGCTTCTTGATAATTAGACCCCTCAGTTCCATTTTCGTTAGGCGCAAAGAAAATTTGGACCCCTCGACGATCGGCTGCTATTACTTTTTGTTTGACACCACCGATTCGACCGACACTCCCATCTTCTCTAATAGAACCAGTTCCTGCAATTTGATACCCTTTTGTTAAATCATTCTCCATTAGTTGATTATAAATTTCAAGACTAAACATTAAACCAGCCGATGGCCCTCCGATTTGATTCGTATTAACCGTTAGCGCTGGATTTACAACCAATTCTCGTTTTGTTATCGGACTTGTAATTCCAATTCCTACCCTCTGTTGGTCTGGGTCAACCTCTTCCGGGAAATGATCGACAGTTAACATCACTTCTATGTCTTCGTCCCCTCGAGTGATCGCTAGAGCTACGTTTTCCCCTGCCCCTTTTTTCTCTAACTTTGATAGTAAAGATTCAACATTTTTAATTTGAACATTATCAACCGTATGAATGATATCACCTAGTTGTAATTTCCCATCGGCTGACATCCCTTCAACAGTGCCGGTAACAATGACTCCTAGATCTATAAAGCTAGTTTCTTTACCGGCAGCTGTATATGCAACAATTGTCGCCTGATCTTGAGAGGAACCCATCATCATCAATTGCCGTTGGTGATAGTCCTTATCTGATTCACCAGACCTACGTACTAAGTTTTCATGAATCAGTTCTCTTGAATCACTGAATTTTGCCCATATGTAATTAAGGAGATTTGCACGACCCATCCTAACGGTCGTTAACATAAATGCCCCTTCTTCCTTATATCCTCCTTCAACACTGATGACTGTACTTAACACCTTAGCTTCTCCTGGTTTTGTAAAATAATAAGGGAGAGAATAAAAATTAAGCGCAATGAGTAAGACAATTAGAACTAGCCACCTTCTTTTTAAGAAAGGCGATTTCTTTAATCTATCCATGTTATTTCCCCTTTCGACTGTTGATCAAGTCTAAGATTTGCGGCAATTTTTTCCTCGTTTCATCCTCGCCGTGTTTAATAATCGATTCAATATGTTTGAAAGATGTAGAGCTATATTGTTTTATGATTGGTTTTATGATCATATCACTTTTTATTTGATGTTGTCGAATCGATACTTTCTCCATGATGTCCATACTTTGCAAAATAACGTCAAAGATAGAGTTGATATGTGATTTTGACTCAAAGTATGATACATCAACGGCTATAATGATCTCTGCACCCATTTCTTCTAACTCTGCCACCGGCACCCGATCGACAACGGCGCCATCTACTAGCTGACGGTCTCCAACAATCTCTGGTACAAATATACCAGGAATAGAGATGCTCGCTCTCACTGCCGTTGAGATATCCCCGCTAGAAAAAACGACTTTCTCACCTTTACATAAATCAGTTGCAACTACTGCCATTTTCGGTTGTAAGTGTTCCATTTGTTTTCCTTTTGATAAGATCTTGATTAGTTGTTTTATTTTATCTCCATTGATTAAACCCATCTTAGGAATTGTAAAGTCTAGAAAATAATTGCGTTGAAATTTCGTCGCCATTTTTTCCATATCCATTGGAGTAAAGCCCAAACTATAAAGCGAGCCAATAAGTGCCCCCATACTACAGCCTGCGATGCAATGAATTGGAATGCCTGATCAAAAACTTTGAGCACACCAATGTGTGCCAATCCCCTTGCTCCTCCTGACCCTAAAGCCAATCCAATTTTAGATTCCACCTGTAAAGCCCCCATCTATCAATATCTTAAACATTTTAACTTGTGATTCTACTAATTCATATGGTCTAAAACCAAATCGTATACCGTATATTGATTAGTAGGACATGTTTTCATTTCTCTAGGAAGAGAAAGTTAAGGAACTGCACCATTTACTAGGAGGTAAAGTCATTGAACCGTTCAAAACTAAAAACAATTATTCTTGCATTTTCTGCTACGATTATGGCCACCTCTTTAATGATCTTCCCGAAGGAGGCTCTAGAAGCATCAATAAATGGTCTTACTATGTGGTGGGATGTGGTTTTTCCATCTTTATTGCCTTTTTTTATTGTTTCTGAATTTCTAATCGGTTTTGGAGTGGTAAATTTTATAGGATGTTTACTCGAGCCGCTGATGAGACCACTCTTTCGTGTGCCAGGTGTAGGAGGCTTTGTATGGGCGATGGGAATTGCGTCGGGTTATCCCGCCGGTGCAAAACTGACTGCTCGCCTTCGTCAGGAAAAGAAGCTTACTTCCCTTGAGGCGGAACGTTTAGTAACATTTACGAATTCATCTAATCCATTGTTTATTTTTGGGGCTATCGCCGTTGGTTTTTTTCACAATCCTGCGCTCGGCCTTGTTTTAGCTTTATCCCATTACTTAGGGAACTTCTGTGTAGGACTCGTGATGCGTTTTCACGGAGGCGCAGAGAAAGAAAGGAAAGACCGTGATAGGCAGACAAAAATTTCTCTTAAGGAGGCGTTTCGCCAACTTCACCAAGAACGGTTGAATGACGGTAGACCAATCGGAAAAATACTTGGTGACGCTGTTCACTCATCGGTAACAACGTTATTAATGATCGGCGGATTCATTATTTTGTTTTCCGTTTTGAATCGTTTACTCGCATTGTTGCATATTGCCACCATTTTTTCTATGATTGTAACGTTTATTCTAACTACTTTACAAATACCTAAAGAATTAAGCTTACCCCTTATTTCAGGGTTATTTGAAATTACTTTAGGTGGACAAATGGCTAGTCAAAGTACCGCACCTTTATTCTATCAAGTTGTCGTTACGAGTTTTATATTGGCGTTTAGTGGGTTTTCCGTTCAAGCACAGGTAGCTAGTATATTAGCAGAAACAGATATATCATTTAAGCCTTATTTTATCGCGCGGCTATTCCATGGTTTGTTCGCATCGATATTCACGATTGTATTATGGAAGCCTTTATATATTGATCAGCAATTAATTGAGAAAAGTTCCAATGCGATACCAGTATTTTTGCAACAAGAAACTTACTCCATCTTCTTTAAGGGTTGGGATTTAATCCAAAAATATGGTTATATGTTTACATTTGCTTTTTTACTCGTTTACATCGTTCTTCTTCTAAAAAGAATACCCGTAAACAGATAGCTATAAAAAGCCAAGATCCTTGCACTTGGCTTTTTAGTATGATCACAATTTATAGGGGGTTTGAAAGTAGAGTCAGTTTCAGGCAGGCGATTTGTTCTTTTCTGTTTAAATAATGTTTTAACAAGGTTAAAATACCACATTTAGCGGTACCTGCTTGACCATCTTCTGTCGTTACCATGGTTTGTGCATTGTTAACGCAGGGAATTTTTCTTCTATGTAATTTATTTGCTTTAGTATTTGCTATTTCTCTTGTCCATATTTCTTCCATAATGCTCTTTCAACTGCATCAGGCACCAAATCGCTTACAGGGGCATGATACTTTGCTATTTCTTTTACAATACTTGAGCTTAAATAAGAAAATTTATTATTTGTCATCATAAAGAACGTCTCGACATCTTGATCTAGTTTTCGGTTTATTGAAGCCATCTGCATTTCATATTCGAAGTCTGAAACCGCTCGCAAACCTTTAATAATCGTATTAGCATTCTTTTGCTTTGCATAATCAATAAGAAGTCCATTAAACGCGTCTACTTCTACATTTTTAATCTCTTTTGTTACTTCTCTTAATAAGTCGACTCTCTCCTCAACAGTGAAGAGCGGCTGTTTACTTTTGTTATTTAGTACTGCCACAATGACCTTATCAAAAACTTTTGAACCACGTGTAATAATATCCAAATGACCCAATGTTACCGGATCAAAGCTTCCTGGACAAATTGCAACACTTGCCATATTTGTGTCCCCCTCATAAATTCTTCATCGTATTTCTATTCGATATAAACAAATCACCGTATCACCATACTGTTCTTTTCTTTCACAAACAAGAGTGTTGATAGATTCAGGTAAAGCAATCGCCGCATCGTGCTCAACTACAATAACCCCTTCTTCTAACAGTAATCGATTCTCTGAAATGATCATGAGCTCTTCTTCAAGCCTTTGCTTCTTGTAGGGAGGGTCTAAAAAAATTGCATCAAATCTCATCTGTCTTTTAATAATGGCCTTTAGTGCTCTCCTAGCATCATTTCGGTAAACTTCGGCTTTATCAAAGAGTTTACACAAATTGAGGTTACTAGTAATAATATCTATTGCTTTCGCATTTTGATCTACAAATATCATTTTATCAAACCCACGACTTAATGCTTCGATCCCTAGCCCTCCAGATCCTCCGTACAAATCTAAACCTAATCCACCTTGAAAGAAAGGACCGATCATATTAAAAATTGATTCTTTTACTTTATCAGTTGTTGGTCTTGTTGTGGTTCCCGGAACAGCTTTTAAAGACCTACCCCCACAAGTACCAGAAATTACTCTCATATTTTCACACACCTTAAAAGTTTCCATTTAACAATATCTTTACCAATACTATCATAAAAGATGAAAAACATTAATACAAAAAACATAAATGAAACGTATATATACGGTTCGTATGGTCATACTAATATTACAACAAGAGTAACTTTGTTGCGAACAACCGCGGAGAAGGCTTACAATTCCCCATAAGCTCTTCCTCCGGTTTCTCCTCTCCCATTGTCTAATGCAAAAAAGGATGAGAACTTGTTCTTTTGTTGCTATTAGACACCTCGTAGGGTTTCCTACGAGGTATTTTTTTGTGTTTAGAAAACCCACGAAAGGTTTGCCTACTATTTACTAGTTTTAAAGAAGAGATATGAGATCATATCCCCATTTTATAGTCATATTCCTTCGCCTTATCTGGCTTAGCGTTTTGAAATTCCGTATTCAAAAACGGCCTCATTGATTTACTTACTCGCTTAACAAAATGAAACGATTCTAAGCGCTCAACCAGTTGATCAACCTCTTCACCGTCACAATATAAAACGACATACTTCATTTTCTTAGATGAATAATGAATATTCCCTAACTTTCGAAGTTGCCTTACATATTTTAGCGAATGTAACCAAACAGCAATTCCTATCCGATTTCCAATCATCTTTTTTCTCCTTTTATTTTAAAAACGTATGAAGTAGGACCTCTACGTTTTATATGATAAATAAAATCCTTGTTTACAAATTTCGAAAAATTTCTATGTAACAAGGATAAGTTTACCATGAGACTAAGATTTTGAGCAATATCTTAATGAGCTGTTTTTATTACTTACAGCCACATTTCCCACCTGTCCCACAACCTGTTCCACAACTTTTTGAATCAAAAAACGGATTGCCGGTCGGTACTTTTATTTTATCTGAAACTGAACGAGCAACTAGAACACTAATTTCATTTAGTAATTCTTCAAGTTTCTTCTCAGCTTTTTTAAAACTGGCGATTGGTTCATATAAATCCATTTCTCGTTTCACTACTCTAACTTCTTTTGCAACTCGATCAAAGTCAGGATGAAAACGACCAAAACGTGCAGCTTCCTCATACTCTTCCTTCTTTTTATTAAAAGTTGAAATTAACTGCTGCGCATGAGTGTCTTGTTGAACACAACGCTTATTGCTAACATATTCATTAAATATCTCTGAAGAAATTATCATGTCAGATAAATCATATGCTTCTGATAGAATTTCTGTAAGTGTAACTGACAATTAACACCCCTCCTCAAGAGATAAATTATATCATGAAATACACTAAATGAATAATCAAATGCCTAATCAAGTAATTTAATGGATGCTTTTGACGTTAGTTTACACCCTTCCCATTTCTCTAAGTCACTCATTAGTTTAAATAAAGCAACATCTTTTTTCTTTGCTTCTATCATAATATCCAATTGTTCTACCGAACCTTTTATTTGCTTGAAAAAAGAGAGTAGCCGTTCGCAGTTAATATAGTCATGGTGACGCTTGTCATCGATCGCTTCTTTCGGACTTGATAGATGTATCTTCACTGGGAGTTCACTTGATTGCCATGTAGCAACAATTCGCTCCCAAATCTTTTTAAAATCTTCATTTTCCTCAGGAGGGTTCACATCGTGGTGGTGAAGATCAAAGACAATCGGGATTTGCAACTTTTCCCCTAAGTATAAAACATCCTCAATGTTGAACACGGTGTCATCGTTTTCGAGAATAAGCATTTTTTGAATCAGGTGAGGAACCTTTGTAAAGTTTTCAATAAAGTCTTCCAATCCATTTACTTTTCCGTTTTTTGCACCTCCTACATGAAGAACACAACGATGTGTTGGATCAATTCCCATCCCTCTTAATAACTTATAATGATATATCAACGTTTGTAACGATCTTTTTAACAGATCTTCATCCAAGTTATTTAACACAACAAAATGATCTGGATGAAACCCTATCCTCATATTATGCTTCTGAAGGAAGGTGGCGATTTCTTTTAGATAAGGGAGCAAAGCTCTATCATAATTCCACCCCTCCGTAAGGGGGCGTATTGTCAAAACTTTATATAGAAATAGGTTAGTAAATCCTATCTTAGAGG
>CAZIRM010000033.1:0-15232 GCA_964541705.1 uncultured Bacillaceae bacterium | reverse complement strand
GTATCGACTAGGCTCCGCGACATCTAAAAACTGCCTTACCTCTTCCTCGTTCCACGTCTTCATTTCTTTTTTCTGTGGCCTAGGAGCATCAACTAATTCAACTGGATTCTTTTGTATTAGACCATACTTCACCGCCTGACCCAGCGCCGTTTTTAACGTTTTGTGAATCTTAAGGATTGTAACGGTAGATAAACTGCTTGATAAACTAGTGTAGAAGTTTTGAATATGCAATGGATTTAATTTACTTAATGGAATATCTCCTATGCATCTAATGACATGTTTGTTAATAATGATTTCATAGATCTCATAGGTTGATTTTCTGATATTTGTTTTTTTATTTTGCAACCAAAGCGTTAAATACTCCCTTACCTTCTCTTCCGATGGTTCAATAAACGTTCCTTGTGAGAGCTCATTTATTATTTGAGACATTGCTTTTTGCGCTTCTTTTTTCGTTCGATATCCACTAAACCACCTTTGTCTCCTTTTCCCGTTCTCCATCCCTATTGTAATTACAATGCACCATGTACTACCTCGTTTTCTTATATGTCCTTTCAAATTGATCACCTCCACCCTAATTGTAATTAAAAACATAAGGGTCTGTTGGTAATGTTTCGCTATAAATTATCTTGTTATGGTAATAAAAATTGTAATGATATACCCCCTTCTTCTGCTTTCTATAATATATAAATAATGATAAATAGAATCTGAGGGGATGAATACAGATGGTACCCGATCATCAATCACTGATGCTGCCGATCTTGAGGATTATAGAGAACGGAAAAGAATACAAACTGCCTGAAGTTGCCAATGAATTGGCGCATCACTTAAACCTAACTGAAAAAGATCGAGAAGAACGAATCCCAAGTGGAAAAGAAAAAACGTTTGAAAACCGCATTAGATGGGCTAAAACGTATTTAATGAAAGCAGGCCTAGTTGAGGGTAATAGAGGAACGATCAAAATAACCCCTGAGGGAGCAAGTGTCCTAAAGTCTAATCCTATTCATTTAAACGCAAAGTTTCTCATGCGTTATCCAAGTTTTCGTGATTTCATAAGTAGAAAAAAACTAGAGGATCACACTAAGAAGCTAAAAGATGAAGAATTGTTAGAGGCTTGTTACGAGCGTATTATATCAGAATTGAAGGATGAACTACTTAAACGAATAAAAAAACAATCACCATACTTTTTTGAAAGGTTAGTAATCGATCTACTAGTTTCCATGGGTTACGGACAAAAAGCAGCAAATAATATTGCGTTTAGATCCAGTGGCGATGAAGGAATAGATGGAGTCATTTATGAAGATCACTTAGGCCTAAATATCATCTGTGTCCAAGCTAAGAAATGGGAAACACCTGTAGGTAGGCCAGTCGTTCAAGCATTTGCTGGAAGTTTAGAAGGTTACAATGCCAATAAGGGAGTTTTACTAACAACATCCACTTTTACAAAAGAAGCAAGAAAGTATATAGAACTGATTGAAAAGCGAATAGTGAGCTTGTCAAATTATTAATCGACTATAATATTGGTGTTATCGAGTTAAAAACGTATCCGATTAAAAAAGTTAATGATCAATACTTCATTGAAGATAATAAAAATTAAATAATGTGCATCCATTCTTCTATCCTAACTACCGCAAAGCCGACGCACGAAGGAAGTCAAGGGCGAACGATAGTGAGTGTATGTACCCTTGACGAAATGAGTGCAAAGGCTAGACTTCTTAGGGATAGAAGGATGAAAGACTCCTATGTAAATCGGGCTCACGGAGCACCGAACAGAACGTACGTGAGGCGGTTTGCGGAGGGAGACCAGCGTTGCTTCATGAGATACTTCTAAGAAATTGCATCATGCAGAAAAAAGCGCGGTCGGAATCGACGGCGCTCTGACGGGGAGTCATTTGCTATTTTAATTCATTCTTTTTTATAAATTTATCAAAATCACTATCTATCCGTATTTCTATGCGATTTTGGTTGTATATCTCGTATTCTTGTAAGGCTAATCTCTCAGCTACCTCTCTTGTGACTTTACCGGCATTTTCAAGAATATCCCGGCCATTAAATTGCAGGAAGGTGTTTAACTTTTCAATCCAATCCTTCATATACATCGGTTGATTCCGTTCTGCCTGATCTTCTGCAAAATCTAGGTACATTGTTACGATTCGATTCAGTTGCTTCATTTCTCTTTCAATTAAGTAATTTTTGCGACGATGGTATCTTGTTTGCGCACTTTATCGTTTTTCCAAGACGTTAACCCCATGTTTTCTTTCGTAACATCCGCTCGCTCTACGATTAACTCAGAAGCAGTATGGCCATGGATGGCAAAATGCAATTTATTCTGCACTGTTGCAAAGAATTCCTGTGACTGCTCTGTTTTTGGATCATAGTCAACTGCGGTTGCATAAATATCCGTGATCTTTTGATAAAATCTTTTTTCTGAAGCACGAATGTCTCGAATTCGTTCAAGTAATTCATCAAAATAACCTTGTCCGAAGTTACGCATTTCTTTTAGACGGTTGTCGTCCATAGTAAAGCCTTTCACTAAGTATGCATTTAAGCGTTCCGTCGCCCATTGACGGAATTGTGTTCCCCGATGTGACCTGACACGATAACCGATTGCGATAATCATTTCGAGATTGTAATGTTTGGCTTTCCTCTTTACTTCCCTTGCTCCTTCATTTTGAACTTGTAAGTAATACTTACAAGTTGACTCAACCTCCAATTCTCCCTCTTCATAAATGTTTTTTACATGTAGCGTAATGTTTTGAGTTGTAGTTTGATATAGCTCCGCAATAGCTTTTTGCGTCATCCAAACTGTTTCATTTTCTAATCTTACATCTATTTTTGTGTGACCTTCTTCTGTTTGATAAATTAGGATATTTGTTTTATCTTCCATACACAGCCTCCCAACCTAAGATTATTCTCTAGTATTATACCATGCCCTAGTGTAAAAAATGGTATATCTTATCGTGAAAACATTCCCTCCTCAACAATTTCAAGAGTTTACTAGAAAAGTGAAACAATTACCATTATTTTATCGTATAATAGAAGCAGATATATAAAGGAGGCTCTTAGCATGGCATATCAATCGGAAGCTGCACTTGAAACAAATCTACATAAGCAACTTGTTAATCAAGGCTACCAGGCGGTTAAGATTGCCGATTATGACGCTTTATTAACGAATTTTAAGCAACAGCTCAATATATTTAATAAACATAAACTGAATGGCCAACCATTATCAGATATAGAATTTAAAAGAATCCTTACCTTAATTGAAGGTAAAAGCATTTTCGATTCCGCGAAAATCTTACGTGACAAGGTGCTGATCGAACGTGAAGATGGAACTCAGCTGTATGTTGAATTGCTGAACACGAAAGATTGGTGTAAGAACCTCTTTCAAGTAACAACACAAACAACGATGACTGGGAAGTACACCAATCGTTATGATGTGACGATTCTGATTAATGGCCTCCCTCTCGTTCAGATTGAATTAAAAAGACGAGGACTAGACTTTAAAGAAGCGTTTAATCAAATTCAGCGTTATCGTCGTCATACGTTTTCTGGTTTGTACCGTTTCCTTCAAATCTTTGTCGTTAGTAATGGTGTCGATACAAAATACTTTTCAAACTCTGATTACGACATCCAATTTGGTTTTACTTTCTTTTGGACTGATGAAAAAAATGAACTAATTACAAACTTACAAAATTTCAGTAGAACATTTTTACAACCATGTCACCTGGCAAAAATGATTAGCCGTTATATGGTCATTAATGATACCGATAAAGCGTTAATGGTGATGCGGCCGTACCAAGTTTATGCAGTAGAAGCACTTGTAAAACGTGCGACTGAAACAAATAACAACGGCTTCATTTGGCATACGACTGGTTCAGGTAAAACATTAACTTCTTTTAAATCTGGTCAAATTTTAGCAGATGAAGAAAGCATTAAAAAGGTCTTCTTCCTTGTGGACAGGCAAGACTTGGATACCCAAACAATTGCTGAATTTAATAAATTTCAAAAAGGGTCTGTGGACCGTACAGACAAAACAGATATCCTTATTGATCAAGTAAAAGATCCAATGAAACGGTTTATCGTGACAACGATTCAGAAAATGAATAACGCGATTAAAAACCCAAGATATGCAACTATTATGGAGCCATACAAACAAGAGCGTGTTGTCTTCATCATCGATGAGTGCCACCGGAGCCAATTTGGTGATATGCGAAAAGAGATTGATCAGCATTTCGAGAACGCTCAATACTTTGGCTTTACTGGAACACCAAGGTTTGTTGAAAATAAGAGTCAAGATGGCCGAACAACGGCTGACTTGTTTGAAAAATGTCTTCATCATTACCTGATTAAAGATGCGATTCGTGATGGGAATGTCCTTGGCTTCTCGGTTGAATATATCCGTACCTTTAATGCGAACATCAATGAAGGTGATGATACAAAAGTACAGGGAATTGATACGGATGAAGTTTGGCATGATGAACGGCGCCTGAATCTTGTTGCCGATCACATTTTGGATAATCATGATCGACGTTCAAAGAATAAAGGCTACTGTGCCTTGTTTGCCGTAGACTCAATTCCAACACTCATTAAGTACTATGACATTTTAAAAAAGAAGGACCACAACTTAAAGATTGCCGGGATTTTTTCATATGGACAAAATGAGGAAAGTGATGGTACTGGGGAACATTCTCGGGAGTCTTTAGACCGTATGATTACAGACTATAACAAGACTCATGACACTGACTTTTCTACCGAATCTTGGGATCGCTACTTTGCCGATGTGTCAAAGAAAGTGAAAAACGCACAAATTGATATTCTACTTGTCGTGAAGATGTTCTTAACTGGCTTTGATAGTAAGCCACTGAACACGCTCTACGTAGACAAAAACATGGTGTATCACGATCTTCTTCAAGCGTATAGTCGTACCAACCGAGTGTATAAACCAACGAAACCGTACGGAAATATCGTTTGCTATCGAAATTTAAAAGACAATACCGATGATGCGATTAAGTTATTCTCTAGTACAAACAATGTCGATACCGTATTAATGGGTAGTTACGATGAATACCTAACCGCGTTTAAAGAAGCAGTGAAGAAATTACGTGATATTGCTGTTATCCCGGAAGAAGTAGATGAATTGGAACGTGAAGAAGAAAAACGAGAGTTCATCGTTGCGTTTAAAGGTGTTACGAAACTGCTTCAACGGTTACAGTCGTTTTCTGATTTCGAATTTAATGAAACAGAGTTAAACATCTCACACCAATCATACGAAGATTACAAAAGTAAATACTTCAAACTATATGAAGATTTTAAACGTAGCGAAGTCTCAAAAGAATCGATTCTCCATGACATCGACTTTGAGTTAGAGCTGATGCACACAGACCGCATTAACGTTAGCTACATCATGAATCTGATTGCAACACTAAGCACTGAAGATCAAAATGCACGTGAGAAAGAAATTCGTTTTATCAAGCAAGAGCTAGACCATGCCTCTGATCCGAAATTACGTTTGAAAATTGAATTGATCAAAGGCTTCTTAGATAAAGTTGCGCCAACTTTGGCCCCTCAAGAATCTGTGATCGATGCTTACAATCGATATGAAGAAGAAATGAGTGAACAGGAACTCACAACTTTTGCGAAAAATATAGACATTGAAGATCAAGTATTACGTGAACAAGTATCAACGTATGAATACTCTAATCTAATTGAGAAGAATGCGATAATGGATTCTTTGTCTGGTTCATTCTTGAAAAAGAATAAAGCCATTAAACGTATTACCTCGTTCATTCGTGACTTCTCTGAAAAATACGGGGCTTAAAAAAATTAAATGTGAGAAGTTCAATAACAGAAAGATGGTTTGTTCTTTCCAATTCCATTATCAAAGCCTTAATCTTAAAAGCCATTCTCAAATAAATGAGAATGGCTCTATCGTTTTTCTATATGAAGTTCAATTACTGTTACAATTTCTTGAAATGTATAGTGATGATTTACAACATCAACGGTAAAGTCTTGTTCTTCTTCAATTCCCATCATCCATTTATAATGGTTAATTTTTAAAAAGATAATGAGGGAAGCAAGAGCAGTTCTTTTATTCGCATTATGGAAGGCATGGTTCTTTGCAATTGATTCAAATAATGCTGCCGCTTTTTCAAATACGGTAGGGTATGAATCGTCACCAAACACCGATTGTTTTGGTCTGTTAATTGCGGATTCAAGAAGTTTTACATCTTTCACTCCTACTTGTTCTTGAGGTGAATACAAGCGGATTTGAACAGTGTTGATAGCGATTACTTGATTGGTTGTCAAATAAACGATCCCATCCATTATCTGTCCACTAATCCTTTAAATGCTTTGTCATGTTCTTTAATCACATCATTAAGGATATCCATAAATTCAGCATCAACACCTTCAGGAAGAGTGATATGTTCTTTTTTTCGTAAAACAATCTTACCATCTTTAACATTAACTTGAACATCATCACCCCGGGCTAATCCGACCTCTCTAAGCAGTTCATTAGGTATAGTTATTCCATAGCTGTTGCCAATTTTAGTGACCTTACGTTCGTAGAGCTCCACATACCTCACCTCTTTTTTGTTCATGTTATAACCATTATAACAACAATTGTTCATAAAATCTATGTAAGGCTAGTTGAAATCGTGCAAGAATATGACTCCACGATTCACGAAAAACTCCATTAAAATCTCAATCACGCGCTTTTTTTGATTTTTTATAAAATATCAAAAAAATTTAAAAATCAGTTGATATTTTTCATAATATCATTTATATTTACATTGACGGTGTTGCTATATTAAAAAATATCAAAGGAGGGTTGTTGTGAAACTAAGTCAAATTGCACAGTTTACACAAGGGGCCTTTACAAATCGACTAGAAAAACATGCAAGCCACATCGAGACGACAAACGTAAAAATGCTTTCGCTCAAACAATTTAACGAAACTCTAGGATTGAACTACCGAATCTCCAATGAGAAAAGTACAGAAATCACGGTACCGAAGCAAAAATTAATACCACAACTTTTAACAGATACAACTAGTTTGATTTTACATACGCATACACAAAAAGTTGCTTTGTTACCAGTGAAGTATAGTGGGCTGTTACTAACCAATAACTTTATCAAAATTGAATTATTAGACGACATAGACACCTCTTTTTTCGAGTGGTATTTTAATGAACACCCATCCGTTCAAAAGCAGCTGTCTGTGTTAAGTGAAGGAACATTCTTTTCAACATTGAAACTATCGCATTTAAAAGAATTAGAAATTGACCTCCCCACTATTCAAAAACAAGTAGCGATTGGGAAAATCGCTCAATTGAAAAAGGTCAAAGGATCGTTGATGGCTGAGAAACGTGAATTACAACAGATCTACCTTCAACAGAAGTTAATTGAAAGTATGAATACCATTTAATCAAATTTAGGAGGAATGAATGATGACAACAAGTGAAAAACAACGACAACAACAAGCCGAATTACATAAAAAATTATGGGCAATGGCAAATGACCTACGTGGCCAAATGGATGCAAGTGAATTCAAGGATTATATTTTGGGGTTAATCTTCTATCGTTACTTATCAGAAAAAGTAGAAGCACGTGCGGAAAAGTTGTTAAAGGAAGATAATCTTTCTTTTGCGGAAGCATGGGCAGATGAGGAGTACCGCGAGGACTTAGCTGAATATCTGATTGATGAATTAGGATATGTCGTAGAGCCACAATTTCTGTTTTCTCGTTTCCTAGAAGAAATTGAAAAAGGAGCAAACGGCAGCTTCGATGTTGAGATGTTACAAAACGGTGTAAAAGCAATTGAATCTTCTACATTAGGAACTGAAAGCCAAGACGATTTCCAAAATCTTTTTGACGATATGGATTTAACGTCTTCACGCTTAGGACGTGCTGTTAAAGACCGTACGCAGTTAATTAGCAAAGTCATCATCAACATTGCCAGTATCCCCTTTTTACAAGATGATGTAGAAATTGATGTATTAGGTGATGCGTACGAGTATATGATTTCTCAGTTCGCAGCAAACGCAGGAAAAAAAGCTGGTGAATTTTACACGCCACAACAAGTATCGAGAATCTTAGCAAAGATTGTGACTGCTGGAAAATCTGAAATTCGTGACGTCTATGACGGGGCTTGTGGATCAGGTTCGTTGCTGCTTCGTGTAGGTAAAGAAACGAAGGTACACAAATACTACGGACAAGAAAAAGTATCAACCACTTACAACTTAGCACGAATGAATATGTTACTACACGATGTTCCTTATCAACGTTTTGATATTCAAAATGCCGATACGTTAGAAGAACCACAACATATGGACAAACGCTTTGAAGCAATCGTTGCGAATCCTCCATACTCAGCAAAATGGAGTGCAGATGAAAAATTCAATGACGATGAACGCTTTAGCGCCTATGCGAAACTAGCACCAAAATCAAAAGCCGACTTTGCTTTTATTCAACACTTTATTCATCAACTAGATGATAACGGAACAATGGCCGTCGTTTTACCGCATGGTGTTCTCTTCCGTGGTGCAGCAGAAGCCGTCATCCGTAAATATTTAATTGAAGAAAAGAATTATTTAGATGCAGTCATCGGCTTACCAGCAAACATCTTCTACGGCACAAGTATTCCAACGTGTATTCTCGTGTTCAAAAAGTGCCGTAAACATGATGATAATGTTCTATTCATTGATGCTTCTAGCGAATTTGAAAAAGGCAAAAATCAAAATAATCTATCTGATGATCACGTCGAAAGAATCATTGCAACTTTCCAAAGTCGTGAAACGATTGATAAGTACTCATACGCAGCAACATTAGACGAAATCAAAGAGAACGACTATAACTTAAACATCCCTCGCTACGTAGATACATTTGAAGAAGAAGAACCGATTGATTTACAAGCCGTATCTCAACGTCTGAAAGAAATCGATGAAGAAATCGCAGAAGTAGATCAGGAGTTAGAGAAGTACTTTAAAGAGTTGGGGGTGTAAAGGATGAATGCACCTAAGTTGAGGTTTAATGGGTTTAAAGAAGATTGGAAAATCTTTAAACTCAACAGCTTAATGTCTTTTAATAATGGGATCAATGCTGAGAAAGACAGTTATGGACATGGACGAAAATTCATTAACGTATTGGATATTTTAAACAATAACTATATAACATATAACGATATTATTGGTTCTGTATCTGTAACTGAGAAGGTTGAAGAAACAAACAAAGTTGAATATGGAGATTTATTATTTTTGCGTAGCTCAGAGACTAGAGAAGATGTAGGTAAAAGTTCTGTCTATTTAGATAAAAATGAATTTGCTTTATTTGGTGGATTTGTTATACGTGGTAAGAAACAATCTGAATATAACCCATATTTTTTAAAACTCAATCTGGAATCACCTAAGGTACGTAACCAAATTAGTTCCAAGGCAGGTGGTAGTACACGTTTTAACGTTAGTCAATCTATTTTAAGTTCAATTGAAATTAGCATTCCTGAACAAAATGAACAAGAAAAAATTGCTACTTTTATTAGTCATTTAGATAAAAAAATCCATCTTCAACAAACAAAAATCGGTTTACTGAAGGAACAGAAAAAAGGCTATATGCAGAAGATTTTTAGTCAGGAATTGCGGTTTAAGGATGAGGATGGGCAGAAGTTTCCTGAGTGGGATTCCAATATTAAAGCAGGAAAATTATTTGAATCAATATCAAACAAAAACCATAATGGTAATATTCCCGTTTTATCTGCCACTCAAGACAATGGAATGGTCTATCGAAATACATTAGAAAGGCACATGGCATTTAAGAACGAAAACCTAAAGTCATATAAACTAGTTGAGAAAAATGATTTTATAATTAGTCTGCGTTCATTCCAAGGTGGCATTGAAATTTCCAGTTTAAAAGGACTAGTTAGTCCTGCTTATACCGTATTCCGAAAAAAAAGCAAAAAAATTCACGATCTTTATTTTTCTATTTTTTTCAAAACAGAATCTTTTATCAAACGTCTAAACTCTACAACATACGGTATTAGAGATGGGAAAGCTATTAGCTATAAAGATTTTTCCGCCCTAAAATTCAATGTACCTTGTTTAAAAGAACAAAAGAAAATTGCTGAGTTTCTACATCTAATTGATAAGAAAATTCAACATGAACAAAATAAATTAGACTCTTTACAACAACAAAAACAAGCCTTCATGCAACAAATGTTTATCTAACGTATACAGCACCTTCCAAAACGGAACGGTGCTGTTTTTCGTATTCTAGATCCTCTCGCCTCATTCATCTTATGATACGCCGCCCTCTCACTATAACTAACTTCATATATTACAACAGCTTATCAACGTACATCCAAACAAACTTGGATTATTCGTGAATAATCCATATTACCCCCTATACTATTCTTGATTTAATTTACCTTCAATTTGATTTAGGTGGTGTGTATCATGCTTCACGAATATTTTCATAAAGCTCTCTGCCGATAATTTCCTCTTCCCCTTACCAACTGTAAATCGAACGTCTTGCTCAACTTTAGAGAGTCTCAAACTTAGTTCGTGTCGAGTTTGTACAAATGTCTCGATTAGAAAAGCCGTAGAAAAATCCTTAATATAAGTCATCGCTTCTTCATTGTGTTCATCATGGTCTGGGAATGCGGGGAGGTTTGAGCCTTCAACCATATGTGGTGCCATCTTCTCAAGATTAAATTTATCCCAATAATACATGTGACCTATAATTTGTCTGATTGACCATTTTCCCTCCTTAATAGGTTGGCTTAATGTTTCTTCAGGTATTTCTTTCAACTTCAATATATATGGAATCATTTCCTCAAATTGACGTAATGTCTTTATCAATGTAGTCCCCCCTGTTACTCTAATTACTGAAAAATATAACTCTTCTGGTTTAATAAATTTCTCTAATTATTATTTTCATTACCTAGACTAGTAGCGTCAAACTATAGTTTTATTTCCTGCGAACTCATGTATATGTAATGTCAGTTACTTAATTACAACGCGACAGCCACTTTGCTATCGCGCTGTTAACAATGCAATCATAATACAGCTTCTATTATTTTTTCAACCCATTGAGGATTCTCTTCTATCTTTAACTTTTGACAAAGTGAACTGTGCACCCTTCTAAACTCCGGGATCATCAATTTATATGCTTTTATTATAGAACGGTGATCACGACTACAATCCCAGCTTGCTAGCAGACTTTGTTGCCATCCTTCCAGTTTAGATCGTTCACCCTCATATTTTGTGACCAGCTACCGGGGTCATTGGGTAAATAATCTCTTTCCATGTACCATCCAGTGACAATTGACCAGCGCATCCAATCAATATTTTGCATAGCATAATACGTTTCATTTCGCATCACTCGCCTGTACGTTTCATGCAAATAACCAAAAAATTTTCCCCGCCAAGTCTCAAACTCTTCTAGGGTCAGCTCATATGTCTTAATTTGAGATTCTTCCTTAACTGCGTTGATAAGTCCATAAGGATCATAATCAATGTCAGCTTCTTCTTTCAGATAAATGGAAGGCTGTAGATTTTTAGGAATGTAATAAAACGTATCGACTTTAACAAAGTTAGTAAAATGAGTAACCGAGTAAGGGATATAAGGTCCTCTATCTTCAAAGAAGAGAACATCTCCCCAGTTTTTTGCCCGTTCTTTCTTGTTAGCAATATAGGTACGATATGATTTCTCAGTTACCACAACACGAAGGTCTAAATCTGAGTAGCAATCATCGTTCCCACGGGCGATTGACCCTCCATAAAAAATCGCTAAAACATCTTTATCTTTTGCTAAGTCTCTTTTTATAACTGCCCTTAATTTCTTCATTTCCTCTTGTAGCTTGGCATCTCGTTTCTTGTGTCTATTTCCAAATCCCACACACGAAAAAATCACTCCCTCAAGTTTTTAGTAATTATTGTTAGGTTATACCTTAATGTTAACGGATATGACCTCACGAAAGCTACTATTATATACATTTATTCATTGAATTGTTCCAACAACATAAAACGTCAAGTGAAAAAACAAAAATAAAACACGTAATAGCGTGAAGTCGCTTTTACGTGTTTTTGTAACATTTTCTTGTACAATTATAAGAAGAAATTCACTATCATATCATAAAGAAGATGCTACGTCACCTAGATCTCAAGTTAATGTCTGCAAGGCGTTCTTATTAATAAACCTTGTCACCGTTAAAGATCGAGTTTTTTACAACCACGTATTGAACGTGACGGATGGCATCTAACTCTTTTCCGCCTGCATAGGAGATTGAAGATTGAAGGTCTTGTTCCATCTCAATTAATGTATCTTGAAGAGCGCCTTTATGCTCGACATACATTTTTTTACCTTCAACGTTTTTCTTTTCGCCTTTTTGAAATTCAGAAGCTGATCCAAAATACTCTTTGAAGAGCTTCCCTTCTTTTTCAATCGTATTCCCAGGTGATTCTTCGTGTCCCGCAAATAAAGAACCGATCATAACCATCGAAGCCCCAAACCTTATCGACTTAGCTATATCACCGTGTGTACGTATTCCACCGTCAGCGATGACTGGCTTAGTCGCGGCTTTTGAACACCAGCGTAATGCCGCTAATTGCCAACCGCCCGTTCCGAAACCTGTTTTAATCTTCGTAATACAAACCTTCCCAGGACCGATTCCAACTTTTGTTGCATCCGCTCCGGCATTTTCCAATTCTCTAACTGCCTCTGGTGTGCCAACGTTCCCGGCGATCACAAAGCTATCCGGTAATTCTTCCTTAATATACTGGATCATTTGAATGACGGCATTCGAGTGTCCATGGGCAATATCAATTGTGATGAACTCAGGAGTAATTTCTTCATCTGCAAGTTGCTTAATAAATTCATACTCTTCCTCTTTCACTCCCACACTGATTGATGCGTACAACCCACGTGCGTGCATGTCTTGTATAAACGACAAACGCTTTTCAGGTTGAAAACGGTGCATAATATAGAAATAGCCATTTTCAGCTAAAAATAACGCTACTTTTTCATCAATAATCGTTTGCATATTAGCAGGTACAACTGGTAACTTAAACGTATGCCCACCTAGGGTCACAGTTGTGTCACATTCAGAACGACTGTTTACGATACATTTTGCAGGAATCAATTGAATATCTTCGTAATCAAATACATTTTCCAAGAATAACACTCCTAAAGACGAATATTTTTTGTTTAGAACTAACTAATTGTTCGCACATAGATTAATATAACCTTTTCTTTTATTATTGTAAAGATAATAATTAAGAATATCTATTAGAGAAGCTAGTGACTTATAAAACCAAAACTAATAATAGCATGAAAAAACCCTTCATCGTTACTTATCTTTGATCTTTTCATGAATACTCTCTAATTCCTCTAAAGATAAATTACTTAAAGATTCTTTTATTTCTTTCTCTAATTTCTTTCGATTATTTTCACGGTATTTTTCCCACCATTCTCTTAAACCTTCTGTATTTTCAAGAATATATTCGATGTCAATCTCCTCTACCTCATCATCAGATATATAATTTAACACTGCCGCTAACATATGATTTAGTTGATCGATTTTATTTTCACTATCTTCATGATCGGCTAGTTTTAGAGCAACCTCTGGCGAATCAGTATTTTTTCGTGGCACAAGTTCTCCTCCTTTGTTATTCCTCGTTCTATTATTGACTGGAAGCAAAAAATACATAACAAGTTTTCGTTGATAGGGACATACTATCTATTAAAAGTATTGCTTACTTTCATATCATTGTTGCTTTTGGGTTATTCTAAGATGGGCTGAAATGCGGAAAGTGGAAGTGTTGTCCAAGTATGAAAACTGTACTAATTGCTGACGATTCAACGTTTATGAGAACATTGCTTAAAAATAGATTAAGTAGGAGTGGTTATATAACAGTTGCAGAAGCGAAAGATGGTGCAGAAGCGATAAAAAAATATGAACAACACTCTCCAGACATAGTGCTAATGGATATCACAATGCCGAATGTAAATGGTTTAACTGCTTTGGATAAGATAATAGAAGTAGACCCTAAAGCTAAGGTAATCATGTGTTCAGCAATTGGACAGCAATCAATTATTATAGAAGCTATTCAAAAAGGAGCAAAGGATTTTATTGTGAAACCTTTTTTTGAAAATATGATTTCTATACTAGATAACATTAACGATTAGATAGTTTCCTTAAAAAATGGAAAAAAAATGAACAGTTGAGGACCGTTCATCTTTTTATATTTATAATCAAGAATACCTCTGTGAATTTTCATAATTAAGTTCTTTAAATCAAGAATAATTTATTCACTTAACAATGTATAGTCGTCTTTCATTTTCGTCCCAATAAAAACCATCAATTTCATCTATCTGAAATGAAGACTGTTCAATTGGCAATTTGAATGTTTCCAGGAGTTTTTTACCTATTTGTTTTTTATAATCTTCATCATTATTTAAAAAATGAAATCTATGACTCTCATTATAGGACACTCGCAACATAAGATAATAACCCACTAACCTTGCCTCTTCAATTTTGGCCTTATTTTCCCACTCTCTATTTAATGTACTTATCACTTTGTCGAGGGATCTTTTGTTTGATAATAATGTTTCTAGTTCATTATTAATGTCTTCCTTCCTTCCCTTCTTTAAGGTTATACAATAATAAAAGATCCCTCCATCATTCCGTTGAATCCTCGTCATGATTACCCCTCCACTTAATTAATAAAGCTAAAGTACGTATTAAATTGTATGCGTTTTCATCAAACTTAGAATATTTAAGGGAAAATTAATTTCTTTTCATGAGTATATAGTTTGTAAACCGAGAATATGCAGTTATATATTAGTCTTAGTGACGATGGTATCCATTATAAAATTCTTTTTTCTAAACACAAAAAATGAACCAATTTGGCTCATTTTATAGCAGTTTTATTATGGTTAAATTATTCTTCACTAAATCATGTTGTGAATACTGATTTCATATTAGATTTCTTTTAATCTCGATTTAGTTTTTGATACGACTCCTTAATTTCTGATACGCTAGCCCACCATATGTCTCCTGCTCCTGTTTGGTTTTCTTTAGAAGACAAAGGCAATAACTGCATAACAAATAAAATAAATAAAATAAAAATAGTAAATTTAATAAACTTTTTCATTTTGAGCCCTCCTCATACTAACTAGAAAGGTAATGAGAGTATAAAATATTTTGTGTAAATAGAAAATTCCATGTAAAAAGGAAGACC
>CAZIRM010000032.1:0-15334 GCA_964541705.1 uncultured Bacillaceae bacterium | reverse complement strand
TTTGTTTCTCAGCATTCATTGTTTTTTTCATCATTTATTCCGAGAGGCTATTGTATTTTATCTTCCAATCTCTAAAGCTTTCAATAACATACTTTTTGTCGCATTTAATGTTGTAACATTCGCTTCATAAGATCGTGTTGCACTCATCATGTCGACCATTTCTTTTAAAGGATCAACATTCGGTAATTGAACATACCCCTGATCATTTGCATCGGGATGTTCAGGTTGATAAACCAATTTAAATGGTGTTTGGTCTTCAATAATTCTACTAACCTTTACTCCATTCCCTGGGTGATCCGAACTCCCCATAGCCTTTGATAAGTGCGAGGTAAATTTATTTTCGTTTGGTTGCATTACAACCATTTTTCTCCTGTAAGGTTGCCACTCACCATTCACAAAACGCCCTCTGGTCGTGTCGATATTTGCCATATTTGAAGATACGACGTCCATTCTTAATCTTTGAGCAGTTAAGGCTGATGCTGTTGTGTTAAATCCATGAAACATTGACATAACTATCTACCACTCCCAAGCACAGTTTTTATACTATTAAACTGACCATTTAACCGATCTATTAACGCGTTATAGTAGATTTGGTTTTGAGCCATCTGACTCATTTCAAAATCGATATCTACATTATTTCCATTATGATTAAACATTGTATCCTGTCTATTTTTGACGATTGCTCGATCTCCACTTTTTGTACTGAACTCAAGGTGTTTCGCATTTGTTCGATGAGCCCTAAATTCGTTCGTTCGTATCGCTTGATCTAACTGATGCTTAAATACCGTTTGTTTCGCTTTATAATTGGGCGTGTCTACATTTGCTATATTTTGCGCAATCGTTTTTTGTCTTAACGATGCTGCATGAATTGATTGTTCTAAAAGCGTTGTAGTGGGGTTTGAAAACAGTTTCATAGGTACCTCCGTTAAGGTTCACACAAAAAGGTTATTATAGTCGTATTGTATAAAAAAACAGATAAATGTCTAACTTTGTTTGAATTTTTCTCGATTTCAAGCTAAAAGACCTAGTAGTTTTTTCGAAAATATTACCAAAGGACCTACATTCACTTGACTAGTATCGAAATTAATTATACAGGAATTTACCGCTAAACATAACGCATATTTATTTCCAAATTGCCATTTAGCTATAATTCGCCCACCTACAGAACAAAGGCAGAAGACGCCTTGATCACGAGCGACGTGCTCCTGCGATTACTCGTCACAAAGTCTACAAAGAAGTAATTCAGAGCAGCAACTTCACTGGAAGGTCGGCCAACAGAAGCCTGCGTTCGGCTTCAATTGTCGGACCGGAGTGACCTCGAGCGAGTAGGCGGTTTAGCAAGACAAGAGTATAACTTCACAATCTTATACATTGTTTTCTTTCTAGAAAAAAACTACTTCATACTATATGCATCTCCTTGTTTTTTTAAGCAATCTTTTTTTACTTTGACATTGTATGCGGCTAAAATAGCTATTGATCTCACCGAATATAACGATTAAAGTTGATTTTTTGCACAAATTAAGAACACTAGTTTGCACCAGTGTTCTTAATGATCCTTATTTGCTTTTTAATTTTTCCAATTCCTTTAAGAATTTGTTGTTTAAAACCTTAATATAGGTACCTTTCATTCCGAGTGATCTCGACTCAATCACACCCGCACTTTCTAATTTTCGGAGTGCATTCACGATGACCGACCTAGTAATACCAACACGATCAGCGATTTTACTTGCGACTAGTAACCCTTCGTTACCGGCTAGTTCATCAAAGATATGCTCTACTGCTTCTAATTCGCTGTAAGAGAGTGAACCAATTGCCATTTGCACAACTGCTTTACTTCTAGCCTCTTGCTCAATTTCAACTGTTTTCTCATGAAGAATTTCCATCCCTACAACGGTAGCGCCATACTCTGCCAATATTAGGTCATCATCATTAAATGAATCTGTCAACCTTGCTAAGACAAGTGTACCAAGGCGATCGCCACCACCAGTTATTGGCACTAGCGTCGTTAAACCCGTACGAAATAAATCCTTATTTTCAATTGGAAATGCTGTAAATTCACTTTCAACATCTAAGTTAGAAGACGTTTCTGTCACTTTAAATAGATTTTTTGTGTATCCTTCTGGAAACTGTTGGTCTTCCAACATTTTTTTCATACGCTCATTGTCAATTTCTTGTTTAATCGCAAACCCTAATAATTTTCCACGGCGGCTTACAATAAAAATATTTGCAGAGATCACATCTCGTAACGTTTCAGCCATCTCTTTAAAATTAACCGGTTGCCCTGCCGTTTTCTGTAACATTTCGTTTATTTTTCTGGTTTTCAGTAGTAAATTCATATTTCTCCTCCTAGTGCAATGACTATTATAAAATATATTGGCTCAAGTCGCGATTTTTCGCAATGGTTGCAAGTTTTTCGTCAACGTATGCAGGTGTAATAACAATTTCCTCAAGATTTATATCAGGAGCGTCAAAGGATAAATCTTCTAGAAGGCGTTCTAATATTGTATGAAGTCTTCTCGCTCCAATATTTTCGGTTTCTTGATTTACTTCTGTGGCAATTTTTGCAATTCTTTGAATAGCATCGTCAGAAAACTTCACTTGTATACCTTCCGTTTCAAGTAAAGCCTGATATTGCTTAATTATTGCATTATCCGGTTCAACGAGAATTTTTACAAAATCATCGACGGATAAACTAGATAGTTCAACACGGATTGGAAATCTTCCTTGGAGTTCTGGGATTAAATCGGATGGTTTTGCAAGGTGAAACGCACCCGCAGCAATAAATAAAATATGATCAGTCTTTACAGGGCCATATTTTGTAACAATTGTTGAACCTTCGACGATGGGTAGAATATCACGTTGTACACCTTCTCTAGACACATCTGCAGATTGTTGATTCTTTCCAACTACTTTATCGATTTCGTCTATAAAGATAATTCCCAAATGCTCTGCTTTTGAAACGGCTTCTTGTGTAACTTCATCCATATCAATTAATTTCTGCGCTTCGTCTTCAATTAATACTTTTCTAGCCTCAGCAACCGGCAATTTTCTCTTTTTTTTCTTTTTAGGTAACATTCCGCCAAGCATATCTTGCATATTGACGCCCATTTGTTCCATTCCTGCTCCTTGGAACATGTCAAGAAAACCAGCAGATTGTTCATCTATTTCAATTGTTACGATGTGATCTTCAAGTTCCCCTAGCGCGAGCTTATGTTCCGTTTGTTTTCGACGTTTGTGTACATCCGACTCTTCACTTATGTCATTTGACCCATGTTGCTCGTCACTTTGATTACCAAAGATCATTTCGAACGGATTTTTATAAGTGTTGGTTTTCTTTTTTGTAGGGACAAGTAGTTCAACAATCCGATGATTGGCATTCTTTTCGGCCTGATTACGTACATTTTTCATTTTTTCTTCTTTGACAATTCTTATAGAAGTTTCAACCAAATCTCGGACCATCGCTTCTACATCACGACCAACATAACCAACTTCTGTAAACTTGGTTGCTTCTACCTTTACAAACGGAGCTCCTACTAATTTTGCAAGTCTTCTAGCAATTTCTGTTTTACCTACTCCTGTTGGGCCAATCATTAATATGTTTTTTGGCGTTACCTCATCACGCAAATGATCACTTAACTGGTTTCGGCGATAACGGTTTCGAAGGGCAATGGCGACCGATCGCTTTGCCTTCTCCTGTCCAATAATGTATTGATCAAGTTTTTGAACAATTTGTCTTGGGGTGAAATGGATTTCCATATTAACACTCCTTTTTTATGAAATAAGAAAGCATAAAAATAGTTAGAGTCGTACTCAGTCAATTTTCAGTACACAATCAATTTGTTTATAAGTGGCGCAGGTTTGGCCAAATAATCACCAAGCTCCTTGTACTTTTCCTCGAATTTTCACGTAAGCGCTTTCTAACCTGTAGTAAACGCTTGACTACAATTCTTCTAAGATGATGTTATGATTCGTATATACACAAATATCCGCTGCGGTTTCTAATGCTGCTTTCGCAATCTCTTTGGCTGTTAAGTTTGGGGCATTCTTTTTTAATGCTCTACCAGCAGATAAGGCATAATTTCCTCCCGACCCTATGGCTAAAATCCCATCATCGGGTTCAATCACCTCTCCAGTTCCAGATACAAGGTATAAGTTTGCCTCGTTTGCTACAATTAACATTGCTTCCAGTCTTCTTAGTACTTTGTCACTTCTCCATTCTTTCGCAAGTTCTACCGCTGCTCTTTGTAAGTTTCCATTGTACTCCTCTAATTTCCCCTCAAATTTTTCGAATAATGTAAAAGCATCAGCAACAGACCCAGCAAAACCAGCTAAAACCTTTCCATTAAAGATTTTTCTAACTTTCCTAGCCGTATGTTTCATGACAACGGCATTACCAAATGTTACTTGCCCATCACCTGACATGGCACACTTTCCTTTATGTTGAATCGCAAAAATAGTTGTTGCATGAAAACTATGTTCCAATTCAATTCCTCCTTCCATTTGTTCACTCTTATGCTCTAGGATGAAAGTTATTATACACAGATTTTAAACGGTCTTTCGTCACATGTGTGTACCCTTGAGTTGAAGATAAGTGAGAGTGCCCTAACAATTCCTGGACAGCTCTTAAATCTGCACCTTTATTTAATAGATGAGTGGCGAATGTGTGCCGAAGAACGTGCGGGCTAATACGTATGTTTGAGGCAGTCATTTTTACCACTTCATCAAGAACTGTTCTTACTCCTCTTGGTGTTAAGATTCCACCCCGATAGTTTAGAAAAAGGTGGGAATTATTTTCACCATGCTTTTTTAATAGCACCATTCTGCCGTTATTTATATACCTATGTAATGCTTCAATTGCATATGAACCAATTGGTACAAAGCGTTCTTTTCTTCCTTTACCCATTACACATATCGTACCTGATTGAAAATCAAGGCTACCAATTGTTAAATTGCAACATTCACTTATTCTAATGCCCGTTCCATACAACAGTTCTAAAATTGCTTGGTTTCTTTGTCCTAATGGGGTACTCAGGTCAGACACAGAAAATAAACCGTTTAGCTCTTCTTCGTACAGAAACTTAGGTAACCGAATTTCTTTTTTAGGAGTAGCAGCTAACGCAAAAGGGTTATTAGTTACGATTTCTTCTCTCATTAAAAACTTGTATAAACTCCGCAAAGAAGATATTTTTCGTGCAATCGTTTTTTTTGCATAGGATTGCGAGTGGAGTTCAGTTAGAAAATTCCTTACATCGGCATACGAAACAGCAGCAAAACGATTGATGTCGTGCTGCTTCATAAAGGATTGAAATTGACCAATATCCTTTTTATAATTCATAACTGTATTGCTAGAGTAATTTTTTTCAACTTGTAGATACCGAATAAACATTTCCAAATCTTGAAATGATTCTTCCAATTCTCCTCACCTCACAAGGCTACTAAATATTATCATAAGTTGCCTATAGATGCAAGATTTTCTAGAGATTTTTCACAAAATTCTGAATTGTATCTAACGCCCTAGTCGCTAAGGCCTCATACCGTTCTTTTTTATTCTTAACCCTTGGTTCTATCGGAGGAAGTAAACCAAAGTTTGCGTTCATTGGCTGAAATGACTTTTGGTTTGCTGTTGTTATATAATTTGCCATACTACCTAAAATAGTTTCGACAGGAAAGACAAGGAGTTCTTCGCCCTTTACAAAACGAGCTGCATTAATCCCGGCCACTAGTCCTGCTGCCGCTGACTCAACATACCCTTCGACGCCTGTTATTTGTCCAGCAAAAAACAATTCCTGACGCTGTTTATATTGGTATGTTGGCTCTAAGAGGTTTGGGGAATTGATAAATGTGTTTCTGTGCATAACGCCATAGCGAACAATTTCTGCATTCTCTAAACCAGGAATTAATTGTAACACTTCTTTTTGCGGTCCCCATTTTAAATGTGTTTGAAAACCGACAATATTATAAAGTGTGCCGGATTGATTATCTTGACGTAACTGCACAACCGCATATGGGCGTTTTCCTGTCTTAGGGTCTTCTAATCCAACTGGCTTCATTGGACCAAACAGTAATGTTTTCATTCCTCTTTTCGCCATGACTTCAATCGGCATACAGCCCTCAAAGAATATTTCCTTTTCAAATTCTTTCAAAGGAACTGTTTCCGCATTGATTAGCGCCTCATAAAAACGAGTAAATTCTTCTTCATTCATTGGACAGTTTAAATAAGCTGCTTCACCTTTATCGTATCGTGATTTCAAATAAACTTTATCCATATCAATACTGTCAGTCTCAATAATCGGTGCTGCTGCATCATAAAAATATAAATAATCTTCACCAGTCAACTTTTTCAACGATTCAGAAAGTGCTTCTGTTGTTAAAGGGCCAGAAGCAATAATTGTTGGTCCTTCAGGGATTTCAGTTATTTCTTCATTAATGACTTCAACGAGAGGGTGGTTTTTAACCCTTTGTGTCACTAAATCTGCAAACTCATGCCGATCAACAGCTAATGCACCTCCAGCCGGTACACTGCAATCATCGGCCGATTGAATGATCACCGAATTAAGCTGCCGCATCTCTTCTTTTAATACCCCAACAGCGTTTGACAGCGCGTTGGACCTAAGTGAATTACTACAAACTAGTTCGGCAAATTTATCTGAATGATGAGCAGGTGTTTGCTTTACTGGTCTCATTTCGAATAAGCGCACTTGTACGCCTCTGTTTGCTAATTGCCAAGCAGCCTCACTTCCTGCTAAACCTGCCCCAACAACGTTAACTATCATCTTGTCTACTCCTTTAGGTGCTTTATTTTCTAAGAAGGGTTCTCACTATAATCACATTTTGTACATTCAATCTGTACACCCTTTTTAGACTTCTTCTCAACTAACATATCGTTACATTTTGGACAAGGACGTGAGATTGGTTTATCCCAAGAAAGAAAGTCACATTCTGGGTATTGGTCACATCCGTAAAAAATTCGTCTTTTCTTACTTTTTCTCTCAACAATATTGCCATCTTTACAGCTCGGACATTTAACCCCTATGTCTTTCACGATCGCTTTCGTATTTCTACATTCTGGAAAGTTTGAACACGCCATAAATTTTCCGAAACGGCCCATTTTATAAACCATTTCATGACCACATTTTTCACAGTCTTCACCAGCTGGTTCGTCCTTAATTTCAACTTCCTTCATTTCTTCTTCGGCAATTTTTAAATTCTCCTCAAAACCTTTGTAAAATTGATCAATGATCTTGACCCAGTTTGTTTCTCCTTCTTCAATTGAGTCTAAATCGTTTTCCATCTTTGCTGTAAATTCAACATCTAAGATTTCCGGGAAGAACTCGTTAATTAGTTGCAACACGATTTCCCCTAGTTCAGTAGGGACAAACCGGCGATCTTCTAATGATACATAACCGCGTCTTTGAATTGTATCTAACGTTGGCGCAAACGTTGAAGGCCTACCTATCCCAAGTTCTTCCATCGTTTTAACGAGTCTCGCCTCTGTATATCTTGGTGGCGGTTGTGTAAAATGTTGGTTAGGGTCTATTTTTTCTACTTCTATTACCATCCCCTCTTCTAGGTAAGGTAATAATTTATCTTCTTCTTTCGTTCCATCGTCATTTCCTTCAATATAAACTTTCATGAAACCCGGAAATTTAATTTTCGAACCAGTTGCGCGAAAAATAACACCCTCATTCACTAGGTTAACACTCATTGTATCTAAAATGGCTGGTGCCATTTGGCTCGCAACAAGTCTTTCCCAAATTAACTTATATAGTCGTAATTGATCTCTACTTAAATAATTTTTTATCGATTTAGGGTCTAATAATACCGATGTCGGACGAATGGCTTCATGAGCATCTTGAGATTTCGTTTCTTTTTTTACTTGTTTCTTTTCAGTTGAGATATATTCTTTTCCATACTTCATCTCAATGTACTGCTTTGTTTCATTTTCAGCCGTTTCCGATATGCGAGTGGAGTCTGTTCTCATATAGGTGATTAAACCGACTGTGCCTTCCTTCCCGATATCAATACCTTCGTATAGTTGCTGAGCGATCATCATTGTCTTTTTAGCTCGAAAGTTTAATTTCCGCGCAGCTTCTTGTTGTAGTGATGATGTTGTAAAAGGCAAAACAGGGTTTCTTTTTCGCTCCTTTTTCTTTACCGACTCAACAGTGAATTGCTGACCCTTTAGCCTTTTTAATACGTCATTTACTTCTTGTTCAGAACTCAACTGTATTTTTTTATCATCTATCCCATAAAACTTTGCTTCAAAAAGATCGTTTTCTACTTTTAATGAAGATTCTATTGACCAATATTCTTCTGGTACAAATTCTTTGACTTCTTTCTCACGATCAATGATCATCTTTACTGCCACGGATTGTACACGTCCAGCACTTAGGCCTTTTTTAACTTTCTTCCATAATAATGGGCTTATATTGTAACCGACGAGACGGTCAAGAACTCGCCTAGCCTGCTGTGCATCAACTAGATCCATATTTATTTTTCGTGGTGTCTTAAATGCATCTTTAATCGCTTGTTTTGTAATTTCGTTAAACACAACGCGACAATCTGAACTTTGGTCAATATTTAAACTGTGCGCTAAATGCCAAGCAATTGCTTCTCCTTCACGATCAGGGTCAGCTGCTAGAAAAATTTTCTTTACCTTTTTCGCAGCCGTTTTTAAATCCTTTAATATTGGCCCTTTTCCTCGGATTGTTATGTATTTAGGGTTATATCCGTGTTCAATATCTACTCCCATTTGACTTTTAGGAAGGTCGATGACGTGTCCCATGGATGCTTTCACTGTATATTTCTTACCTAAGTACTTACCAATTGTTTTTGCTTTTGCGGGAGATTCAACAATTACTAAATAATCTGCCATATTTTTACTCCCCCTTCAGAGGTAATTTTTAAATCTTCCCTATTATTAACCACTATTTTACTATTTGTCAAACACATTCGTGCTTGTTTATATAAATTTTTAACGTTATTATTATCATTTTCAGCCTTGAAAACCGCTATGCAGCATCACTTTTTTACTTGTTAACTATAAATGAAAATTATTCAAATTCAGTTAAAACGTCTTCTCCATTCCTTGTTAGTTTTGCCCCTTCTTGAATTAACTGATGAGGGCCTTCTGTACGGTCATCCAAAATTGAACCCGGTACCGCAAAAACTTCCCTTCCGTAATCCATTGCTAACTCGGCAGTTATTAATGAGCCGCTTTTTTTTCTAGCTTCTACAACAACGACTCCCTTCGCCAAACCACTTATAATTCGATTTCTCATTGGAAATTGCCACTTTTGTGGCGGTTGATAAGGAGGGTATTCAGATATGATTAAATGATGGTCTGCTATAAATGCGGCCAACTTTTTGTGGCACTTTGGATAAATATGATCAAAACCTGAGGCAATAACGGCAATCGTCTTACCATTATTTCGAATTGTTGTGATATGAGCCTTTGCATCGATACCTACCGCTAAACCGCTTGTGATCACATAACCTTTACTTATTAAAGGAAGAACAATTTTTTCTACACTCGCCAAGCCATTGTTAGAAGGGGTCCTCGTACCAACCACACTTAGCATCTCTCTATTTAATAGGGAATGGTCTCCCCTACAATATAACACCCATGGTGGATCGTATATTTGTTTTAGCAGTGCAGGATAATCTGCATCAAAGATTGTTATAAGTTTGATACCTTGTTTACAATACTCATAGATGACGTCCTTTGTTTTGGATAAATCGTTATAAAATTGATAGCTATTCAAAGATTTCATTTTAAATAATGTTTGAAATTGTGCTTGTTTTAGTTCAAAAATACTTTCAAGAGTCGGATCATAGTCTAAAAATGAACGAATGGTTTTCCAGCCAACTCCTCTACAAGAATGAATCTGAATTAGTCGATTTCTCTTATTCACTTCCATCACCCTTATCTCCTCTTTTATTGTTTAAATGAATTTCAAAATTACCAACATGAATCCTATGAAGCAAATTAGTTTCAAGCTGAAATTGACACACACAATAGGAAGGTATTACGATTTAATGTAAGATTTTTATTTCTCCTTATTCCTTCTGTGCTGTTATGACACCAATCCCCCGCTTCGTTATATGGAATTTAATTCAATCAGCTGCTTCCTGTTTCGCCTTTCCCCCTATTTCATCAAATATAGTATGACATTTCTTCCTTGTATAGTTTGTAAAACGTCTTGTACATTTAATTAATGATGTTATTCGTGATTGCTTTTTTAGAATCCTCTTTGTAAATAAAAAAATGATAATGACCTGCAATCACTTGTAGGTCCTTATCATTTATGTACTTTTCTAACTATCACGTTCAATATTCTTATAGCTTACATTTATAGTCGGATGCATAAACATGCTTTTAGGTGGTGATAGATTTGTTTCAACGACATGACAACTGTCACTATTACTGTAACCAATTCCTTCTAACGGGGCGTTTTCCTCTTGTACCCAGTGATCTCCAGACATAATTGCCGGGTCAATGTTTATATTCCAATGATCTAGGGGCGTTTCGGGATTAGGATCAAATTCTCTTTTTTTCTTCATTTCTATTCACCTTATTATTCCTTTTTCTCCTCTTACTTTCTTTCATAAAAAGATCACGTTCCGTTACTGACTTGTTAATCCCAAATTCTTCTGCAATTTCTTGTTGATGTGCATAAAGATAAGCTAATTGGTGGATGTTGTTATCCATAAAAAGACCTCTTTCTTTTCAAATTAATTTTTTGAAATACTTAATCCCAGGACCAGTGGTTCTTGGATTTCTTTAGTATTATTTCCAATAAAATTAATTTTAAGAAAAAGGATTGAATAATAACTGTTTTTCCTTCAGTTAAAATGAAACTACAGGATTTCCTCCTATCCATTGGTTACAATATTTTTATATTGTTATCGACTTGATAAATAAATGCAAATATTTCCGCAACGACCTCATACAGTTCTTCTGGAATCATTTCATTAATCTCTAGCTGGGAAAGTAAGTGAACAAGAGTTGGATCCTCTTGAATTGGTATGTTGTGTTGTTTTGCTAGGTAAATAATCTCTTCTGCAACAAAACCTTGTCCTTTGCCAATTACTCGCGGAGCCGCGTCTTTATTTTTGTCATATTTTAAAGCGAGTGCTTGAGGTTTTTTGAATTCAAATTGTTTCATACTCGAAAATCCACCCCTTTGTATAATCGGTTTTCATAAACAGCTTTAGGTACCGTCTGTGCTTTTTTGCCTTTCTGTTGCGCCGTTTCAGAAACCTTTGTCCACTTAAGTGACGAAAGTTGATAGTTCATCGTTTGTAACGCTTCTTTTAAGAAGGGTTGCAGCGAATTTGTTAAGGGAACAGGGTGCTCAAATTCATTAAAAACATGTATAGATATTATCCGATTTTGAACCTGCACATCAATCATCACCTCATTTAAATGAAGTAAATGCAGATAGAAGATGATGCGACAATGGCTTTCATCTAATTTACCATTTTCTTTTCGTTTTGCTTCCCATTGTATATTCACATCAGTTTCAAACGCTCCTAGCTTTATTGGCAAGGTATAGCTAATTTGATGCACTGGACCGTACTGTTCTGTTGAGAGGAGTTGTTGCCCTGTTATCCGCTGAAGCACCGTTTCTAATTTCTTCATTAATTCTACAGATAACGTTAGTTCTAGTGCCTCGATTAATAGCGGTTTGAGTTGCCCCATCAAGTGTTCACTTTTTGATTTAAACTCATTTTCATTTAACAAACTAACGAGATCCTTTTCATATTGAAAACCGATTTCCTTCGAACGTGTTATTAGCTGTTGAAGAATTATATTGCTAGTCAATTGTTGTTTTAAAAGAGAATCATTACCTTTGGGCCACTCAGGTAATATTTGAGCACTTTCTTTATTGTCTTTAGATAAACCCTCTAATGAATTTGTTACAACAGCGTCATCACCTGTTAAAGTACCCTCGGGCTCTTGAATTTGAATGGAGCGATCCATTTGTGCCAATAAAGGCTTTAAATCTTTGAGCATATACTCTGAATGACTTTTCGCTAAAAAAGACTCTTCAAGCAATTTTATCAATTGGACAAGCGGTCTGTCATTTTGGTTACTATCGAGCAGTAGTTGATGTAATTCAACAAGATCGCTAGAAAAAGACTGTGGCATTTGTGAAGCTTGGACAGCTAGGAAAGTGGACTCAGTGATCGGTATATTTTTATGAATTAGTGTTTGTATAACATCCACTACTTTTTCATTATTAATCTTTAAAGATTTTAATACTTGTTCCCCGCTTACAAGATGCTCTTTCGTAAAAGGTACATTGTTTCTTATTAAGTGCTTTAATAGTAGGTCGTTGCCCTTATGAGGCTTTAGACCCAACCTTTTTATTAAGTTCCCATGACCATTTTCGTTGTTTTTGCTTGTTCTACAACTTTGAGATTCGGCAAGTCTCCCCCAGGGAGAACTTCAAACCAATACTTTTCACCAACAATCAAAGGGGCTTCTAAACGTGCCGTTAACATTGTATTACCAAGCTTAAGACTCGCCATTTGGTCTGGATACAGCTTGATAATCTCCCCTTGGAATAATTGCCCCGGACGCAGGTGGCTATTTCTTGTAGAAATTGGCTTTAAACCATTTAATAACGTTTGTATCATACTCGCTTGAAACATACTGTCTTCACCAACTTTCTAAATCCACAATCAAAACAAGGAATTAGTCCTACACTTATCTCTCACTGGCCCAAATGAGCGTCGATGTTCTGAGCAAATGCCATGTTCTTCAATTGCTTGTAAGTGCTCAGCAGTGGGGTAACCCATATTTTTATTAAAGCCGTATTGTGGGTACTTAAGATGAAGGTTCTCCATCACCTTATCACGTGTCACCTTAGCTATCACTGAACTTGCTGCAATAGAGATACTTTTGCTATCCCCCTTAACGATAGACGTTTGTTCGATTGCAATAGGCAATCGCATCGCATCAATCAATAAATGTTCGGCCTGAACGTTCAGTTGATGAATTGCTTGTAACATTGCTAGTTTCGTAGCTTCATATATATTGACTTGATCAATCTTTGCAGGAGTAATGATTCCAACACCTACAGCAATGGCTTCTCTATTAATAATTTCGTAAAAATCATCTCGTTTTTCTTTTGATAGTTTTTTTGAATCGGTTAAACCATAAAGTTTAAACTCAACTGGTAAAATGACAGCCGCTGCGACTACGGGACCTACAAGCGGACCGCGACCTACTTCATCAATCCCGGCAATATACCGTACACCTTTATCGTATAGCTCTTTTTCATAAACAGACATTTGTTCAAACTGTTCGATTAATTGAAGTCTTTTTTCTTGTTCTTTCTTCCATTTAACAAGAGCTCTTTGTACGCCTTTTCGCTCGTCATTCTTTATCTCTTCTAAAAATTTTTTATCGATTTCTGTCATATTTGATAACGTTATCTCTATTTCTTTAATAGATTTTTTCATACTCACACTCTTTCTACGATAGCCTTTAATTCTTTTTTTATATCGGCTTAGACAACAAACTTTTTTAGGGTTACTAGTAGTGGGTAATTCCCCGTAGACAAACAAAAAAACAGTTAACGCAGACATGACGCCAACTGTTTTTTACTTATAGATCAGGTTTTTCTAAAGAGATGCGACCGATTTTACAAGCCCGAAATTCACGCAAAATTAATTCCGAAGCCTTGTCGTAGTCAATATGCCCTCCACTTAATAAAAGGCCACGACTTTTTCCTATCTCGTCTAAAATCTCAACAACGTCTTCACTTAAATCGTTAAGTTTATATCGAGACATTAATTCATTAGGGTACTCTGTTTTTAAGTAATTCACTAAATAAACTGCTACGTCCTGAAAATCCAATATTTCGTCTTTTATCGCTCCACTTGCAGCAAGACGTAAGCCAACTAATTGGTCTTCAAATTTAGGCCACAAAATACCTGGAGTATCTAATAACTCAAGCTCTTTCCCAACCTTTATCCACTGTTGTTGCTTTGTAATCCCTGGCCGATCACCAGTTTTCGTGATTTTCTTCTTTGCCAAGCGGTTAATCAATGTTGATTTCCCAACGTTAGGTATTCCTAAAATAAGTGCCCGAATTGCACGCGGCTTCATTCCTTTTGCTTTTAGTTTCTTTAATAAATCTTCTGCAAGCTCTTTAGCCGCACCTGGAATTTTTTCAATTCCTTTCCCCAATTGGGAGTCAATCGTAAGCACTTTAAAACCTTTATTCTGGAAATAAACTTTCCATTGATCAGTAACCACCGGATCAGCTATATCTGCTTTATTCAAGAGAATTAGTCTTGGCTTATGTGAAACGAGTTCATCAATCATTGGATTTCTAGAGGATAGAGGTACTCTAGCATCAACCAATTCAAAAACAACATCAATTTGTTTTAACTTCTCTGTTACTTCACGGCGTGCCTTGGCCATATGACCAGGGAACCATTGTATCGTCATGTTTCCACCTACTTTGCA
This sequence comes from uncultured Bacillaceae bacterium, assembly GCA_964541705.1. Classification (GTDB taxonomy): domain Bacteria; phylum Bacillota; class Bacilli; order Bacillales; family Anaerobacillaceae; genus Anaerobacillus. The sequence goes on along the minus strand of CAZIRM010000032.1, from coordinate 849 downwards.
ATTCGTATTTCTGTTAACGGCCAAAAAACAAATCTTGCGTTTCCAACAACTTCTTCATACGGTATAACATTAATATGTCGACTATCTCTACTAAATTGGCGATTGTCTCCTAGTACAAAAATATGATGATCCGGAACCACATCGTAGCCCGTTACCTCTTTCAGTGTAAAGTTTTCTGTTAAAGGTAAATGTGTTGTAGAATTTTTGTATTCCTGTAAATAAGGCTCATCAATCGCTTCGCCATTAATGTATAGTATATCATCAACATAAGATATTGAATCACCTGGCAAACCAATCACCCTTTTAATATAATCTTTTTCGGATGTTGCATGAAACACAACAATATCAAATCGGTCGGGTTGTCCAATTTTGTATCCTATTTTATTTACAATTAATTTATCTCCATCGTTTAAGGTTGGCATCATAGAGTCACCGTCGACTAAAATTGGCGCAAATAAAAAATACCTTATAATAAATGCTAGTAATAATGCAATAGCGATAGCTCTAACCCATTCCCACGATTCACTTTTTGACATTATGTATCCCCCATCTTTTCTATATGTTTCTTATTATTATACCTTATAAAGATCATATTTGCACATTCATGAACTTCATCATTCTAATAGGTAATAATACAGCTCCCAAAAATTCCTCGCCATAAAAGAAAGTAGCTTTTTTAAAAAATGTTTTTGTCACTGAACATGATAAAACAGAAAACTCGGCACAATGCCGATGAGCATTTCAACGATCTTTCCATACAAAAAAAGAGCTTGATTTCAAGCTCTTTTTTGTTATTATCGAATTTCTTTAATACGAGCCGCTTTTCCTCTAAGAGCACGTAAGTAGTAA
>CAZIRM010000031.1:0-15412 GCA_964541705.1 uncultured Bacillaceae bacterium | reverse complement strand
TCCACATTTTTCAAATTACTTCATCAAAAATTTAATTTTGTCCTGTGGCTCTTAAGAAAAATAAGTTCAGGAGACTATTCATTAGATCTTCGCGATAATCGCGAAGGTGAATTGAGTATTTTAAAAAATGAGATATACAAAGTCACGTTAAAATTATCAGAACAACATTCCATTTTACAAAACGAAAAAGTGAAATTAACCGAAGCAATATCAGATATCTCGCATCAATTAAAAACACCGCTAACTTCAATGGTCGTAATGTCAGATCTTTTATCAAACCCATTACTTCCTATTGATAAACGGACGGAGTTCACCCAGTCTATTCAACTGCAACTTGAAAGAATTGACTGGTTAGTTTCCTCATTGTTGAAACTATCAAAAATTGATGCGGGAGCGGTGCGGTTTAAACGTGAACGTGTTGCCGCTAACGAGTTACTTAGGAAAGCTGTTGCGCCTCTGCTTATTCCTATTGATATTAAAGAGCAGATCCTTGTGGTCAATGGTGACGATTCTACTACATTTATAGGTGATGAAAACTGGACTCAGGAAGCACTGATTAACATTGTTAAAAATTGTGTCGAACACACGCCTCATGGTGGAACAATACACATTTCTTTTTCAGAAAATGCTCTCTTTACTGAAATCAGCATTACCGACTCAGGAGAAGGAATTTCAAAGAAGGAACTTCCGTTTATTTTTAAGCGTTTTTATAAAGGTAAAAATGCCTCTGATGAAAGTGTTGGAATTGGACTGGCGATGGCACATGCGATCATCAAAAGTCAAAACGGAACAATTGATGTAAAAAGCAATTTAGGAAAAGGCACAACGTTTATCATCAAATTTTATAAAAAAATCATTTAAGTAGATAAATTTATCATGACTTACCGTCACGAAGAACAATCAATCGTTGCGTTAAACCTTTCGCAAACGATCGATTGCCTTATGTGACTCATCTAAAGAGATGATGAAATTCATATAAGTGACGATAATGTCATTTTACAGTCACTGGAAAGTCATTTTAGATAGATAAAATAAGCGTATTAGAACTAGTTGGAGGTTAAAAAATGGAAATTTTAAGAGTAGAACGCCTATCTAAAGTGTATGGAAAAGGAGAAACGGCTGTAAAAGCATTAGATGATGTCTCATTTACAATCAACAAAGGGGATTTTGTTGCAATTATTGGCCCATCAGGATCTGGGAAATCAACCTTACTACATTTACTCGGAGGGGTTGATCGTCCTTCAAGTGGAAACGTCTATGTTGATCAAACGAGCATTTATGATCTAAATGAAACGCAACTTGCAATTTTTCGTAGAAGACAAATCGGGTTGATTTATCAGTTTTATAACCTTATTCCTATTTTAACAGTAGAAGAAAACATTACACTGCCAATGCTATTGGATCAACATATGGTTGACCGAAAAGCATTTAAGAATATCGTTCACTCATTAGGATTGTTAGATCGATTAGATTATTTACCGAACCAACTCTCTGGCGGACAACAACAGCGTGTCTCGATTGGCAGAGCGTTAATTAGTAACCCTGCAATTATACTTGCAGATGAGCCAACCGGTAACTTAGACAGTAAAAATAGTACCGAGATTATTAGTCTTTTAAAAATGTTTAACAAAACGTATAATCAAACGTTAATTGTCATTACTCACGATGAACGAATTGCCCTTCAAGCAGATCGTGTCATTTCAATTGAAGACGGAAGAATTGCTAGTGATGAGGTGATCCGTTCATGAACATCATCAACAAACTAACGTTAAGACAATTAAAAATGAACAAAAAACGGACGTTAATTACCATTATAGGTACAATTATCTCCGTTGCGATGATCACTGCTGTTGCTACACTTTCGATTTCTTTTTTAGATTTAATGCAGCGACAGTCAATTGCCGATGATGGACTGTGGCATGTTTTATACCAAAATGTGAATCTAGAGCAACTTAAAGCGATCCAAGACGATGAAAAGACTGACACTTTAATTATTTCTAAAGACCTCGGCTATGCTTTGCTCGAAAACAGTCAAAACGAAAATCGACCATATTTGTTTATTAAACAATACAATGCTGAAGGATTCGAGAATTTTCCTATTACATTAAAAGACGGTCGATTCCCCCAGTCTGAAACAGAGATTATCATTTCAGAAGAAATTGCCTCAAATGCGGGCGTAACATTTGAACTCGCGGATCAACTAACATTAGATGTAGGACAAAGAATTTTAAATGAGGAGAATCGACGGTTAAACCAACATGAAGGCTTAATGGACGAGTCGTTTGAGTATGAATTAACAAAGACGTACACAATTGTCGGTATTATGGATCGTCCTCGTTGGGAACCAACATGGGCACCAGGCTATACGGTCATCAGTTATCTTGATGAAACACTCATTGGGAATGATCTCGTTCATGCCTCTGTCATCATTTCTAAACCAGACCTATCTATCTATACACACGCTGAAACTTTAGTCGCTGAACTCGGAATAGATTCTTATCGCTTTAATCATAATTTATTACGTTACCAAGGGGTGACAAGTAACGATGGGCTTCGAAGTACACTCTATTCAATGGCAACCATCATTACTTTCATTATTGTTACTGGATCAGTTGCCCTTATTTATAATGCGTTTGCGATTTCCGTTTCCGAAAGAGCACGCCATCTAGGGATGCTGTCTAGTGTCGGTGCGACAAAAAGTCAAAAAAGAAATTCTGTATTTTTTGAAGGCGCCATAATTGGTACAATTAGTATCCCAATTGGTATTCTAATGGGATTAGGTGGTATGACTGCTACGTTTTATTTTATCAATCACATTATCGAAGAAGCTTTAGGAATTTCAGAAAAGTTAAAAGTCGTGGTGACTCCATCGTCTATTTTAGTGGCATGTACAGTGTCAATGTTAACGATTTTTATCTCCACCTATTTACCAGCAAGAAAAGCTTCAAAAATTACAGCAATAGAAGCAATCCGACAGACAACAGATGTGAAATTGACCCGAAAAAAGGTGAAAACAACAAAGCTCGTTCGCAAACTGTTTGGAATCGAGGCCGAAATCGGTCTAAAGAATTTAAAGAGAAACAAAAGAAAATATCAAGTAACTGTATTTTCTCTTGTTATTAGTATCGTTCTTTATTTAACTGTTGTTTTTTTTACAGCAACGATTGAAAAAGCGGTTGACTTATCCATGGATACTTACGATCACGATATTGTCGTTTATAACCCAACTGATGACGCTCAAATTAAAGCAATCATTGAGCAGGAAGATGTTACAAGTTATTCAATTGTAACGTCGGTACAATTAGGTGCTTGGGTAGAAGAAAGTCAAGTAAGCCTTGACATTCCTAAAGAGTGGCTTGAAGATGGAATGTACCGGTATAATGTTATTATCTCAGGGGTTGACGATCTAACATTACAAGCATTTGCAAAAGAGTTAAACATTAGTATTGATCAGCTTTATGATTCTGAAAAATTTAGTGCAATTGTCATTGATCAAGTAACCTTCCATGATTGGGAAACAAATAAGTATGTAGATACAAAAGCAATCTATACTAAGGTTGGTGATAAACTGGCGCTTCATGAAACTGATTGGGAAACGTATGAGCATACACTTTTAAATGAAATAGAGGTTTTTGCATTATTGGATCAAGTCCCAATGGGTGTTTGGTCTCCTAGGAATCTTGGGGAAATTACTGTTATTGTACCGAAAGTCTTGGTAACAGAGTTTGTCGGTGATACAGACAAAGTATATACTGAACTATTTTTACAAACGAATGACCCTATGAAAACACAATATTACATTGATGAGCTCAATAAAGAATTAAGCTATCATAATCACTATCACTACCATCATCAAGATAAACAATTTCTCTTATTCATCTCTATTTTTGTATACGGATTTATTACCTTAATTACGAGCATTTCAGTTGCCAATATTTTAAACACGATCTCAACTAGCATTTCTCTTCGAAAGCGTGAATTTGCGATGCTTAAATCGGTTGGAATGACACCGAAATCGTTTATGAGAATGATTCATTTTGAAAGCATCTTTTACGGGTTAAAAGCGGTCCTATATGGGCTGCCAGTTAGCATTGCAATCATGTATTGGATTCACCATGCGATGATGCATAGCTTTAGTTACGATTTCACCCTACCTCTTAACCATATGATCTATGTGGTAATAGCTGTGTTTATCATTGTTGGCTTGACCATGATGTACTCAACTTCTAAAGTACGAAAAGAGAATATTATTGATGTGTTGAAGCAGGAGAATATATGATTTTTCACTACAATTAGAAACAGCAGACATTCTATCGTTTGCTGTTTTTTATGCGTTTTGGCCTTGATTAAAAAGGTTTAGTAATTCAATGAATTTCATAATTCTTTATTTTCGTCACTAAGATCAATATATAGTTGCGTAAAAACCATTCGTAAACTATATATTGATTTATGTGACTCGTTTTTGGTAATTATGAAATTCATTCAATTAGCAACAATCTTTTAGAAAAGACCCTAAAATAAGACTGTTAAAAAATGTTACAATCTTTCACTAATTTTAATCGAAGACTGTTAATCTGAGAAAAGACTAACGACGAAAGGGTGGTTTCATGGTCTCAAAAACGATAAAGGTTTTCATCTCCTGTATGTTCCTAGGGTTTAGTTATCTTTTTATCAACTTTTCACATGTAAACTTTCTCCTATTTGCCTGTACTTACACGATTAGTACAATCCTAATACATACTCTTTCATTTAACAAACAAATAAACACTATGGAGACACAACCAGATAAATTTGAAGCGGTTAAATCTTTTGTACATGAATCACAAGTTGTTTCAGATCAAGTCATTGCCGGTACTGAGGAATTAAATATTACCATTCTTGAATTAACAAAAATAGCTGACAAATCTAAAAAAGAGGTTTCTTTACTGGATCAACGTACAGCTGAAACCGTTAATAATATCGAAAAGACATTTTCAGCATTACAACAATTAGCTAGTTCTTCTGAAGAAATTAGTGTTTCCTCTAATTATATGAGCAAGAAAAGTGAAACAACAAAAAGTGAACTTGATAATATCTATATAAAGTTAGCTTCGACTAAAACAGTGATGAATGAATTAATTAAACATAATCGACAAATGGAAACTAAAATGAAGGAATTAACACACCAAACTTCGAAGATTGATGAAATCAACCTCTTCATTAAAGAGATTGTAACACAAACTTCGCTACTTTCCTTAAATGCCTCCATTGAAGCTGCTAGAGCAGGTACTTACGGGAGAGGTTTTTCTGTTGTTGCCAATGAAATTAAAAAACTAGCTGAACAAAGTAGTGAGGCTGTTAGTCGTTCTTCTGATATATTAGTAGCAATCGAAATAGGGGTTAAAGAAGTTGAATCATCTGTAGAAACTGAAAAAATTGCTGTATTAGCAGGGGTTAAAGAGATGCAGATTGTAAGTGAATCAATTGAAAGCATAACCGAACAAGTAGCAACTGTTAACAACCTTGTTAGCAAAACAAATAAAGCGAGTAGCCACCAAACATTGCTTACAGACGATGTTACTAAAATGCTAGAAGAAGTTGTTTTAACAACAAATTCAACTGCAGAGAAGTTTCACGATACATCTAAGCAAATCGAAGAACAACGAAATCAGATTAGTAAATTACTAAAAATCAGCCAGACTTTAAAGAATTCTTCAGTCGAATTAGTAGAATCGATACAAAGCTTGGGTTTTACTGATGATGAAATTGAATTGAACGATTTGCATATTGAAAAGCTAACGAAAGACCTGGATTCCCTTCTACAAAACAAAGACTTATATGAATTAAAACCTACCCTTCATCAAACCTTACTAACAAATCTATATCAACAGTCTGACTATATCGATGCAATTTGGTCCAATGATGCTAACGGAACCTTTATTTTTTCCAACCCTCCAGCTGGACTAATAAATGCAAAGTCACGCGAATGGTTTATAAGAGCAAAGCAAGGGGAAGTCTTTGTTTCAAAGCCTTACATTTCAGCCATAACGAAAAAACCATGTTTAACTATTTCAAAAGGTTTTTTCAATTTAAATGGGGATTGTATAGGTGTTATAGGAATGGATATTAAATGGATGAAAAAAGTTTGACGACCGCTGATCTTCTTTTTGCCTTATTACAAAATAAGAAATCTAATCGGCATGTACATTTGGTCTTAGAAAATCTGTATTGATCTTAGGATTAACCCTAGGGACGCACAACCTAGGGTTTTCAAAAAATTCTTGCTACTTATTAATTTCTACTTATTCTTCTTTCTATATGAACCTGGCGATACACCAAAATGCTTTTTAAATACCCGATGAAAATAAGAATAAGTTCCAAATCCACAATCTTCAGCGATGTGTTCTAACGTATAACTCGTATATTTCAATCGATCAATGGCAACAGCTAATCGAATCTCTTGTGCGTACTCTAGCATCGTCTTTCCGACACTACTTTTAAATAAATGAACTGACCTTGACACACTCAATTCAGCGGTCTCAGCTACATCCTCAACCTTCAATCCAGACGTTGCGTTCTCTTCAATATACCTCATCATTTTTGTAACGGCATACGGACGATTAGAAATCGATTTCGTCTCAATGATCGCTCTCTCTAAATAAAGACAAAGAGACTGTAGTAAATATTGTGGAATTTCTCGATTTTTTTCTGAAGGTGGTCTTCTTTCTTCTACCATGATATATCTCCATAAAGAAATGATATGTTCCTCCAACTCAATTCGATTCATAACAAACTTTGTAGATCTTTTCCACCACTCCTCTACCCAACTTCCTTCCCCACATAACATGTGATAATCTCCTACCCCCGGGTTTACTGTTAACTCATAATTATCCCCTGGCTTCAGCAATAATAAATCTCCTTTTTCCATTTTATATTGTTTTCCATTCACAATTACGGAGCTTGTTCCTTCCGTTTGAAGTCGAAATAAATAACCTGGAACCCCTGATTTATAGTGCATATAAAAACTTTGTGAGTGATATGAATAGCCACAATATTTGATTCCCATGAACATGGCTCCCCTCAAAAAATATGATTAATAGCAAAATTGTACACGTTTTCATTATATCATCTATATTCATCATTTTATCGATCACTTATGATTAGGGCAAATAGTATATGCCACATTCTAATACAAATCTCTTGATAGCTTTTGGTAAATACTAAAATCGACTTTTTATAAAGGAGAGATAACATTGGAAAAAGCACAACTAGCTGTTCAACTGTACACATTACGTGACGAATGCGAAAAAGACTTTTCAGGCACTTTAAGGAAAGTAGCTGATTTAGGCTTTGATGGAGTCGAATTAGCCGGGTTCTATGATCTATCTGTAGAGGAATTAAAAAATCTTTTAGATGAACTAAACCTACAGGTTGCTTCTAGTCATGTCCCACTATCTGACGTAGAAAATAATTTAGATAAAGTCATTGCTGATCACAAAAAGCTAAATTGTTCATTTGTTGTTGTACCATACATTCAAGAAGAACAACGAACGAAAGAAGGATATTATCACCTAATTTCTACTATTAGCAGCGTAGGCAAGAAGTTAAGGGAACAAGGAATAACGCTGTGCTACCATAATCATGATTTTGAGCTAGAAACATTAGAAGATGGAAGAACTGCCTTAACGACTATCTTTGATGACACAAATCAAGAAGATTTAAAAGCAGAGTTTGATATTTATTGGTTAACAAAAGCCGGAGAAAACCCTGGTGATTGGATGAAGCGCTACAAAGGTCGTACCCCTCTCGTTCATCTGAAAGATATGACGACTGACGAGGAACAATTTTTTGCTGAACTGGGTACGGGTGGCGTTGACCTTGAAAGTGTCTTAAAACTTGAAGAAGAAAGCGATGTAAAATGGTGGATTGTCGAACAAGATGTTTGTCGCCGCCCTCCATTTGAAAGTATTGAGATTAGTATAAACTACTTGAAAAAGTTGAGAGGATGAAACAAATGAATAAACTAAAAGTTGCTGTTATCGGTTGTGGAAAGATTGCACAAGTACGACATTTGCCAGAGTATGCGGCTAGTGAACATGTAGAAATAGTTGCTGTTTGCGATGTCGTAAAAGAGCGAGCGGAGGAAATAGCTGAGCAGTACGGTGCTAAGGCCTATACTGATTACAAGGAAGTTGTTCAACTCAAAGATGTTGATGTCGTAAGCGTCTGCTTACCAAACTACTTACATGCGCCAGTTTCTGTTGCTGCATTAAATGCAGGCAAACATGTCCTTTGCGAAAAACCAATGGCCACTTCAAAGGAAGAAGCTGAAGAAATGGTTACTGCCGCAAGAACAAATAATAAAAAGTTAATGATTGCACATAACCAACGCTTTAATGCATCTCATCAAAAAGCAAAAGAAATTCTCGATAGTGGCAAACTAGGCAAGATTTATAGCTTTAGAACAACGTTTGGACATCCCGGACCTGAAGGTTGGAGTGTAGATGGAGCAAATAGTTGGTTCTTTGATAAAGAGAAAGCATTTATCGGTGCTATGGGCGACCTTGGTGTTCATAAATCTGATTTACTCCGCTATTTATTAGGAGAGTTTTCAGAAGTTGGTGCATTCATTGAAACAAACGCAAAACAAAATACGCTAGTCGACGACAACGCTGTTTGCATTTTGCGAACAGAAACAGGAGTTATCGGTACGCTTACGGCTAGTTGGGCCTATACGACTGGTGATGACAATTCAACAAAAATATATGGAGAAAACGGAACGCTTTTAATTGAAGGTGATCCGGTCTACTCACTCATCGAAGAATATAAAAACGGTGAAACAGTGAATTATAAATTAGGTAAAATTCAAACAAATGAAGCTGGGGGGCAAACAACTTCTCATGTTATTGATCACTTTATCGATTCTATTTTAGAGGATAAAGAGCCTCTTATCACAGGTGAAGAAGGGTTAAAATCACTAGAAATTATTTTAGGTGCAATTGCTTCTCAAGAAACAAAACAATTTATCTCTTTAAAAAAGGATGTGTAGATCATGAAATTAGGAGTATTCACTGTACTATTTGCAAATAAATCTTTTGAAGAAATGCTAGACCATGTAAAAGAGTCAGGTCTTGAGGCTGTAGAAATTGGAACAGGGTGTTATCCAGGGAATTCGCATTGCCCTCTTGACGAGTTACTTGAAGATGAACAAAAACGTAAAGACTATCTAGAGGCTGTTACCTCTCGAGGACTTACGATCAGTGCTTTTAGCTGTCACGGTAATCCACTAACACCTGATAAAGCTTTTGCAGAAGAATCAGATACCGTATTACGCAAGACCATTAAACTCGCTTCCTTACTTGGTGTACCTGTTGTGAATGCTTTTTCCGGAACACCAGGAGACAGTGACGATGCAAAACAGCCAAACTGGCCTGTTGTTCCTTGGCCTACAGAATATGGTGACATCTTATCGTGGCAATGGGAAAAAAAATTAATTCCATACTGGAAGGAAATCGGTGAACTAGCTCAGCAACACAATGTAAAAATCGGTCTAGAACTTCATGGCGGATTCCTTGTTCATACTCCATATACGATGTTAAAGCTTCGTGAAGCTACTTGTGACGCTATTGGGGCGAACCTAGATCCAAGTCACATGTGGTGGCAAGGGATTGATCCTGTCGCAGCGATTAAAATACTTGGTAAGGCTGGAGCCATTCACCACTTCCATGCAAAAGATACGTATATCGACCAAGATAATGTGAACATGTATGGATTAACAGATATGCAACCTTACGGTAACGTTCAAACTCGTGCGTGGACATTCAGAAGTGTTGGGTGTGGGCATAGTATGCAAGAATGGTCCGACATGATCAGTGCACTTCGCACTTATAACTATGACTATGTCGTGAGTATTGAACATGAAGATCCACTTATGTCGATTGACGAAGGTTTTGCTCGTGCCGTATCAAACCTTAAATCGGTATTAATAAAAGATCAACCTTCTGATATGTGGTGGGCTTAACAAAAGAATTTTTTTAAGGAGTGCCTAAAATGGAAAAAAACAGCTACAATGTTGCAATTGTCGGATTTGGTGGGATGGGGAATGAACATGAACATGTCATTGGCACGTTTGATCGCTTAAATGTTGTTGGAACGTATGACATTCGTGAAGAACGCCAAATGTTTGCAAGAGAAAAAAACTTACATGCGTATGATAGCTTTGATGCAGTCTTAAATGATGACAATATTGATATCGTCTTAATTGCAACACCTAATGATGTTCATAAAGAAATCGCGATTGCTGCATTACAGGCAGGTAAACATGTTATTTGCGAGAAACCAGTCACCATGAATTCGGTTGAGTTACAAGACATTTTAGAAGTTGCCGAAAAAAGTGATCGAATTTTTGTCGTTCACCAAAACAGACGTTGGGATGAAGACTATTTATCCATTAAGCAGTTATTTGATGAAAAAACGGTTGGCGACATCTTTCATGTTGAGTCAAGAGTTCATGGATCAAGAGGAATTCCAGGTGATTGGCGTAAAGAAAAAGAATTTGGTGGTGGAATGCTCCTTGATTGGGGAGTACACCTCGTTGACCGAATTCTACTAATGTTTGATGAGAACGTTAAAACAGTTTATTGCAAATTAACGCACGTCAACAATACAGAAGTTGATGATGGATTTAGAATTAGCCTAGAGTTTGAAAGTGGCAAAACTGCCTTGCTTGAAGTAGGAACATACAACTATATTAACCTCCCTCTCTGGTACGCTTGCGGAACTAAAGGAACAGCTGTCATTCATGATTGGGGAATGAATGGGGAAGTAGTTAAGCTTGTTACTCATGAAAAAAATGATGCGACTCCTATTAAAGCTGGAGCTGGATTAACGAAAACAATGGCGCCACGCAATAATGACGAAACGGTTGAAAAACAACCTCTTCCTAGAATTAACTCGGACATTCGCGACTTTTATCAAAATGTAGTCGAGACAATTGAAGGAAAAACTGAAATTATTGTTAAGAACGATGAGGTAATGCGAGTCATGAAACTTTTAGAAGCTTGCATCGAGTCTCACGAATTAAATCAAGTCGTTGATTTTGAGTAATCTTTTAGAACCCCACCTCAAAGCGATGCTTAGGTGGGGACTTTAGTTCAGGGGTGCCAAGACCCCATTCACTATAGAAAGGGTGTTTGTAGAAAATGCTAAATGTTACAGTTTGGAATGAAAATAGACATGAACAATCAAACCCAAAAGTAAAAGAAATTTACCCTGACGGTATCCATGGGACGATTGCAGGATTTATAAAAGATGAGAACATAAAAGTTACGACAGCTACGTTAGATGAAGCGGAACACGGATTAACGGATGCCGTTCTCGATCAAACGGATGTGCTGATCTGGTGGGGGCACATGGCTCATGATGAAGTTGAGGATACGATTGTAGAAAAAGTAAAACAGCGTGTCCACGAAGGAATGGGATTGATCGTCCTTCACTCTGGTCATTTCTCCAAAATCTTTAAAGTCCTTATGGGAACAACATGCGATTTAAAATGGCGGGAAGCTGATGAAAAGGAACGTCTATGGGTAGTAGACCCAAGTCACCCGATCACCGCTGGGATTGGAGAATTTATCGAGCTAGAAAAAGAAGAAATGTACGGTGAACATTTTGACATTCCGGCTCCTGACCAACTCATCTTTTTAAGTTGGTTTGAAGGTGGCGAAGTATTTCGCAGCGGTTGTACGTACCAACGAGGAAACGGAAAAATCTTTTACTTCCGTCCTGGTCATGAAACGTATCCTACGTATTACAACAAAGAGATTCAACAAGTCATTAAGAATGCGGTTCAATGGGCAAAGCCGACAGAGCGACCACGACCTGTATACGGCAACAGTAAAGCATTAGAAGAAATTAAGGCGAAAAACTAAGCTAGAAAATCCCCTCGGCACAGTGCCTAGGGGATTTAAACTACTTACTTAAGTATACTGGCTCACCTGTTTTTGCAGATGTGTAAATCGCTTCTAAGATTTCTGTCACAACCAGTGCCTCTTCTGGCTTCACGACTGGTTCTGTATCGTTAACAACGGCCTCAATCCATAACCTTGCTTCCATATCCGCATCACTTTCTTCTGTGCCGCTATAAAAAGCTACACCATCAGCACCTAACGCTATCTTGCTTGTGTACAACTTACTGTATTTTTCTCCATTCAAGCGTAATCCATCTTTCATATCGGCCCCGCCTTCTGTTCCACACAGCGTACATTTTGCCTCATCTTCATCAAGAGAATTAAGTGCCCAACTCGATTCAAGAACAATCGTTGCTCCATTCTCCATTTTAATAAAACCAAACGCTGAATCCTCTACCGTAAATTTACTTGGGTCCCAAGAACCAAAAGCATTAGCTGCATTTTCTTTTTTTCCTAACTGATGAAATGTTGAGCCCATGACTACTTGTGGTTTATAGTTATTCATCATCCACAGTGTAAGGTCTAGTGCATGGGTCCCAATATCAATTAGTGGTCCTCCACCTTGTTTTTCTTCATCTAAGAACACACCCCAAGTTGGTACTGCTCGGCGGCGAATCGCATGCGCTTTTGCATAATAAACGTCTCCTAAGTCGCCACTTGAGCAGACCTTATGTAAATATTGGCTATCTGAGCGAAAACGATTTTGATAACCTATCGTTAACTTCTTTCCTGTTCGCTTGGCAGCTTCTAACATTTGACGGGCTTCCTCCGCTGTTTTTGCCATGGGCTTTTCACACATTACGTGCTTGCCTGCTTCTAACGCGGCAACGGTTATATCACAATGAGAACTATTAGGTGTACAAACATGAACAACATCAATTATTTCATCTTTAATTAGCTCTTCATATTTTGTATATACTTTCGCCCCTTCAACGCCAAATTCTTTAGCAGCAGCTTCTGCCTTTTCAAGAGCGATATCGCAAAAAGCGACGATTTCAACCTGAACAAGCTTCTTAAGACTCGGCATATGCTTCCCAAATGCAATTCCACCGCAACCAATGATTCCAACTTTTACTTTCTTACTCATTAGAAACATCCTCCTTAAAGGTTAAATCATATTATTTTCACTAAAGCCTTTGTTATATGACATATGTAATCATTTGTGCCTTATAGTACTCATAGTACCAATTAATATGATACTAAAACTTTATATGGATAAGAATTAACTATTTGGCTAAAACCTATACTATTTCGCTATTATTAAAATACCCAGGTAAAAAAAGTTAAAGATCTGCCACCATCGCTATATTAAGTGAGAGTGGGGCAGACCTTTATACATAAGGTTTATTATAAACTGAAAGATCTTCTATACATGATTATACATTATCTCGGCGTAGCTTTTAAACTGAAAACTAACGGTAGTTTCCCTTTGAATTCCGGATAATAGCTTAGTCCTTCTTCGTCAACGAGTGTTCCCCCCATACCTGGGACACAGCGATCGTGTTCATTCATATACTCAATGAAAAGTCCGGCTTGAGCGAGTGCATTTACTAATTTACTAATCGTGTACATCCAAAAATAGTTATCGGCTTCTTTTACATCAGATGCATAGCCACCAATCGTCGGTGAAACATCTGCTTCTTTATCAAAGTATGGGTATTTTAAATCAAGAATGCCTTTCGTGATTTTCTCTTCGTCAAAACTCAAGTGAAAAGGATGACTGTCATGTACATAGAAAAAACCGTCATCTTTTAAGAAATGCCTAATTGTTTTTCCCCATTTGGATAAGTCAGGTAACCAACCAATAGCCCCATCAGAAGTAAAGACAATATCATAATCTCCTTCATGATTCCCCATTAATTCCATAATATCTGATTCAATAAAGTCTACATTCTCTATCCCTAATTCTTTCGCTAATAAGGTTGCATAACGAATGTTATCAGGGACTAAATCTATTCCCGTGACTGTTGCCCCCATCTTTGCCAACATAATAGAATCGGCTCCTGTATTACATTGTAAATGTAAAATCCTTTTACCGGTAACATCCCCCAGTTCCTTTTCTACAAATGGATTTAGATGATAGTTACCTTCTGACATAGTCTTTTTAAAGTGGTTATAATGATCTTCGGACAACAATCCCCACGCGTGTTTATTTGCTTCAATCTTATTCATATTTTCCTCCATTTTCAAACGGTACTGTTTTAGTCCGTGTCTTGACTACCGTCAATTATTTAACTTCTATGATCTAATCATAAATGAAACAGCAGCCTGGTGTAATAAATAGTTGGAAAATATTTGTACGAGTTCTTCGCCTTTGTTTTTCTCATAAATTCCTAACATTCAATGAATACTATACAGCTTTTAAATTAAGGAGGTAAAATGAAATGCGTCAAAAAAATATTTGGGTAGTAGCTTTATGTCATTATGGTTATGCTAGTTGGTTGTAATTTTAATGGTGCAAATGCGGATAGAGGCCAAGGGGGATCTAGTGATGCTGATGGAATGATTTCGGCTGCAAATACTGACCTTTCTAGTCAACAATTTCCACATACAAAAGCGATTTGTATTCAGCCAGCAAAATACGAATATGTAATTGAAAAGGGAACGAATTTAGGGGTAAATGTGGAGCAACCACAAAAACGCAGAGGAACACCTGCACCTCCTGCTGATACCACGCAAACGCCAACGAAGGATGACCGTTCTGGTGGTGAAGAAATGAATCCTAGTGAAGGCGCAGTTCCACAAACAAGACGACAGGAAGAAACTGTTCCTCAGACACAAACTCGGTCACCAGAACGACGAGAAGAGAGCACAGGTACACCTGAACAAACGGAAACGACCCCTGAACAAGGAAGAGAAGAAGCTGCTCCTCAAACCGTAAATGAAGCTGAAAGAAGAGTGGTTGAACTTACGAATGTTGAAAGAAGAAACAACGGCCTTCCAGAACTAAGTCTTCACACCGAGCTAAGTAGAGTAGCAAGAATTAAATCTGAGGATATGCGAACAGGAGACTATTTTTCACATACTAGTCCAACCCACGGATCACCTTTTGATATGATTAGAGATAATGGAATTTCATATCGAACTGCAGGTGAAAATATTGCCCGTGGTCAACGAACTCCAGAACAAGTTGTCCAATCATGGATGAATAGCACTGGGCACCGTGAAAACATTTTAAATGCAGACTATACCCATATTGGCGTTGGCTATGACGAGAATGGGCACTTTTGGACACAAATGTTTATTAGAGAGTAAGAAAGAAGGCAGACTACCCCTTAACTTAATGGGGAAGCCTTTCTTTTACAGGTCTTTTATTGCGAGTTTTGCAAGTGATGTCCCCATTGTTAAACGAAAAGGATAAAAATAATAAAGATTCCAAACCATAATTTAATTATCCAGTGGGAACAATGACTGGTAGTGTCAAAAGTTCTATGAAAACTTGATAAAAATTACAGTTACTACCATTT
>CAZIRM010000030.1:0-15460 GCA_964541705.1 uncultured Bacillaceae bacterium | reverse complement strand
TAATTGATGAGTATCGCTTAGGAGAAGTCGTGATCGGAAACGAAGTCATGATTGGCGCCAATAGCACGATATTACCAGGGGTCACAATTGGTGATCGTGCCGTTGTTGCAGCTGGTACGGTTGTTCACAAAGATGTTCAAGCTGGAGCATTTGTTTGTGGCAATCCTATGAGAGTGATAGATAAAGAGAAAAATCCTCCCCCACGTGAATAAGTGGGGAGGATTTTTTTTGTGTGGCAAAAGAAATGTCCGAATCCGCGGCACTTTTGGGCGAAAAACAGAAAGTTTTGGGCGAATCCTTTAAAAAGATGTCCGAATAATTGTGAAAAATGTCCGAATCATCCACAAAATTAAAAGGCAAAAAAGAGGTTACCTGCCATTACATTACGAATAATAAACATTAATGGTTGACGCAATTTCTGTTCGAGTGTAGACTACTACATAAGATACTTTATTATGCTATCACATTAGCGAACTAAAGCAAATGGAACGGGGGATCTAAATCAATGTCTAAACCTTTTATGTTCGAAAAACCTCAAGGGATGAGGGACACGCTACCACGCTTATATGAAGCGAAAGACCGCGTCAGACAACAAGTAAAAACGGAAATCAACCTTTGGGGTTATCAATCAATTGAAACACCAACGTTAGAGTACTATGAAACGGTCGGTGTTGCTTCTGCAATTTTAGACCAACAGCTATTTAAGCTATTGGATCAACAAGGAAATACGGTTGTTCTTCGTCCTGATATGACAGCGCCAATTGCCAGATTAGCTGCATCAAGTTTAAAAGAAACAAGTCTTCCATTACGCTTAACCTACGATACGAATGTGTTTCGAGCTCAGCATGATGAAGGCGGAAGGCCCGCTGAATTTGAGCAAATGGGTGTTGAGTTAATCGGTGATCCAACAAGTAGTGCCGATGGTGAAGCAATTGCTTTAATGGTAGCGGCACTAAGACGTGCTGGGCTGGCTGAATTCAAAATTGCGATTGGTCACGTTGGGTTTGTAAATGCTTTATTAATAGATATCGTCGGTAATGAAGAACGTGCCGATACGTTGCGTCGTTTCCTATATGAAAAAAATTATGTAGGCTACCGCGAACATGTAAAAAACTTACCGTTATCATCCATCGATAAAACAAGATTATTACAACTATTAAAACAGCGTGGGGATCTGACAAAGCTGGATGAAGCGAAGACGCTTGTTGTGAGTGAACAAGGGAAGCAAGCAATCGAAGAGTTAGAGAAATTATTCGATGCATTACAATATTATGGTATTGCAGACTGTGTAAAGCTTGACTTAAACCTGTTTATGCACATGAGCTACTATACAGGAGTCGTGTTTGAAGCTTATAGTGCAAACTTGGGCATCCCGATAGGAAGTGGTGGGCGTTACGATGAGTTGCTACAAAAGTTTAATCGCCCAGCTCCAGCAACTGGCTTTGGTATTCGCTTAGATCTACTTGTCCACGCTTTAGGAATGAAAGTAGAAGAAAAACAAATTGAGTGTATCATCTATAGTAATGAACGAAGACAAGAAGCAATCGCTTTGGCAGAGCAAAAGAGGAAGCAAGGAGAGTCTGTTGTGCTTCAAGATGTAGCTGGGGTAAGGGACCTTGACCATTTTACTGCCAACTATGAAAATATTAGCTATTGTATCGGAAAACAAGGAAAGGGGGACGTGTAAAAATGAGCAAACAATTATTAACAGTAGCGATGCCGAAAGGTCGAATATTTGAAGAGGCGGTAGAGCTATTGCGAAAAGCAGGTTTTCCACTTCCTCCAGAGTTTGAAGAATCAAGAAAATTAATTATTGATGTCGAAGAAGCAGGGATGCGTTTTATTTTAGCAAAACCGATGGACGTTCCAACTTATGTTGAACACGGAGTCGCTGACATAGGTGTCGCAGGAAAAGATACGATGATTGAGGAAGAACGCGACGTCTATGAAGTACTAGATTTAAAAATAAGTGAGTGCTATATGGCAGTTGCTGCGCTCCCAACATATGAGAAAAAGAACGACATTGCTCCAAAGGTAGCTTCAAAATACCCAAATTTAGCCGCTAGCTATTTCCGTGAACAAGGAGAGCAAGTTGAGATTATTAAGTTAAATGGTTCAATTGAACTTGCGCCATTAGTAGGTTTAGCTGATCGTATTGTTGATATTGTTTCGACAGGGCAGACGCTAAGAGAGAACGGATTAATTGAAACAGAAACGATCGTACCGATTACCTCAAGGTTAATTGTAAACCCTGTAAGTTATCGGATGAAAGATACAATCATCGATGAAATCGTCGAACGTTTAGCGGAAGTAGTGGAGGGGGACGAATGATGAAGATTTACCACGTCGAACAACAAGTCTCGCTAAAAAGAAGCATTGATCAAGGAACAGAAGAACAGCAAAAGGCTGTCAAAGAAATTGTTACACAAGTAAAAAAAGAAGGCGATAAAGCTGTAAAGTTTTATACGGAAAAATTTGATCGAGCAACGGTTGAGCAATTAAACGTAACAAAAGAGGAGATCACGCAAGCCTATAAAGAAATCGATGAGACAATGTTAGCAACAATTAGAGAAGCGGCAGCAAACATTCGCCGCTTTCACGAGCGACAAAAGCGTGAGTCGTGGATTGCGACAGAAGAGAACGGTACGATTCTAGGGCAAAAGGTAACACCGCTAGATTCTGTTGGTGTTTATGTACCGGGTGGAACGGCAGCTTACCCATCATCAATATTGATGAATGTTATCCCGGCTCAAGTAGCGGGCGTTAAAAATATCACGATGGTGTCACCACCGTCAAAACAAGGGACACTTTCAGCAGGTGTACTTGTTACAGCTAATGAACTAGGTGTGGATACAATCTATAAAGTGGGCGGTGCACAAGCGATTGCGGCACTCGCATATGGGACAGAAACGATCACTCCTGTTGATAAGATCGTTGGGCCAGGAAATATATACGTAGCATTAGCCAAACGAGAAGTGTTCGGTGATGTGGCGATTGACATGATTGCAGGACCAAGCGAAATTGTCGTACTAGCAGATGAAGCGGCGAATCCTAAGTATGTAGCAGCCGATCTTCTATCTCAAGCGGAGCACGATACATTAGCATCAGCGGTTGTTGTCACGCCTTCACAGACGCTCGCAGAGGCAGTGGCGCGAGAAGTAGAAATTCAATTAGCAAACTTACCAAGAAAAGAAATAGCGACTGCATCAATCGAAAACTACGGGGCGATTTATGTGACGAAAGATATCGAGGAAGCTGTAGACGTAGTGAACGAATTAGCGCCGGAACATCTCGAAGTGTTAACGG
Source organism: uncultured Bacillaceae bacterium (assembly GCA_964541705.1). GTDB lineage: Bacteria > Bacillota > Bacilli > Bacillales > Anaerobacillaceae > Anaerobacillus. The sequence goes on along the minus strand of CAZIRM010000030.1, from coordinate 12,154 downwards.
AAGATCCGATGCAGCTATTAGGAAACATTCGTCACGCTGGAGCGATCTTTTTAGGGCCATATAGCTCAGAACCAGTCGGTGATTATTTTGCAGGACCGAACCATGTTTTGCCGACAAATGGGACGGCACGATTTTCAAGTCCACTAAATGTCGATGATTTCACAAAAAAATCTAGCATTATTTCATATAGTAAAAAAGCAATCATAGAAAACGGAGAAAAAATAGCGGCATTCGCCAGGTTAGAAGGCCTTGAAGCTCATGCACGAGCAGTAGAAGTCCGATTGGAGGAAGAAAAATGAGTAACAGAGTTGCAAGCATCGAACGAAACACAAATGAAACACAAATCAAACTTGATCTTTCAATTGACGGAGAAGGGAAAGTAAATTTACAGACACCTGTGCCCTTTTTAAACCATATGTTAGACCTTTTTACAAAGCATGGACTTTTTGATCTAAAAGTAGCCGCAAAAGGTGACGTCGATATTGATGATCATCATACAACTGAAGATATTGGCATTTGTTTAGGGTTAGCCTTAAGAGACGCATTAGGAGATAAAAGAGGAATCAAACGGTATGGAAATTGTTTCGTTCCAATGGACGAAGCATTGGCGCAGGTCGTTGTTGATTTAAGTAATCGACCACACTTAGAGTTTAAAGCCGAATTGCCAAGTGGAACGGTTGGTACATTTGATACAGAACTTGTTCACGAATTTTTATGGAAACTAGCGCTTGAAGCGAGAATGAATTTACATGTCATCGTGCATTATGGAACGAATACACATCACATCATCGAAGCAATCTTTAAGGCATTAGGTCGAGCGTTAGATGAAGCGACAACTCTAGATCCGCGCATAAAAGGTGTTCCATCAACGAAGGGAATGTTGTAAATGATCGGTATTGTCGACTACGGCATGGGAAATCTCCATAGCGTAAGTAAAGCATTAGAACGACTTGATTACGATTATTTTATTTCAGAAGATCAAGCGAAGTTAGCGACTGCTGACGGGTTACTATTGCCAGGTGTTGGTTCGTTTAAAGATGCAATGGCGGTGTTAAAAAGTGAAAAACTTGATCAGTTTTTGATTGAGTGGGCGAAATCGGGCAAGCCATTGCTTGGGATTTGCCTTGGGATGCAGCTTCTTTACGAACAAAGTGAAGAAAATGGTGTAACAGATGGACTCTCATTATTAAAAGGGAATGTAAGACGCTTTTCAGGCACATCATATAAAGTCCCGCATATGGGCTGGAACAAACTACAGTTTCATAAAGAGCACCAACTGTTAAAAAATGTAGAAGAAGGCTATGTATACTTTGTTCACTCGTACGTCGTGCAAAACTTTGACAAAGAAGAGCTAATCGCAAGTAGTGACTATGGTGGGGTCGTCCCGGCTGTAGTCGGAAAAGAAAATGTACTCGGAACCCAGTTTCATCCCGAAAAAAGTAGTGAAGTCGGCATGAGCATTTTAAGGAATTTCGCTGCTGTTGTAACAAGACAGAAGGAGGAGGTTAACAATGGCTGAATTTACAATCTATCCAGCAATTGATATTCGAAATGGAAACTGCGTTCGCTTGCTTCAAGGAGACTATGACAAAGAAACCGTATATGGAAATTCACCCCTAGAAATGGCCAAGCGTTTTGCAGAGGACGGTGCAAGCTGGATCCACTTAGTTGATTTAGATGGGGCCAAAGCGGGTAAGCGCATGAACGATAAGCATGTCCTTGATATCGCTTCACAACTAAATGTTAACGTTCAAGTGGGCGGTGGAATTCGCACAGCCGAAGATGTAGCCGCGTATTTAGATCACGGGGTTGATAGGGTGATTTTAGGAAGTGCGGCCATTAACAACCCTGAGTTCGTAAAGGAAATGCTAAAAAAGTATGGCGAAAAAATTGCAATTGGCATTGATGCACGAGATGGCTTCGTTGCGACAGAGGGCTGGCTAGAAACGTCAAAAGTAACAGCGGAAGAGTTAGCAGTTGAACTAGCATCTCATGGTGCAGAGGTCTTTATTTTCACAGACATTTCAAGGGATGGCATGTTAAGTGGCCCAAACGTATCGGCGATTGCCTCATTAGCTGAAGCAACCGGGAAAGAAGTGATTGCCTCGGGCGGAGTAAGTCAATTATCAGACTTAACAGAGCTGAGAGAGAACAACGGGATTGCCGGAGCAATCATTGGGAAAGCACTTTATACAAATCAATTTTCGTTAAAAGAAGCGTTAGAAAGAGGTGAGTAGTATGCTTGCAAAGCGCATCATTCCATGCCTTGATGTAAAAGAAGGACGTGTTGTCAAAGGGGTACAGTTTGTTAATTTACGTGATGCGGGGGATCCTGTGGAATTAGCAGCTTTTTACGATCAACAAGGTGCCGATGAGCTTGTCTTTTTAGACATTTCAGCATCACATGAAGGGCGAGAAACAATGGTTGATGTCGTCGAGCGTGTAGCGGGACAGTTAGCGATCCCCTTTACCGTTGGTGGTGGAATCAATTCACTCGCAGATATGAAGCGTATATTACGCGCGGGAGCTGACAAAGTGTCTTTAAACACAGCCGCGGTTCTCCGTCCGGAAACGATAAAAGAAGGCGCAGATTATTTTGGCTCACAATGCATTGTTGTTGCCATTGACGCGAAATATGACCAAGAACTGAACTCGTGGCGCGTTTACACGCACGGGGGTAGAAAAGAAACTGAGTGGGAAGTCGTTCAGTGGGCAAAACAGGCCGTTAGTCTTGGTGCAGGTGAAATTTTACTAACCAGTATGGACCAAGACGGTGCAAAAACAGGATTTGACTTAGCACTAACAAAAGCGGTCAGTGAAGCTGTAACAGTGCCAGTCATTGCCTCAGGCGGTGCAGGAGCAAAAGAAGACTTTGTACCAGTCTTTACCGAAGCAAAAGCTGATGCAGCCCTAGCCGCCTCGATTTTTCATTATAAAGAAACATCAGTTGCAGAAGTAAAGCAATTTTTGAAGCAGAACGGAGTTGAAGTTCGCTAATGACATTCACATTTGATGAAAAAGGATTAATTCCTACGATTGTTCAAGATGCGGTTAGTAAAGAGGTATTAACGCTGGCTTACATGAACGAAGAATCGTATCAAAAAACAATAGAAACAAAAGAGACTTGGTTTTATAGTCGATCGCGTCAAGAACTATGGCATAAAGGCGCAACAAGTGGACATACGCAGAAAGTTGTAGATGTTCGTTATGATTGTGATGCTGATGCCCTACTCGTCCTAATCGAACCGCAAGGACCTGCATGTCACAAAGGCGAATATAGTTGCTTCCATGAATCAGTGATGAGTAAAGCAGAGGCTGTAGAAAATCGCTTTGAAATCCTAAATCAGTTAGAGAAAGTAATTGCAGAACGTGAGTCAACGATGCCAGAAGGCTCTTATACCACATATTTATTTGAAAATGGTATTGATAAGATGCTCAAAAAAGTTGGCGAAGAAGCGGGTGAAGTCATCATCGCCGCTAAAAACCGTGATCCAGAGGAATTGAAATGGGAGATTGCTGACCTTCTCTTTCATGTACTCGTTGTCATGCGTGAGCAAAAGCTGCCACTAGATACCGTGCTCCAAACATTAAAAAAACGACATACAAAAGACTAACCACCAATTGAGGGTGGTTTTTTGTTTCAAAAATAAGAAACTCTGCGCTTTTCTATGAAAATAAAACAGGGTAAAACCCCCACCTTGGTTATTACCCGCGCAAAAATAATACAAGCTCAGTCGCAAGTTGTTTGCACGTCTGCCCCTTTTTTCTAGTAGTAAAAAGTGATATACTACGACCATTAACACCCGAATGGAGGTAATGATGAATAAACAAAAGAAAAGCGACCTGCAAAGAGGACGATTGCTTAATAGTTTTCTGAATGGAGACTATTTTTACTATAAAGCATTAGAAGCCTTTCGAAGCCACAACCTTATGAAAGCAAAACGTTATTTAGAACGTGCAGTGAAACTTAAACCAGCTTCAGTGGAGTATACGAGCCAACTAGCGATCGTATTATCTGAAGTAGGTGATTATGAACGTTCAAATACATGGTTTCAATATATAGTAGAAAATGTTGATCCAACGATGCACGAATGTTATTTCTTTATGGCAAACAATTATGCACACTTAGGCTTATTTGATCATGCAAAAAAAGAAATCCATTATTATTTAAAGGTTGACCAAGATGGTGAATTCGTTGAAGAGGCCGAAGAATTATTAGAACTCTTGGAAGAAGATGAATCATTAACGGAGACTTTGTTTGACGATGAAGAACAATTTTTGTTAATGTTCGAGCTAGCTTCACAGGAATTTAAAAAGAGAGAGTACCAGAAGTCAATAGAGTTGTTAATACCATTAGTCGATAAGCAGCCAACTTACTGGGCTGCTCAAATCCGGTTGGCAGAGGCGTATTATTACAATGGTAATACAGAACAAGCAGTCGCTCAGTTAGAAGATATGGGCGCCAATAATTTGTTAGCCTTGTGCCACTTAATGGTCTACATGTTTGAACTGAAAAATTACGAAAGATCAGGTCTGATTTTTGAAACGATTAAAGATGTGGAGCCGTTTGACAATGATCAAACCTATACATTAGCAGTTTCACTTGGAAAAATAGGTCAGCACGAGCGGGCATACCGTCTTTTATTAAAATTAAGCAACCGAGGCTACGGTGATTTCCCCGAGTTTTATCATCACTTTGCAGTCGCAAGCTACTATACAAATCGTCTTCCCCAAGCTAGATCGTCATGGAAGAAACTTTCTGTATTTGATCAACAGCTAAGTAATCAGTATTGCGATTTGCTTGATAACAACCTTTTAGAGAAAGTAACATACGACTTACTTCAACCACCTAAATAAGGTGGTTATTTTTCATTATGGGCGAATAACTAAAAGTTTTGGGCGAATTATTCATTTTCTTGGGCGAATAAATCGAATTTTTGTCCGAATCCCCCAAAAATTTGTCCGAATCCCTTTTAAAAGTTTAAAATGTTCCGAATTAAAGAAGGAAAAACACCCTTTTCCATCGAAAAAAACCACAAAACTAGAAAGGAGAGTATGTATGATTGTAAAAGAACGTAAAAAGCCGATATATTTGCAACAATTAGAGGCACTTTATCGAAGGACACTCGATTCTCACCCGAAAAAGTTAATGATTAAGGACGCCCTCTCAAGACATCTAATTGGATTTAAAGGAGAGCTTGCCATAGACTTTCCACTAAGTTTCTTAGCAAAAGAAAGATACATGGTTTTACATGGAATAAGGCTAAACGATGGTCACTATCATTTTCAAATCGATACACTTATTCTTTCGCAGCGGTTTTTCTTAATAGTAGAAATAAAAAATTACAGTGGGTCGATTTACTTTGATGAACAATTCCATCAAATGATACAGACTTATGAGCAAGAAGAAAAAGCATACCCAAATCCGCTCTTGCAAATTAAACGGCAAGAAATACAACTAAAAAAATGGTTAATTCAGAACCAAGTCTCCCCACCCCCAATTGAATCACTCGTAGTGTTTACGAATCCTTATACCATCATCCGATCCACTTCCCACTACTTAACAAACAAAGTTATCAGAAGCGAGTATTTACCTACAAAAATGAAAGAATTTGAACGTGTATACAGTAAAGATGTACTAACAAATGAATGTGTCAAAAAAGTTAAAATGAAACTAAAGAGGCAACACAGAGAATTACAGTCTTCGATTCTACAGCAATTTCAAGTTTCGTCTTCCCAACTTCTCAAAGGGGTTCATTGCCCTAAGTGTGAGTCATTACCGATGTACCGAAAAGGTGGGTTTTGGATTTGTGAATGCTGTCTTACCAAAGATAAACAATCCCACATCCATACGATCAAAGATTACGCGTTGCTTATTTGTGAATCATTTTCGAATGATGACATAAGGGAATTCTTACAACTTGAATCCTCAAAAATAACCAACCGCCTCCTGAAAGAAATGAAGCTACGTTTCAAAGGCGTAACGAAAGATCGGCACTATATTTTCAAGATCAATTAGCATAATTAAATGAAACATGTAAAAATTAGAAAGGAAAAAGAGTCATCTTATTGGACTTATTTAATATTATTCATTACGATAGAAACGAAGAAACTACACGAACCGGAGTGAGATAACATGAGTGAAGAAAAAGTGTATGATGTCATCATCTTAGGTGCTGGACCTGCGGGGATGACTGCAGCCGTATATACATCAAGAGCGAACCTGTCTACATTGATGATTGAGCGCGGAATACCTGGGGGACAAATTGCAAATACAGAAGACGTTGAAAATTATCCTGGGTATGAAAGTATTTTAGGCCCGGATCTCTCAAACAAAATGTTTGAACATGCGAAAAAATTTGGTGCAGAGTATGCTTATGGCGATGTAAAAGAAGTGATAGATGGCAAAGAATATAAAACAGTTATAACAGGAAGTAAAGAATTTAAAGCAAGAGCAATTATTGTTGCAACAGGTGCAAAATATAAAAAGCTTGGTGTGCCCGGTGAGAGTGCATTAGGAGGCCGTGGTGTTTCCTACTGTGCTGTATGTGACGGCGCTTTCTTTAAAGGTAAAGAGTTGGTTGTCGTTGGTGGAGGAGACTCGGCGGTTGAAGAAGCTGTTTATTTAACACGTTTTGCTTCTAAAGTTACGGTTGTACACCGTAGGGACGAATTAAGAGCACAAAAAATATTACAAGATCGTGCATTTGCAAATGAAAAGATTGAATTCATTTGGAATCATGTGGTGACAGAAATTAATGAAGAGAGCGGAAAGGTTGGCAGTGTCACCCTTAAAAATGCCTTAGATGGATCTGAGCAAGTCTTCAAAACCGACGGTGTGTTTATTTACATTGGAATGGAACCATTAAACGAACCGTTTAAAAATATGGGGATCACCAATGCAGATGGCTATATTGAGACGAACGATCAAATGGAAACACGAGTAGCTGGAATTTTTGCTGCGGGGGACATTCGTGAAAAAACACTGCGACAAATAGTAACCGCTACAGGCGATGGGAGCATCGCGGCTCAAACAGCACAGCATTATATAGAAGGTTTGTTGGAAGAATTGTCCGGGAAATAACTCGGTGCCTGTACTAGTTGAGCCTAAAAAATAATAAAACAGATTTTAAACCCAAAAAAAAAGCTGTTTTATAGGGGTTCAGGCAAATTTCACAAAACGTTACTCCATTTTAACCCTCCTGTAACAGTTTTGAAATATAATAAGCGTATGATAGAGGTAAGTAATTGACCCCCTTTTTTATATACTTTTTGCGCGGACACATGGTCCGCGCCTTTTTTTATCACCACTTGTTTTATTCTAACGATTTTCATGATATATGTGATTAGGTTCATTTTATAGTATAATGAAAGGTATCAAATAGAAACACAACTATATTGAGGTGTTAACGTTGCAAAGAATCGCAAACTGTATCTTGAAAGATGAGAACAAAGTCTTGTTACTACAAAAGCCTTCAAAAGGGTGGTGGGTTGCGCCAGGAGGGAAAATTGAGTCCGAAGAATCAGTAAAAGAAGCTGTAAAACGCGAATACAGAGAAGAAACAGGAATATATATAATAAACCCTGACATTAAAGGGATCTTTACCGTTATCATTAAGAACAACGAAAAAGTAGTCGATGAATGGATGATGTTTACTTTTTATTCAGAGCAATTTGAAGGTACAATGCTTGATGAGTCACCAGAAGGAAAACTACAATGGCAAAAAACAGAAGACATTCAGCACCTACCGATGGCTAGGGGAGATCACTTTATTTTTAACCACATTCTTAACAACGAAGAGGTCATCTATGGAACCTTTTATTACACGGAAAAATTCGAACTACTCTCATATCGTTTAGACCCATCTCCAAAGGAGGGAAATTAACCAATGGTCATAAAAAAAAATAAAGATATACAAGTCGTTATTATTACAGGTATGTCAGGAGCAGGGAAAACAGTAGCTGTTCAAAGTTTAGAAGACTTAGGCTTTTTCTGTGTTGATAACCTACCTCCTGCACTTATCCCTAAATTCGTCGAACTTATCGAAAATTCTGGTGGGAAAATGAATCGAGTAGCGTTAGTGATTGATTTGCGCGGAAGAGAATTTTTTGAAGAACTCTTTAAAGCGATCGATTATTTAGGAACTGTTGGTGAGATTCGAACGCAAATTATTTTTCTCGATTCGAAAGATGCCAAGCTCGTTCAACGCTACAAAGAAACGAGAAGAAAGCACCCTCTTGCATCAGGTGGGTTACCACTCGAAGGAATCGCATTAGAAAGACAAATGTTAGAAGAATTAAAAGGGCAAGCACAAAAAATCATTGATACAACAGATTTAAAACCGTTACAGTTACGAGAAGAGATGATTCGAAGCTTTTCTGATTTAGAGAAAAAATCCTTTTCAGTGAACGTTATGTCATTTGGGTTTAAATATGGAATGCCGATTGACGCAGATTTAGTCTTTGACGTTCGTTTCTTACCAAACCCTCATTATATTGATCACATGAGGCCAAAAACAGGATTAGATGAAGAAGTTTCATCCTATGTTTTAAAATGGACCGAGACACAGCAATTTATTGAAAAGCTCGATGATTTACTATCCTTTATGTTGCCTCAATACAAACGCGAAGGGAAAAGTCAACTCGTTATTGCCATTGGATGTACTGGCGGAAAACATCGTTCCGTAACACTCGCAGAGTATTTTGGTAAGCGTTTTTCTGAAGATTATCACACCCATATTACACATCGAGATAAGGGGAAGGATAAGTGAAGAAAACAAATATAGTCGTTATTGGAGGCGGAACGGGTCTTTCAGCCATTTTACGCGGATTAAAAACTTTTCCAGTGGACATAACTGCCATTATCACAGTCGCTGATGATGGCGGTAGCTCTGGTCGACTTCGAAAAGAACTAGATATACCACCACCTGGTGACATAAGAAATGTGCTTGCTGCTTTATCGGAAGTCGAGCCACTTGTTGAACAGCTGTTCCAACACCGATTTGAGAATGGCAATGGGCTGTCTGGGCACACATTGGGAAATCTCTTATTAGCAGGAATGACATCAATCACTGGCGATTTTGCTAAGGGCGTCAACGAGCTTAGTAAAGTATTAAATGTCAGAGGAAAGGTTTTACCAGCAGCAAATAGAAGTATCATTTTGAAGGCGGAAATGGTCGACGGGACAATCATTGAAGGTGAATCGAAAATCCCTAAGCATGGAAAAAAAATTAAGCGAGTGTTCTTAACACCGGGAGATATTGATCCTCTTCCTGAAAGTATAGCCGCTATCAAAAAAGCGGATGTCATTGTCATGGGTCCGGGAAGTTTATACACAAGTATCATCCCTAATTTATTAGTGCCTGGGATTGCGGATGAAATTGTTCGGTCTACGGCCAAAAAAGTTTATATTTGTAATGTCATGACTCAACCCGGAGAAACAGAGGGCTATAAAGCGAGTGACCATCTTAATGCGATCTTTTCCCACGTGAAAAGTACAGATGTCGTCAACACAGTCATTGTTAATAAAACCGAGAAACGGCGCCTACAATCATATATTGAGAAGTATGCAAAAGAAGGTGCGCAAGAAGTCGAATTTGACATGAAATATCTAGCATCACTCCCTGTTCAAGTGATCGCTGATGAATTCATCCTATATGAAAATAGTTTTATTCGACACGATGCCATTAAATTATCGCAAACGATTTTATCAATTATGTAAAAATAGATTTTATTCGCCATCTATTTAAGGGTAAAATAGAGACAGTAAGGAAAGGGGGGGATAGCATTGTCTTCTTTTGCAGCTATGGTAAAAAAAGAGTTAACTCAACTAGAAACGGAAGATTGTTGTTCTAAAGCGGAATTAGCTGCCCTGATCCGAATGAATGGAAGTCTTTCATTTAGTAATAAACAAATTGTTTTAGATATATCAACAGAGAATGCGGCCATTGCCAGGCGGATTTATACGTTAATTAAAAAGACGCATCCAACCCACGTAGAATTATTGGTGAGAAAGAAAATGCGCTTGAAAAAAAATAACGTGTATATAGTAAGAATCCCACATGATGGAAAGAAGCTGTTAACAAACCTTGGTATAATGAAAGAAGAAGAGGGCTTTGCTTTCATTCGGGAAATTTCAACTGAAATTACAACCGATAGTTGTTGTAAACGCGCATACTTACGAGGTGCATTTTTAGCTGGTGGTTCTATTAATCATCCAGAAACTTCTTCCTATCACTTAGAAATCTTCTCACTTTATGAAGAGCATAATCAATCGTTATGTGAATTAATGAATACATTTGAGTTGAATGCAAAAGTTCTAGAAAGAAAAAAAGGGTATATCATTTATATTAAGGAAGGTGAAAAAATTACAGAGTACTTAAATGTAATCGGTGCTCACCAAGCACTACTATTCTTTGAAGATGTAAGAATTATGAAAGACATGAGAAACTCTGTCAATCGGCTTGTAAATTGTGAAACCGCTAACTTAAACAAAACAGTTGGAGCAGCAATCCGCCAAGTTGAAAACATTCGCTACATTGACAAAGAAATAGGACTGCACACCCTTCCAGACAAATTGAGAGAAATAGCCGAGCTAAGAGTAAAGCATCAAGACGTAACGCTAAAAGAGTTAGGAGATATGGTTTCAACAGGCAAAGTTAGTAAATCTGGTGTGAACCATCGTTTAAGGAAGTTAGACGAAATCGCTAACAAATTGAGAACTGGAAAGCCTTTATCAACTAAACAAATATAGAGGAGGAAAACATATGGTAGAAAAATCAGTAGTAGTAAAAAGAAAAGCAGGATTACATGCACGTCCAGCAGCTTTATTTGTACAGGAAGCAAACAAGTACAGTGCAGACGTATTTATTGAAAAAGATGGCCGACAAGCAAATGCAAAAAGCATTATGGGAATTATGAGCTTGGCTATAGCCTCAGGTAAAGAGATAAAGATTATCGTTAAAGGCAACGACGAAGAACAAGCACTAAAAGCACTTCTTAACTTTGTTACGAAAGAAGAATAAAAACGGAATGGGGCTACTCAATTAGAGTAGCCCCATTATTAACTTTGTTAGAACAAGACGTGCGCACGTATATGAGCGGTACCCGCACGCAAAACAGTAAGGTGCGCACGCATTCGAGTGAAACCCGCACGCAAACCAGAAGTATGCGCCCGCATTCGAGTGAAACCCGCACGTAAATCAGAAAGAAGCGCACGCATTAGTGAAACCCGCACGTAAATCAGAAAGAAGCGCACGCATTTGGGTGAAACCCGCACGTAAAACAGAAAGAAGCGCACGCATTTGTGAAACCAGCACGCAAACCAGGAATATGCGCACGCATTTGTGAAACCCGCACGCAAATCAGCGAAACCCGCCTGCAAAACGATAAAAAGAGCGCCGCAATCGGCGCTCTACCATACACTATTAAGGTTTCTTCACAAGTACTTCGTCAATTAAACCATATTCTTTCGCTTTTTCCGCTGTCATGAAGTTGTCGCGGTCAGTATCCCTTTGGATAATCGAAAGATCTTGGCCAGTACGTTCAGCTAAAATTTGATTTAACTTCTCGCGCATTTCTAAAATGCGGCGCGCATGAATTTCAATATCAGATGCTTGACCTTGTGTACCGCCAAGTGGTTGGTGAATCATTACCTCACTATTAGGTAATGCAAATCGTTTTCCTTTTTCACCAGCTGCAAGCAAGAAGGCGCCCATTGAAGCTGCCATTCCGATACAAATCGTTGAAACTTTTGGTTTGATGAATTGCATCGTATCATAAATAGCCATACCTGCTGTAATAGAACCACCTGGGCTATTAATGTAAAGAGAGATATCTTTATCTGGGTCTTCTGCTGCTAAAAATAACAACTGTGCAACAATAGAGTTTGCGACGTTGTCATCAATCGCGCTACCTAGCATGATGATACGATCCTTCAAGAGTCGAGAATAGATGTCGTATGCTCGTTCGCCTCTGTTTGTTTGTTCAATAACTGTTGGTATTAAATTCATATAAATTCCTCCTATTATTGTTGAATATTCACGTATGTATATCATAAACTAAAGGTCAACAAAGGTCAAAACATTCACACCCGACCACTAGTTATTTCGATTAGTGTGAATAAAAATCCTGCAAACCTCCCCTTAATCTTAAT
>CAZIRM010000029.1:0-15496 GCA_964541705.1 uncultured Bacillaceae bacterium | reverse complement strand
GCCTGGATAGCTGACCCATGAAACATATGGACTTTCTTTTAGGTAGTTTGCAACCTTTAAAGCATTCTCACAATGTCTCTCAATACGCAAATGTAATGTTTCTAAACCTTGTAACAATAAGAACGAGTTCAGTGGAGCAATCGCAGGGCCTAAGTCACGCAGTAGTTGTACTCGTGCTTTAATGATATAAGCCAAATGGCCAACTGCCTCTGTGTAAACGACTCCGTGATAACTTGGGTCAGGTTCCGAAAGCCCAGGGAACTTTCCATTACTCCAATCAAAATTCCCACTATCAACAATAATCCCGCCAATTGAAGTACCGTGACCACCAATGAACTTAGTTGCAGAATGAACAACGATATCTACGCCATGCTCAATTGGACGACATAATGCTGGTGTTGTGAAAGTAGCATCAACAATAAACGGTATACCATTTTCATGAGCAACACTAGAGATTGCCTCAAGATCTAGAATATCTCCTTTAGGGTTCCCTATTACCTCACCATAAAGTAGTTTTGTTTTATCGGTAATGGCTGCACGGAATGCCTCTGGATCGTTGCTATTGACAAAATGAACTTTTATTCCTAACTTTCTAAACGTATGAGCAAATAAATTGTATGTCCCACCATAAAGTGAGCTAGAAGCTACAATTTCATCTCCACTTTCGCAAATATTTAAGATGGCTAGACTAATTGCTGATTGTCCACTTGCGGTTGCAAGTGCTGCAACTCCACCTTCTAACTCTGCCATTCTCTTTTCAAATACATCTTGAGTTGGGTTCATAATTCTCGTATAAATATTTCCCATTTCAGCTAAAGAAAATAAATTAGCTGCGTGCTCAGTATCTTTAAATACATAAGATGTTGTTTGATAAATTGGTACAGCTCTAGATAGAGTCTCACCATCAACACCTTGGCCACCGTGTACTGCAACTGTTTCTAAACCCCATTTTTTTTGCTCCATTTTCATTCCCCCTAAGTAATTATAAAAAAAAGCCTCTCTCATTAAAGATGAGAGAAGCTTTTTGCTTCCGTGCGTTCTCTCATCTTTCAAAATAGTTAATTACTATTTTGCAGGATTTAGCACCTCGTGCTTTTGCACCGGTTGCTGGGTTTCATCGGGCCAGTCCCTCCACCTCTCTTTATAAGAGTTCTTTTCTTGTTGAAGTGATTATACAGTTTTCCTAGTTGAATTGTCAATTATTTTAGAAGATTTTGTTTTTTTATTTTACAGTTATATATTCTCTCATAGAATCCATTGTCTTGTTCCCTATTCCTGTTACTCTTACTAAATCCTCAACAGCTTCAAACCTTCCATGTTCGTCTCGATATTGAATAATTGCAGCTGCTTTAGCTGGTCCAATTCCAGGTATCAATTGTAACTCCTCCGATGTTGCAGTATTGACATTGATCCTATTGTGGTCAACGTCTGTAGATAACCCTACATTAACTACGTCTTCTACCTCTTCTCCGATAAAAGGGACATAAATAACCATTTCATCTTTCAGTAAAGCTGCAAGATTTATGACCTTCTCGTTTGCATCGTCACGAAACCCATTCGCTTTCTCTATTGCTGAAAATACACGATCTCCTTCTACCATGACATAGACACCCGGTTGATTAACTGCCCCCTTCACATCAACAATGATCACTGTATCTTTCTTTTCCTCTAAATGGTCTGACTGATCAGAATGTAACTCTTCAAACAGTAGAAGATTTTCAAAATTATGATGTTTATTATTGTCAAATAAGCGAAATAGGCTTACACTTACTAACATAACAACACCAAAAATCATAACACCGTGAACGATATTTGCTTTTTTTATTTTTTCCAAAAGCATAAAAAACACCTCACTATAACTAATAAAGGAGTAATATTATGAGCGTACATTTAAAAATTAAAGAACAAATCAATACATTTATTCAAGCAGAAAGAAACTATAGAGCTTTAGATGAAGAGAGGGAATTGCTAATTGATCTATTGCTAAATACAGCAAAAGAGGGAAAGGAACTTTCAGTTGTCGCAGTTAATGACGTAACCGAAAGAATGAACATACTTGCAAAAAAGCATGGCTTTCCATTGCGCAAAATTGTCACGAAAGAAATGGTCATTAAGTTTTTAGGGCAAAAAGAAAGCGATAAAGATTCATAAAACACAATCACCTTCATATACTTAATGGTAAAGAAGTTTGAGAAGGAGGGGGAAAAGATGAAAATCGGCATTATTGGGACGGGTAGCATGGGGAGCATTCTCATTGAATCTTTCATAGAATCGGCTGCAGTCACCCCATCTCAACTTATTATTACGAACCGTACAATTGAAAAAGCACTAGCTTTTACCAATGATCATAATGGTATTCAAGTTGCAGACGATGCAAAATCAGTTGTTACAGAGTCAGATATTATTTTTTTATGTGTAAAACCTTTACAGTTCCATCCATTATTGCTGGAATTAAACGATGTCCTAAAAAAAGAACAAATCATTGTCTCCATTACTAGTCCGTTACAGGTCGATCAGCTCGAATCGATCGTCCCTTGCAAAGTCGCAAGAATTATTCCTAGTATCACAAACCGTGCACTGGCGGGTTCCTCGCTAGTAACATTTGGAGATTCTTGCGATGACCATGATCGAGATATACTTACAAGGTTAATGAGTGCTATATCCTCTCCTATCGAAATCAAACCGAATATCACTCGGGTAGCATCAGATCTCGCAAGTTGTGGCCCAGCCTTTATCAGCTTTTTGATTCAAGCTTTTATTGATGCAGCAGTAAGACAAACTGAGATTACAAAAGAAGAAGCAACAGAGATTGCCACAGAAATGATGGTTGGCTACGGAGAATTATTAAAAAAGAAGATTTTTACTTTGCCTAGTTTACAAGATCGGGTTACTGTTCCTGGCGGGATTACTGGCGAAGGGCTTAAAGTACTAAAAGAGGAAATCGGGAATATGTTTGATCAACTTTTTCAAAGTACACATGCAAAATATGATGAGGATATTGCGAAGATTAATGATCAATATTCTTTATATTAACAAAAGAAACAAAAAAAGTTAAGCCCTTTTAGCTTAACTTTTTTTGTGTTTAGTCGCTACAAAAAACCACCGTTCAGAATTTTCTTCCAACGATTTAGTTGAAAAATCTCCAGTCACAGAGAGTAGGTCAAAACCTACTTTCTCTAACATAGACGTATAAAAGGCGATCGGAAAAGTCCTTTGCTTATGTAGCTCATCATAACGTTCATAATGTTTTTTTTCATTTTGAATAAAGAAAGACAACTCATGCTCAATACTATTTGGGTGTTCACCGTTATAGCACTCCCAAATATATGCTAGCTCTTCCCCACTATAGGCATATGTCTGATTGCTAAAGACATGATTTATTTTGTACATTGAATGGACATCAAAAATTAAGATCCCTTTTTCGCGTAAGTGGTCATACATGCTTTGAAATGCATTTTGAACATCCTCTTCTGATTCCAAATAATTTAACGTATCGCACAATGACACAATCGCATCAAACATCCCTAGCCCTTCTAGCGTTCTCATGTCTTGTTGAAAGAGTGGGAGGTTTACATTTTCGGCATTCACCTTTTCAGCTGCAACAAATAGCATTTCTTCCGAAAGGTCGACACCCGTAACCGAATATCCTTTTTTGGATAACGGTATCGCAATGTTGCCTGTTCCACAGCCTACGTCTAGTAACGTGCCTTTTGTTATTCCATTTTGATTTAAAATGGTCATGATTAAGGATACCCATTCATCATAAGGCGCCTCTTGCATTAATTGATCATACAAATACGCAAATTTATGATAATTCATGTTTACTCCTTTTTATAGGTCCAACCCTCTTTTTGATAGATTAACCCTTCTTTTAAAAGTTTTCCAATTGCTCTTTTAAAGGCACCTTTACTCATTCCAAACTTTTGTTTTATGATGGCGGGATCTGATTGATCAGTGTATGGCATTCCACCATCTCTTTTAAGGATGAATTCATAAATTTTTTCTGCATCAACATCTCTACGCTCATGTGAACGAGGTTTCACAGAAATATTTATTCGACCGTCGTCGCGAACAAAGGTAACCCTTCCTTGCAACGTTTGCCCAAGGTGTAATTCTTCATCAGTTTCTTGGAAGTGAAGAAAAGCAACAAAGCCTTCTTCAGTAAGTAGAAAGACTCCTTTTTCCACAAAAGAATAAATGGTTCCCGTTACTTCTTGATTTAAAATCGTTTTTGGTGCTTTTTCTGCGGAATCTTCGACTGAAGCCCCTCTCATCAGTCGACCCATTAACCGACCTTTTTTATCGTAGGTTAATGATACTGGTACTTTCTCGCCTACTCTAGGCCAAAGAGAACGATCTGTTCCAAGATCATCGACTGATAAGAATAAGTCTCTAACAATCCCGTTATAAAGAAACACCCCATCACGTTCATTGATTGAGACAACCTCTAACCAACCTATGTCGCCAAACGTGATAATTGGCTCTTCCATCGTACCTGCTAAACGTCCTTGGTGATCTTGAAAAAGAAAAACCTCTACTTTTTGTCCAACTTCAAGAGATCCTTTTGTCTGTTTCTTATGTAGTAAAACATCCTCAACTTGATCAGTTAAAAAATAGCCAAAATCCGTTAATCGTGCAACCTCCAACGTAACTATCTGACCTGGTTTTAAGCTCATGATCCAAGGACCTCATCTATATCAACGATTGGCGCATCTCCCCATAACTTCTCTAGGTTGTAGTATAAGCGTTCATCTTTATGAAAAATATGCACAACGACATTGTCTAAGTCAATAAGGACCCAACGTGATTGATCGATTCCTTCTAACCTTTTTAAAACAATATCATTCGCTTGCGCTGTTTTCTTTATTTCTGTTGCAATTGCAGCTACTTGCTTTTCCGAACCTCCTTGACATATAACAAAATAGTCAGAAATTAAAGAAATACCCTTCATATCTAAAATAACAATATTATCTGCTTTTTTATCATCTGCAGCTTTGACAGCTAACTTTAAGATATTAGTTTCATTCATGTTCATTTACCTCCGTTTTATTAAACTGTTGTATGTGTCGATTGTATCCGGGAATATTGGCATTTGTTTCTTCATCAAAAATTGAACTGTATTTTGAATAGCATAAATGACTGCTAAATCTAAATCGCAGGTTACAACATTACGAACCTCATCAACCCCTGGAAAATTACGCCCAGGTTCAATGTAATCAGCAATAAAAATGATTTTTTCAACAAGTGTCATCCCAACTCGTCCAGTCGTATGGTACCGGATTGCATTTAAGACCCGTTCATTTCCAATGCCGAATTTTGTTTTTACTAAATAAGCGCCTATCGGACCGTGCAATAATTCATCTCCATAGTGAAGATAACGCTCATCAAGAGATTCGCTTATGATAGTTGATCTCATTTCCTCAACAGCATGGTATTTTGCATAATCATGAAAGATGGCAGCTAACGTTACTTCATGTTCACAAGCATGATATATTTTTGCTAAATCGACTGCCGTTTGCAAAACCCCTAATGTATGCCTATATCTCTTTTCTGGGAGATGAGCCTTGACGATCTTAATCGCTTCTTCTTTATTCATCTTTGATCCCCTTTATAAATGTAACCACTTCTTCAGGCATTAAGTAACGAATCGAACGATTAGCTGCAATCCTCTTTCTAATACTTGTTGAAGAGATATCTAATTGAGGAACATCTACTTCGATTACTTTATCAGTGAACGTTGTTCTTGAGTGGTATCCCGGTCTCTTTACACCAACAAATGTAACGATTGTCAGTAACTCATCAATTGACTTCCATTTTGGTAAATAGTCAATCATATCTCCACCAATAATGAAGAAGTATTCATCGTCTGGATTTCGATTTTTTAGCTCTTTCACCGTATCAATCGTATAAGAGCGACCAGATCGTTCAAATTCGATTAGATTCAATTTGAAAAACGCGTTTCCTCTAATCGCACGTTCAACTAATTCTATTCTCTGCTCATCTGAAAAGTAAGGTTTTGTGTTTTTGTGTGGCGGGATCTTTGTTGGGATAAACCAAACTTCATCTAACTGACATGTTTCTAACACTTCTTGAGCAATCAGTAAGTGACCGAAATGAGGAGGATCAAACGTTCCCCCTAATATACCAACTTTCCGTTTCATAGACAGA
This sequence comes from uncultured Bacillaceae bacterium, assembly GCA_964541705.1. Lineage (GTDB taxonomy): Bacteria > Bacillota > Bacilli > Bacillales > Anaerobacillaceae > Anaerobacillus. The sequence continues at coordinate 9,328 of CAZIRM010000029.1, read as the reverse complement.
GCCCGCCTTTCTACTACGGTAATTGAATAACTTTGTTTTCCCTTGACTCTTTGTAAAGCACAATCGTGCTACCGATGATTTGAGCAACTTCTGCGTTTGTTCCAGTAGAAATTTCGCTCGCAACTTCATCTTTATCCATTTCACAGCTTTGTAAGATACTTATTTTAATCAACTCTCTCGCTTCTAACGCCTCAGCTATTTGCGAGATCATATTGTCGTTTACGCCACCTTTACCCACTTGAAATATTGGATTAAGATGGTGTGCTTTTGCACGTAAAAATCTTTTTTGTTTTCCTGTTAACATCGTTTAACCTCCAAGTTGTCTCATGACCGTCTTTGTCATTTCTTCTATATTTGGCTTTCTACTTGTCCACAATTCAAAGGCTAGTGCGCCTTGTTGTACAAACATCCCTACACCACTATGAATAATTGCTCCTTTTTGCTCTGCCTCTTGTAACCAATTTGTTTTTAGAGGGTTATAAATTAAGTCACTACAAATGGTTCCAGAGCGCATTTGATTAAGTGACAAAGGAATCTCATCGACACGGGGAAACATCCCGATCGACGTCGTATTAATGATAATATCATATTCTGAAAGATCTAATTCTTGATCATTTAATGAGTATAGTTCAATTTTTGTCTTAAACTGATCACAATTCGCTTTAATTTGTCTTGCTTTCTCTAATGTTCGGTTAACAATATGAAGCTCCTTTACTCCTTGTAAGACCATTGACGTGATAATTGCCCTTGCCGCACCACCAGCACCAATCACAAGTACTTTATTTTCTGGTAAAGGTAATTGTAACACTGAATTTAGTGATTCTACATAGCCTCTTCCATCTGTATTATAACCAATTAGACGACCTTCCATATTTACTACGGTATTAACCGCCCCAATCAACACTGCTTCTTCATCAATATCGTCTAAATATTTCATGATTTCTACTTTATGGGGGATCGTTACGTTAAAACCAGAAACATTCAAGAGCCGTAATGCTTTTATCCCGTCTGCTAGTCTTTGTGGTTCAATATCAAAAGCGTGATATTGATGTTCTAGCTGCATTTGCAGAAAGGCTTTATTGTGCATGCATGGTGACATTGAATGTCCAACTGGATGTCCAATTAACCCATATAATTTGCCCAACAAGACCACTCCCAACGTTTTTTAGATCAATGATTTACGAATGGAAACACCAACACCTTTAGGTGCATGAGCGACAATGTTCGCTTTTCCTTCTAGGGTCACCCAGCCCAAACCATGAAAGACAACATCTACCTTTTCTTCTTTAATCGTAAATTCATATCGCACAAGGGGCGGGAACTTTTCTTTACTGTCTTCACCAGGTGGTTGCAATAATTGACCCAGATGATTCGCATATAGGTCATTGGCTTTACTTTCTTTAGTACGATGAATGTTTATTTCATTTGACACATAGCAAATGAGAGAATTCCTTCCTCCTGAAAGGTAATCAAAACGTGCCAACCCTCCAAAAAAAAGTGACTGCCCTTCATTGACTTGAAAAACTTTAGGCTTAATTGGCTTTTTCGGTGTAATAATTTTCAACTCTTTTTTTGTTACAAAATGAGCCATTTGATGGTGATTAATTATACCGGGTGTGTCGTATAAAAGTTTTCCATCATCAAGTGGAATATCAATCATATCTAGCGTCGTGCCCGGGAAATGCGAAGTTGTAATAAATTGCTCCTCATCTCCACCAAATTGTTTGATTAATTGGTTAATGAATGTCGATTTTCCGACATTTGTACATCCCACTATGTAAACATCCTTTTTCTCTCGATAAGTATCAATAGCCTCTGCTAATTCTAATATGCCCTCGCCTTTTTCCGCACTAATTAAAAAAACATCTTCTGGTTTTAATCCTAATTCCTTTGAATTAAATTTCATCCAGTTGATTAAGCGATTTTTGTTTAACCCTTTAGGAAGTAAATCTACTTTATTTCCAACTAGCAGCACTTTGTTGTTACCAATAAAACGGTGCATTCCCGGTAACCAACTACCGTTAAAATCAAAAATATCAACAATCTTAACGATTAACGCTTCCTTTCTTCCTAATTCGTTTAAAATCTTTAAAAAATCATCATCAGTTAAAGATACATCTTGTACTTCATTATAGTGTTTTAAACGGAAGCAGCGTTGACAAATGATTACATCTTTCTCTAGTGCAGATTTGGGTGCGAATCCAAGTCCTTCTTTATTCACTGTCTGAATCTTAACTCCACATCCCGAGCATATGATTTCATGTTCATTCATTGTAATTCCTCCTAAACCAGTCTAAATCTTAGCTTTCCTATTATTATATACTTAAGTCAATGAATTTCATAATTGAGTTTTATCACTATTTTAGTTAAAGATGAAGGCCTCTCTCCATAAAGTAGAAATTTATTCACACCTACTTAAACGATCTGAACAAAACACAAGGAAACGTGCTCCTGCGATTACTCGTCACAAAGTCAACTGTAAGCATTTCATAAAACGCTTGAAGCTACGTCAGTCTAACTTCTATATTTTATCCATTCTTATCCCTCAACAAAAACACAATAAATTAAAAGGACAATGCATGCGTTTGTCCTTTTTAACACTTATTAATATGTATGTAACAAGAAAACACCCTTAAAGTATTATAATGATCGATGTTATAAAATACAAGGAAATCATTTAGATGTACTTTGTTTTAACTAATGCTAAATTGGGTAAATATGTACTAACAAGAACAGAGAAACGTTTTAATCAGGAGTTTCTTCAGTAATGAATACAATTAAAATCACACAATTCTTGATTGAAACGAAAAAACAACATGGCTACGTACAACTAGGTGTTTGCATCCCCCTAAAAAATTCCTAGTTTAAGGAAAAAACTTTTCGACATTTTTTTCTGTATATCAACATATGTGGATAACTTTATACACAAAACCACATAGTACTACCAAGGGTTTGCGCCAGTTAACAACAGATAATCCACAATTTATCCACTGGTTATTGTGGATAACAAGAACGGTTGTTCTCTATTTCAAGACATGATACTATTTAATTACACTAAATGAACTTACTATTTTATGTAACTTGATGACCATATATGACAATCTTTTAATAATTAAAAAACCATGGAGGTGAAGCTACTTAAATCGTAGCGAAAAATATGAGAAGTTTATCTGACGATCTATTAATTGAAACTTACTTCAAAGCAATTGATCTGAAACTAAGCGAAGACTTCATTTATTTAATTAAAGAAGAAGTCGAAAGAAGAGCATTAGTGGACAAGCTCAAAAAAACATCTTAAACAAACTCTAATTATTTACATCGATTATATAGTGGGCACCTTGCTCACTTTTTTCTTTTTTTAGTAGTCGAGACGGCCAGGACTTTTATCTAAACGACTGCCACCTACAGACCCCAAAAATAAAGAACAGCTACTAAAAGTAGCTGCGCATTATACCTCAAATGTTCCAATTTTCATACCTACTTTAACGTAAGTTGGGACGCGAATCTTGTCATCGACAGAAAAGGTATCTTTTTCAAATAATAAGATAACTGTCGAACCAAAGGAGAAATAGGCAAGTTCTTTGCCCTTCTGTAATTGCTCATCTTCATATGTTGTATGGATGCTATTCACGTTCAGTGCACCCACTTTAACAATAGCTAACTTTCTGCCGCCTTGAACTTCTAGTTCAGTAATATGGCGATAGTTCCTCGCCAAAGGTTTTTTTCCTAATTTTAAACCTATTTCATTTACCGGATAGGATTTGTTACCTAACGTCCAGCTTCCCACCACTGTTCCTGAAATTGGAGTATGAATTCTATGATAATCACTAGGACTTAAGTACAAAATGATATAAGTGCCACCCATGTACTTTATCGCATGGTCATCACTACCCAACATTTCCCGAATGCTATAGTGTTGGTTCTTTACATAAAATGAGCAATCCGAAGCTATTGTTCCTAGGTCCGCAATTAAACCATCTACTGGGCTTACAATACTGTTTGTTTCTTCATTTATTTTTCTGGCATCCGCTTTCAAATTTCTTACAAAAAGTTCATGTAAACTTTTATAGTTCTTGAGAGGCTTTTCCATTTCATCTTGATTAATTTTATATGCTTTTACAAATGATTTATTGACAAACCTACTCATTTTCGATGTAGTGAACTTTTTTAATATGTAGGATTGTACTTTATTTCCAGATAGCTCTACAAATGAACGATATAGTACTTTTTTCAATCTTTTATCCTCCGTGTTTCGTATAGTGCAGGCATCTATTTTCTACACAAACTTATACTAATTTAAATGATTTTCACTCGATAAGGTGCTACGTTCACCGAAACATTTGCCTCGCAGCATGAATAATACGCTAACGTACATTTAACCAAATAGTATAAAAAAAGTATATCAAAAATTGGTTATAACAGATATAATAATGTTAATATGAGCATAAAAATTTCATTTGTTGAAGGCTTTAACATATCCTCATAACTAAAGGAGTGATGAAATGTATTGGTTAGAGCAACTAGATCATACCTTAAAAAAAATAAAAAGTCAGACAGCAAACTTATTAACAATTATTAACTTAAGCTTGGGTGCTTTTGCAATTATTTTTGTCTTACAAAACGATTTTTATCAAGCACTTTTATTCATATGTTTAGCAGCTGTTTTTGACCGTTTTGATGGTATTGTAGCAAGAAAATTAAACATTACTTCCGAACTTGGAAAACAGCTTGACTCTTTGTGCGACTTAATCTCATTTGGTGTTGCACCATCGTTATTATTGTATTCCTCGGTCTTGAAGGAATTTGGCATGTCCGGTGCAATGGTGACAGTGATCTTTATTGCGTGTGGGGCCATCCGTCTCGCCAGATTTAATGTTTCTAATACAAAGGGGTATTTTATCGGGCTTCCAATTACTGCAGGAGGATGCTTACTAACAATTAGTTTTCTTTTCATAAACTATATTCCAAACCCTATCTTTATGTTTATTGTCATAATTCTGTCGTTTTTTATGATCAGTACTTTCAAGGTAAGAAAAGTATAATTTCCTAAGTAAAACCCCTATGTAGGGGTTTTTACTTATTTTGGTTAATATAATATCACAAGAGCCTTTTAAACTAAAACTTAAAGCGCACGCGACATGCGCCTGTAATTACTCGTCTCAAAACTTCACAGTAAAGCGAGCTAGACGTATGAAAAGGTTAAAAATTAGGAAAACAATTATCGAGAGTGGAGGTACATGCCATGCAAGTAATCATTTCACATATGAATCTAGACTTTGATGGTCTTGCATCAATGGTGGCAGCAAAAAAACTCTATCCAAAGGCAAAGATCATTTTGCCCACGAAACAAATGAAATCCGTTCAGAGATTTTTGGCCATATACCGCGATCTTCTTTCATTGCATCATCCGAAGAAAATAAATTGGGAGTTTGTTAACGAAGTCATCATGGTTGACATTCATTCACTTGAACGTACAGGAGATGTGGCCAAATTATTAGTAAAGGAACAGTGTTCATTCATTGTTTACGACCATCATCCCGCGAACGAACACCCACTCAAGTTCAAAGAAGGAATGATTGAGGACACTGGTGCAGCAATTACACTTCTTATGAGAGAAATAATGAAACGGAACCTCACACTGACCTCGTTTGAGTCAACACTTTTTGCATTAGGGCTTTACACCGATACAGGCTCTTTTACCTATACGAATACAAAGCCAGACGATCTAAAGGTCGCTAGCTTTTTATTAGAAAACGGTGCGAATCTTTCACTGGTTGCGAAATTTTCTGAACAACCTTTGCAAAACGACGAGCAGCGCTTGCTCCAAGCGTTACTTGAAAATTGTACTGACTACACTCTTGAAGGATTGACAATCACAATAGCCCATGCAAAACAAATGAAATACACGAGTGGACTCTCATTATTGGCTCGTAAAATACTTGATATGACAACTTGTGATGCACTTTTTCTATTGGTTGAGATGGGGAGAAAATTACATATTGTTGCTCGCTCTGTTTCCGAACGTATCAATGTATTACCTCCAATTAAATCACTGGGCGGAGGCGGGCATCAAAAGGCAGCTTCGGCTTTAGTGAAGAACCAAGGTTTTGCAGATGTACATCAATACTTGAAAGAACATTTGCAAAAGACAATCTCCCCCTCTCTTTTAGCTAGAGATATCATGTCTAGTCCAGTTAAGATCATCTCTTTAACAACTACCATTGACACAGCTGCTAAAATGATGTTGCGCTATGGTCACACTGGTTTTCCAGTAGTAGAAGACAACAAATTAGTCGGGATTATCTCAAGAAGGGATGTTGACAAAGCCAAACATCACGGACTAGGTCACGCACCTGTAAAAGGATATATGAGTAAAGAGGTTATCACGATTGTGCCGACAACAACGATTGAAGAACTACAGGAAATTATGATTAATAAGAATGTTGGAAGACTACCTGTGATACATGATGGAAAAATAGTTGGTATTATTTCTCGCACGAATGTCATTGAGGCATTACACGGCGAAAAAGTAAGAAAGAGCAGTATCGTTGCAACGAGAGATCCAGTGACCAAGTCTTTAGATGAATCCATTTATTCATTACTATCTAAGGAAATGTTAAACAACATACAATCAATCTCGACTGTAGCCGATGAATTGAACTATCCTGTCTACTTAGTTGGTGGAATTGTTCGAGATTTAATCATTGGGAGACGAAATGAAGACATTGATATCGTAATTGAAGGAGATGCCATCACCCTTGCAAACCGTTTAACAGAAGTAATTGGTGGAAGGATCCAAACTCATGAGCGATTTTCTACAGCAACTTGGTTTTACGGTTCTCAAAAAATTGATTTAACATCTGCGCGAACAGAGTTTTATGACTTTCCAGCTGCCTTACCATCTGTTGAATGTTCAAGTCTAAAAGAAGATCTGTATCGCAGGGATTTCACCATCAATGCACTTGCTATTCAAATAAACCAAGGAAAGTTTGGAACGCTTGTTGATTATTTCCAAGGTTATCAAGACATTCAGGATAAAAAGATAAGGGTGTTGTATAATTTAAGTTTTGTAGAAGACCCCACTCGTATCTTAAGAGCGATTCGCTTTGAGAATAGATTTGGTTTCAAGATGGATTCTCAGACGCTAGAGCTTGTCCAACACTCAATTGACTCGGTAAGGTCTGCCTCTTCAAAAAGAATTGCCCAAGAATTACAAAACATATTTAAAGAGAAAGACCGGTCTAAAGCCATCATCCGTCTAAACGAACTTAAATTTTGGAGTTACTTATACAAACCTATCGTACATGTAGAGAAAAAAATAAAGGCGATCGAATGTTTTGAAAAGGCATACTTCCATCTTGAGCCTGCCAAATCAGTTCCCTGGATTTGCTATTTAATACTCATCTGGAGCAAGAGAGAAGACATGGGATTTATTAAGACATATTGTTTAAATAACGACGAACTTCAAGTCGTTTCCCAAGTTGAGACGTTATTAACAGACAATTACTTTGACGTAGAAAGCAATATGAGTGAGTTCCACAGTAAATTAAGCACCTTCTCGGTGGAGGCAATCTTATGCTTTGGGAGTAGTAAACCATTATGTGATCATACATTTGATTCTCTTAGCAACTATCTGAATGCGAGAATGAATATGCCAACATTACTAAATGGTACCGATTTAAAAAAATTAAACCTAGAACCAGGACCGATATACTCAACAATATTACACGAAGTAGAATGCAAGATTATAAGTGGTGAAATTAAAACAACAGCGGAAGCTTTAGACTTTGTAAAGCAAAAATATTGTTAATAATTACGAAAAAAAAGAAGTTAGGAAAATGGAAAGCCTCCTAACTTCTTTTTTGTCTATTTTAACCCTTCTACCAACACTCTTACCGTTTCTTTCATCATACCAATGTAAGAGTCAGCAGCACTTCCTTTTTCACCAATCGCATCTGTAAAGACTTTCCCTGCAATTTCAACCCCTGTTTCATTCGCAATTGTATTCATGTAGCGTGTATCAATGGTTGATTCTACAAACAAAGCTGGAACATTTCTTTCTCTTACAATATCAATTAATCTTGCATATTGTTGTGGAGTCCCTTCATCTAGTGAATTAATGTCCCAAATTCCTTCTGTATCGAATCCGTAATCTGCTCCAAAGTATTTAAACGCATTTTCACTGATAATAATGATTCGATTTTCAACCGGAATTTGCTGGACTTGTTCAGTGATCCAGGCATCAAGCTCAATCAATTCAGCAATGTATGCTTCTGCATTTGCACGGTAAACTTCTTCACCTTCTCGATCTCTTTCCACTAAGTCTTCTACAATGTTTTCTACATAAATAATTACATTTTTAGGACTTAACCACGCATGTGGATCGTCCTCATCATCATCGACTAAAGGGATACCTTCTACACCTTCTGATACTTCTACAACCGGAGTGTCTGAAACTTTTCCTACGACAGTTTCTAACCATTCTTCTAGATCTAACCCATTGACGTAAAATACATCCGCATCACTAATTGAACGAAAATCGCCTGGTGTTGGCTCATACTCATGAGGTTCCTCTCCAACGGGAACGATATAGCTAACATCGGCTTGTTCCCCTGTGATTTGGCTAATAATATCTGCTAGAACTGAAAAACTAGTTACAACAGTAAACGTTTCATTTTCACTAGTCGCTTGCTCTGAACTACAACCAGCAATGAGTAGACTAAAAAACAGAATTGATACAAAATACTTTTTTAACACGTCTAAGTTCCCCCTTTTGATGTTTAGTACTGATAGTTTGTTATCTAGATAATAAAATAAGTCGCCATTAACAAGATTGCTAACGTAAGATATACATAGATTATTGATGAAAACCTCTTTGAAACCCTCATTCTCATCCTCCTCAGTTGTCCTAGGTTAACAAAGTTTCCTCAAGGAAACTTTTGGGCTAAATTTTAAAGCACTATTAAAAGTGCTCAATTTCTTAGCTTCAGCTAATAAAGTTTCCCTTAGGCAAAACTTCTTTTTTTAATTATAATAATTATAATCTTATTTGTCTAGCCTTTTTGAGAAAAATTATCAACTGTAATTACGGCATACAAAAATATCTTATGCACGTTGTTCGAAAGAGTGATTTAACATAGTGAAAATCTCTAAATACAACTGATTTTTTTGTTTCAGCTTATGGTTGTTAGACCTAATTATAGTCACTATATGATTGATATCGTTATTTATTACGTCGTTTGGTATTATTTAGCGCAGCCATTTGATCGACTGACGGTACTGTCAATAATTTTGTGTAAATGACCATTCACCCATTCAAGGTAGCTCA
>CAZIRM010000028.1:0-15523 GCA_964541705.1 uncultured Bacillaceae bacterium | reverse complement strand
CCCTCCAAAACCCAACGCAAAGGGAATCATTCTCACACTATGATTCCCTTCACCATCCAAAATCCAACGCAAAGGGAATCATACACACACTATGATTCCCTTCACCACTCAAAACCCAACGCAAAGGGAATCATACACACACTATGATTCCCTTCACCCTCCAAAACCCAACGCAAAGGGAATCATTCTCACACTATGATTCCCTTCACCACTCAAAACCCAACGCAAAGGGAATCATTCACGATCTATTTCAACATTGATCAGGTATAGGGGTTTATTACAAAAAATTGAACCCAAAATCAGTAGGCCATATTATGACCTTTTCTAAATAGTTAATCTACACACTTTTATTATTTACATGATAGAGGACTATGCGAACGATGAGTTAGATACATATACTGTTTTTGCAATGCTTTAAAACATGCTGACTTGGAGGGCTTAAATGATGAATGAGCAAAGAAAATCATTATTACAACCGCCGGCTCCTTTAAAAGAAAAGGATTCGTTGCAATCAACAAGCTTAGAAATTGAAAAAAAACGAGCAAGTACAAAGGAGTTACAAGAACGAAGAAGATTAGCACGAACATTTGCAAAGCAACAGCAAATATCGGAACGATTGGCATCTGCGACTGTAGAGTTGTCTGCAGGAGTAGAGCAATCACAAGGAGCGATCCTTGAGTTACAACAGTCGATTGAGAAAATTGCCAGCAGTGCTGAACAATCGAGTGCTGCTAGTGAAGAAAGTTTAGCTGCTATTAGTCAAATCGTGGGGAGAGTAAACCAAATTAATCAAGCTTCAAAAGACTCGATGAGTAAAGCAGTTTCAATTCAACAACTAGTTAGCGTTTCGGCAAATGAAAATAACCGACTAGTTGATGGAGTGACGGCAAGCGCAGAGAGAAGCTATGAATCTGCCAAACTTGTTGCAGAACTCGAAAACATGGCACAAGAAATTGGTAACATCATCGAAACAGTAGTAAACATTGCAGATCAAACAAACTTATTAGCCCTAAATGCAGCGATTGAAGCAGCTAGAGCTGGTGAACACGGCAGTGATTTGCGGTTGTTGCCGATGAAGTCAGGACATTAGCAGAGTTATCTGAGCGTTCAGCAAATGACATTCGTGAAGTAGTAGAGAAAGTACAAACAGACGTACAAGTAATCGTCCAAAGCATTAATGATATTGCGTCAAAAACAAAAGAAGAAACAGAAAAAGGAAAAAGTATTTCTAGCGAATTAGCTAATATTTCGCGAGATATGCAACAATTTGTAAATGACTCTAAAGAAATAACCGATCAAGCAAACCGCTTATTATCGAACTCGAAAGAATTTGAAGCTGGTTCAACATCAATCGCAAAAGTCTCCGAGGAACTCGCAAGCGCATCTGAAGAAGCAGCACAAGCCATGCAGGAACAAACCAAAGGAATCATGGACATTAATCAAAGCTCACAGGAACTGAGCGATCAGGCAGAAGACTTGAAAACATCTACGGACATTAATAAATCAGCTGATTTGTAGAGTGAATCTCGTTGCTTGAGAATGTGTCCTTTTTTATGGAGGTGAGGGGCGTGGAAAACATTGAAAGTTACATATCGGGATTCAAAACTAAGTTAATAGAAGAAAAAAAAGAAACTGAGACGATCAAGTATTATTGCCTAGAAATACAGTACTTCTTAAAAAAGCTGAAAACTACAAAATTTAAAAAGCTTAACAGACAGGATGTTCTAACTTACAGAGATTCTTTGCTCGATGAAGGTTATAGCATATCAACAGTCAACAAATCAATGTCTGTCATTAATAAGTTCTTACATTGGGCAAAAAGCGAACAAATCATTGATCATGAATCACTTTTTGACCTAAGAATCATTCATGATCGAGGTGAGACAATTGAGAAAGCAAAGTGGATAACCGTCGCTCAAGAAAACCAACTCATTCAGTCCATCGAACAAGAAAGAAATGAAATGAAGCGTACGAGAAACTTGTTACTGATTTCTCTCATGCTGCATTTGGGGTTAAGGTTAGAAGAAGTGGCTTTAATCAAAATGAGCGATATCAATAACGATACGATCGAAATCCCTAACAGTCGGACATTACAACTTCCAGAAATAACGAAAAAATACCTTTCAAACTGGCTAGAGGTCAGAAGATTAAATCAGCCATTTGCCAATCATTTGTCCCTCTTTTATACGGAGCGGTCACCAGTGATGCAACCACGCGCAATACAATTTGTGATCGAGCGCTACAGTAAAAAAAACGAGCTTCCATTAACTGCACAAATGTTAAGACATACGTATTGTAGGCGTCTAGTAGAGGAAGGGCTACCAATACAAGCAATTAAAAAGCTTGCTGGACATAAATCGGTGCAAACAACATCCATGTATTTCACATGAGATTGGGAAAACTATCTTTTTATGGTTCAGAATATTGGCAATATTAAGTTTATTTAGGAGTGAAAAAAAATGATACAGTTTCAAGGAATATCAAAAAAATATGATGATGGTACGATTGCCATCAAAGATTTGAACTTCGAAATTAAAGAGGGGGAGTTAGTAACGTTAATCGGTCCTAGTGGTTGTGGAAAAACAACGACAATGAAAATGATTAATCGGCTAGTTGAGCCCTCAAGCGGAACAATTAAAGTAAACGGAGCAGATATTTCCAAAGTAAATCCTGTTGAGTTACGACGAAATATCGGCTATGTGATCCAACAGATTGGATTATTCCCACATATGACGATCAAAGAGAATATTTCATTAGTACCGAAGTTAAAGAAAATGGAGAAAGCTACATATGAAAGTCGTGTAGATGAATTACTAACGCTTGTTGGTCTTGATCCTGAATTATTTCGTGATCGTTTCCCAGCTGAGCTCAGTGGTGGACAACAACAACGGATTGAGGTTATTCGCGCATTGGCTGCTGAACCCCCAATCATCTTGATGGATGAACCGTTCAGTGCACTTGACCCGATAAGTCGTGAACAATTACAGGATGAATTGGTTCGACTCCAAGATGAAATTAAGAAGACGATCGTTTTCGTGACGCACGATATGGACGAGGCACTAAAGATTGCCGATCGCATTGTGATTATGAAGGATGGGGAGGTCGTTCAATCAGACACACCTGAACGAATTTTACGGTACCCTAAAAATGATTTTGTAAGAGGATTTATCGGGGAAGAACGCTTAAGCCAAGCGGGCATTTTAACTGTTGAAGATGTCATGATGAAGCAACCGGTAACTGCTCCATCTAATAAAGGATTGGCTTATGGGGCCAAACTAATGAAACAACGAAGAGTGAATAGTTTACTATTAGTCGATAAAGAAAAGAAATTACTTGGCATTGTGACGAAAGAACAACTCGAAGAAAATTACCCTTCCGAGCAACAAGCTCTTTCTGAAATCATGAATCATCAATTTCCATCAATTAAAGTTGGTAGTTTTGTAGAGGACGCCGTAACATTGATGAAAGACCATGGAGTCAGCTACTTGCCAGTCATTGACGATAACGGCATACTTGTTGGTATTGTAACAAATTCGAGTTTAATTGATTCGTTACTTAAACAGATATAAAGGAGTAGAAAAGATGAGTTTTATAGACGTTTTTATTAATCGTAGAGAAGATATTTTAAAAGCAACCATCGAACATATGGAGTTGTCAATCGTTGCGGTGTTACTTGCTATTATTATAAGTGTCCCGATTGGAATTTTACTTACTAGGTATCAAAAGTTGGCTTCACCTATCATTGGAGTGGCTTCGATCTTTCAAACGATACCAAGTTTAGCCTTATTAGGATTTATGATTCCTTTACTAGGGATTGGCTGGACGCCAGCCATTGTCGCATTGACAATCTATGGCTTACTACCAATCTTACGAAATACGTATACAGGAATTTTAAATGTTGATAAAGCTATGAAGGAAGCTGGAGTAGGGATGGGAATGACTAGTTTACAAGTATTAATAAAAGTAGAACTTCCCTTGGCCTTATCCGTCATTATGGCAGGTGTTAGAACTGCAACTGTCCTAATTATTGGTGTTGCTACATTAGCTTCATTAATCGGTGCCGGCGGTTTAGGTGATCTGATCTTCAGAGGAATTGCCATGTCAAACACAGATTTAATTTTAGCAGGTGCATTTCCTGCTGCAGTGCTGGCGCTAATCTTTGACAAAATGCTCGAGCTATTAGAAAAAAAGGTAACACCAAAAGGGTTAAAAAGGTAAGATTTAACATTGTTCAATTTAGGTAATGATGATAGACAAAAAAATATAGGAGTGGGTAATGATGAAAAAATATTTATTGATGCTTATGTTGGGACTAATTGCTACGTCACTAATTGCCTGTAGTTCAATCGGCACAAGTTTAGCAACAGATAAGGTTGTTGTTGGTGGAAAAAACTTTACCGAACAAGATATTCTCACACATATCGTTGCAACTTTAATTGAAGAAAATACTGATTTAGAAGTTGAGCGAAAACCGTTTTTAGGTGGTACACAAGTGGTTCACAATGCCATGCTAAGCGGCGACTTAGACATTTATGTTGAGTATACAGGTACAGGGTGGACAGCTACTTTAGAACGAGAAGTCATTCAAGATGCTCAAGAAACATTTGATGCAGTAAAGGCAGCTTATGAAGAAAAATTCGAGTTAACATGGTTAGCACCACTAGGGTTTAATAACACTTACGCATTAGCAATGCGTGAAGATCATGCGCTTGAATTAGGGATTGAGACATATTCAGACTTAGCAGAGCTTTCGGATCAATTAACATTAGGTGCAACACACGAATTTTTAGAACGTGCAGATGGTTATAGTGCTTTACAACAAGTGTATGGAATGACATTTGGAAATACTAGAGGTATGGATCCAGGGTTAACCTATGGCGCAGTTAGAGAAGGTTCTGCAGACGTGAATGATGCTTTTAGCACAGATGGACGTATCCCTGCATTTAACTTAAAAGTGTTAGAAGACGACTTAAACTTTTTCCCACCATATTATGCAGCTCCAGTTGTTCGCATGGACACATTAGAGCTTTATCCAGAACTTTGTGAAGTATTAGCCACGCTTGCAAACACGATGAACGACGAGATTATGGCAGAGCTAAATGCGAAAGTTGATATTGATGACGAAAGACCACAAGACGTTGCGGCTCATTGGTTAAGAGAACAAGGATTAATTAACTAAGCTTCAAAAGGTAAAAATTTCTGACACAAAAAACTTGAAAAGTCAAAGAAGGTCAAATATAATATAACCATAACTATTGTACTTAGGCCTTCGGGCTTATCTTTTTAAACTAAAGGTCAAATATAGTCAAAGTCAAAGGAGGCAACAAAGATGTTATGTGAGAAATGCAAAACAAACAAAGCAACTGTATCAGTGAATCTCATGATTCAAAACCGTAAACAACATTTTTCACTCTGTAAACAATGCTTCACTGAGAGTCGAGCTAGCGTTCCTAACTTTGGGTTCGACGAGATGTTTAAACATACGTTCGTCAACAGCACTCAACAGGACACAGTTAAAATGAATCAAAAAACGCAACGATCTCATGGCTTTTTAGACCAATATGGTCGAAACCTATCTGATGAGGCGAGACAAGGACGAATTGATGGTATCATTGGCAGGGAAAAAGAGATCGAACGTGTCATTGAAATCCTAAACCGCCGTACGAAAAATAACCCCGTATTAATCGGCGAGGCCGGCGTCGGGAAAACAGCGATTGCTGAAGGATTCGCCTTGAAAATCGTAAAAGGAGAAGTACCTTCGAAACTATTAAACAAGGAAGTATATGTTCTTGATATCAGTACACTCGTTGCCGGAACAAGTTACCGTGGTCAATTTGAGGAAAAAATGCAGCAGTTAGTCGCAGAGTTAAAGCAACGAGAAAACGTAATTCTTTTTGTCGATGAATTGCATATGGTTGTCGGTGCAGGTGGCTCCTCAGAAGGAGCAATGGATGCAGCGAATATTCTAAAACCTGCATTAGCAAGAGGAGAATTTCAATTGATTGGGGCAACAACGCTTGACGAATATCGCATGATTGAAAAAGACCCAGCTCTTGAACGACGCTTTCAACCAGTCATCGTCAAAGAACCTACAGCCGACGAAGCATTTGAAATGTTAAAAGGGTTAAGACCTATTTACGAAGCATACCACAACGTAACATATAGTGATGACGTCCTAAAAGCTTGTGTTCAGTTCTCAGATCGTTACATTCATGATCGCTTTTTACCAGATAAGGCGATTGATTTATTGGACGAAGCTGGATCAAAATTAAACTTAACCCAAACGGAGACTGATCATACAAAATTGAAACAACAGTTAAAAGAAGTGTTAAGACAAAAGGAATTCGCAACGCACGAAGAAAACTATGAAAAAGCTGCGATCCTACGTGATCAGGAGCTGAAAATCAAACAACAATTAAATGAGAAAATAACGACTGTCGCAACTGAAGTTACGGTCGAACACATCCAAGAAATCATTGAGATAAAAACGAAAATTCCAGTTAAAAAAATGGAACAATCGGAGCGAGAAAAAATGCGTCATTTACAAGAGAATCTATCTAAAAAAGTGATCGGGCAACAAGCTGCGGTGGAAAAGGTTGCAAAAGCAATCCTACGTGCACGCGTCGGGCTAAAACCTAAACATCGTCCAACTGCTTCATTCTTATTTGTCGGTCCGACTGGTACTGGTAAAACAGAATTAACAAAGACGTTAGCGAAGGAGTTGTTTGGTACGAAGGACTCGATGGTTCGTTTAGACATGAGTGAATACATGGAGAAACATTCTGTGTCTAAGTTAATCGGCTCACCTCCAGGCTACGTTGGACATGACGAAGCAGGGCAACTTACCGAACAAGTAAGAAGAAATCCTTATTCAATTATTTTGTTAGACGAAATTGAAAAAGCACATCCGGATGTTTTAAATGTTTTCCTGCAGATCATGGAAGATGGACGTTTAACAGATAGTCATGGTAAAGTCGTTCATTTCAATGAGACAGTCATTATTATGACATCGAACGCTGGTGTGAATGATAAAAAACGAGATTCAATTGGTTTCAGTGAAAACAGTATTTTATCATCTGAAAGTATACTCGAACAGTTACGACCTTATTTTAAGCCGGAATTTCTTAACCGTATCGATTCAATCATCGAATTCTCTCATCTTCAAAAAGAGGATTTACTACAGATTATCAACATTATGTTAAACGAGTTGCAAGCAACATTAACAGAACAAGCGATTGCCTTGACTGTTTCTGAACAAGCAAAAGAAAAGCTCGTTGAAATAGGCTACCATAAAACCTTCGGTGCTCGTCCACTTAGACGTGCGATTCAAGAGCAAATTGAAGATAAAATCACATCGCTCATGGTGGAGTCCGACGAAAAACCGAAAACCGTTACTGTAGAGGTAAAAGACGATACGATTCATGTCGTAGGCCATTAACAAAATACCCCACTGTGTACGAACAACACAATGGGGTATTTTTTGGATTAACAAACCATTTTTTTGCTTTATAGAGAGAATAACTATACCATCATGCTCTTATCACGTATCCTATATCAAGGTGGTGAGTAGTATGAACAAAAAACACTTGCTTCGAAAGTATTTCCCATATTTTATTGCATGTTATACGTTAGGATACTATTGTTTGATTTTTTTTAGCAAATACAACGAACAAGCAATTGCCTTTTGCTTTCTGTTTTCATTCTTATCAGCGGTGGTTTCAAGTTTAGTCCTCAGCTATATCTGGAAACAAGAAAAAAATCTAAACAAAAAATTAATCTGGCTAACACTGTTGTTAGGGTCTATGTCATTTACTATAGCAGAATTCGGATGGTTTTACTATGATTTTATAGTAGGCGTCGATATTCCATTTCCTAGTTTTATTGATTTCTTTTATATTCTTCAAATGATATTATTTCTTATTGCGATAAAAATTCTAACGTTTGTTCTTTTCAAAGATGAATCGAAACTCCGTGGAACAAGGTTGATCTTTGATTTGTTTATAATAATGACCGTTGTTTTAACGCTTGCTCAACATTATATCATTTCACCCATGTTAAGTTGGAGTAATGTTCCTCTAATAGAAAGACTGATTTTAGTTACTTATCCAGCAGTTGATATTACCATCATCATGGGAATCACCCTTATTTATTTACAACTATCTAAATCAACGTTCAAAAAGTTCAATCGCTTATTTGCTATAGCAATGCTCTTTTGGGTAGTAGCTGACAGTGTCTATTTTTATCTAATGATTAATGGAACTTATGAAACTCCACATTTAGTCGATCCACTCTGGTCAGTAGGAATTCTTTTTGTTGGCTATTCAAGTCTTTACTCTCCTAGCCTAGTACTAAGAAAAATAAAAAACAAGAGTATATATGAAGACAAAATGCGTCTTCTTCTTCCTTATGTGAGTGTGGGCATCTTATTTTTAACGCTTTTACTTCATACTACACAGTTTACAACATTAATGATAGGAACAGCTACCGCCATCATCTTAATCGTCATTAGGCAAATCATTACATTATTAGACAATCAAAAGTTACTAATCGCTTATGAAACATTGTCTAATAACCTGGAGCTGAAAGTCAAGAGCCGAACAGATGAACTTGAACTGAAAAACAAACAGTTATTAAAAACGTTAAAGCAGGTTGAATATATTGCAAATCATGATTCCTTAACGAATTTAGCAAATCGACGCAAGTTTGAACAATGCTTAAAATCTGAATTGCTAGAAGCAAAAATGAATGAGTGGTTTGTCGCTGTTTTGTTTATTGATTTAGATCGTTTTAAGAACATAAATGACTCATTAGGTCATGATACGGGTGATCAACTCCTTCAGTTAGTTTCTAAACGGTTAAAATATGTTCTTTCAGCCAATGAGCTTGTATCGAGGCAGGGGGGCGACGAATTTACCATCATGATCCCATGCAAAAAACAGCCAGAAATTCTTAAAAATAAAGTATCAGATATTGAAAAAGAATTACGAAAGCCCTTTGTGATCAAAGATCATGATGTCTACATCACCCCTAGTATTGGGATTAGTATTTTTCCTTATGATGGGTCAAATGTCACTACGTTAATGAAGAATGCCGATATAGCGATGTATCGCGCAAAGGAAAATGGAAAGAATCAAAGTTGTTATTATTCTGATAAGATGAACGATGTTGCATGGAGAACTCTAAAAATCGAGGCCGAACTCAATAAGGCAATCATTAATGAAGAATTCAAGGTATACTACCAGCCGCAATTTGATATTTATACACGCAAATTAACTGGAGCGGAAGCGTTAATTAGGTGGAACCATCCTACCGAAGGTATCGTTTCTCCTGGTCATTTCATCGACATTGCTGAGGAAAGTAGTTTAATTGTCCCAATGGGAGAATGGGTATTGGAGAATGCCTGCCTCACTTCTAAATATTGGGGCGATAAATACCATCTTCCTTTTCGCATCAGTGTAAACTTGTCACCAAGACAATTTAATGAAGCTAATATCGTTCAAAGAATTGAAGATATCGTCAATGAAACTGGCATTGATCCGAGTCTCGTGATGTTAGAGCTGACAGAGAATATCGCTTTATATAATGAAGAAGAGGTACACGAGAAACTGCAACAATTAAAGACGATAGGATTTAAAATTGCGATTGATGACTTCGGAACTGGCTATTCCTCACCAATTTATTTAAAGAAGTATCCGATCGACACATTAAAAATCGCTCAAGTTTTCGTAAAAGATCTTCGAATCGACTCAGATATGGCTTCAATAATTAAATCAATCATTGCGATGGCAAAAAGTTTGAAATTACACTTAGTTGCTGAAGGTGTAGAAACAGAGGACCAACTACTATTTTTACATTCCCATGACTGTGATGAAGTCCAAGGTTATTTATTAGGAAGACCCGTAGATGAAAAAACGTTTGAAAAACTCTACTTAAAACACATGGAGACCATGTAAGTAGCGGAATGGATCTAAGACAAATGATTATGTTATAGTAATAAAGTGAAAACACCTACAATAGAAACAACGTACCTATTGTAGGTTGTACATATTAAATGAAGTAAGGGAGTTGGATTTCATATGGAGTTTATTCGAGTCACATCGATAAATGATCCGTTGTTTAAGCAAATGCACCAATTAATGCAAGATGTATTTCCACCAGAAGAAGTGCTAGAGTATGACTTATGGAAGGAACCTTTAGAAGACCCAGGAATTCGTGTTTTTGTAGCAGTTCTTGAAGGGAAGGTCGTTGGTACAACTGAATATCGTTACTATGAAGACTTTAACGTTGCAATGACAGACTTTACAATCATCGGACAAGCCGGACTAGGCATTGGCCCATTCTTAGCTGAAAGAAGATTAGAAGATCTACATACACTTGCCAAAGTGAATGGGAAAGAATTAAAAGGAATGTTTGCTGAAATATATGACCCATACCAAGTCGAGGGTCATGCATTTGGTGGGGTAAAACCAATGGACCCATTTGTTCGTCGCGAAGTATTAGCCCACCTTGGCTATAAGCGTCTTGATTTTTCTTATGTGCATCCATCATGGAATAACGATGGGGAGGAAGTAACAGGGTTAGACTTATGCTTTCTACCAATGGAAAAGGGGCTGACTGATTTAGATGCACCTTTAATCGTCCAGTTCTTGCGCCGTTACTATACGGTCCTTCCTAATAAACCACAATCGTGGCACGACATGGTTGCGATGTTAGAAACGAAAGAAAAAGTCGCATTAAAACCTATGTGAATGAATGACCAAAACCGAGTCACAAAAATGAACAGATAGTACATGATGAAATTGTTTAAATAAAACTACTTCAAGAAGGCTGATTTTTTCAGCCTTTTTTTGTTGTACTTCTGATCACTACAAAAATTCTAACAAATATCTGGAATGAAACATAATTTATATTATGTTTCATTATGAAAACAGATGAAAGCTTATGAAACAAAGAAGAAAAACTTGTTGGCTCATTTCACAACTAATGGTATGATACATATTGAAGCATAGCGTTCATGAATTTTCTGGTAAATTACTACACAAAAAGAACGCACGTTCTTATGTTGCTAGACCGCATTTAAAGAGAATGAGAAAGGGGATTAGCCTTAGAAGTAATTCTCATTTCGTCTGAGGGCGTTTTAGCGACAATTTCATCTGGGGGAGAAGAATTTGGAAAAGAAACAATATGCTACGCATGTCTTCTTAACAGAAGGCGAATACATATATCTTCATGCGAAGTATGGCGAATACGAGTTAGCTAGAAAAATAGAACGACTAAACAAATCAAAGGTTGAAAACCCAAATAGGATCGAAAGTATTCGTTCTGACTTCCACGCAATCATTAGTAGCGGAATGCAAACGGTACAACCAATTCGCGACAAGTATTTAATTGAAGCGATGAAAGAGGAGTTAAAGAAAGATAGTGAGCGCAACTACTTATTATTTGTAATGGGGATTAATACCGGTCTGCGAATTAGTGACTTATTGCCGTTACGTGTCAGCGACGTTAGGGATCAGACACATATCATCTTAAAAGAAACAAAAACAAGAAAACGAAAACGTTTTTTAATTAACGTGGGATTAAGGGAGACGATTGAAGAGTATATTGACGGGAAATAAGAAGGGGAATATTTGTTCCCCTCAAAGAAAACAGACTTACCTTTACAAAGGGTACAAGCATATAAAATATTAAATACCGCTGCCAAAAAAGTCGGAATGAAAGAATTCGGTACTCATAGTATGAGGAAGACATTTGGATTTTGGCATTACTCGATTCACAAAAATGTTGCCCTTCTTCAAGACATTTTTAATCACTCATCTCCAGAAATCACATTACGTTATATCGGGATAAACCAAGATATTGTCGACAAGAGCTTAGAACATTTTAGTTTGTAACAACAAAGCGCAGACGACATGCAACGCAAAAACCCCACAACCTACGTTGTGGGGTTTTCTTATACGATATACATAAAATAAGCAATGAAAATGATGAATAACGCAAACATAATCGGATGAACTTCTTTTGTTCTTTTCACAGCGATCATCATAATAGGATAAAGAATAAACCCTAGCGCAATTCCTGATGCAACACTAAATGTAAGAGGCATCATCAAGATGGTGACGAAAGCTGGAATAGCAACAGCAAAGTCTTCCCAATTGATCAAGCGAACTTGTGTCGCCATTAAGACGCCAACGATCATTAAGGCTGGCGCTGTTACATGTGCCGTAACCACTGTAAGTAATGGCGAGAAAAATAATGCTAAGAAGAAGAACCCCGAAATGACTACACCAGTAAATCCTGTCCGACCACCTGCAGCAATCCCTGAAGACGATTCAATTAAGGAAGTTGTTGTTGATGTTCCGAAGATCGCTCCTGCAACTGTCGCTGTAGAGTCGGCAAAAAGTGCTCGTCCTGCGTTAGGGATTCGATTGTCTTTCATAATCCCAGCTTGTGTCGATACAGCAATCAATGTTCCAGCAGTGTCAAAGAAATCAACGAATAAAAACGTAAAAATAACGATCAGTAAGTCTAATGTAAATATATTAGGTAGTTCCTGAATCGCAACACCAAAAGTAGGAGCTAAACTTGGGATTTCGCTAAAAACCCTTGTCGGAGGTTCAATTAACCCAACTATTACTCCTAGTACTGCTGTGGCAACCATCCATAGAAAATCCCACCCTTAAATCCACGCAGCAACAATACACCGGTGATGATAAAACCGAAGACTGCAAGCATTGCTTCTCCTGAAAAACTACTTAATTGAACAAAAGTATTCGGATTCCCTGTTACGATTTCCGCATTCTTTAGTCCAATAAAAGCGATAAACAGTCCAATACCAGCAGCTGTAGCATATTTTAAATCTGCTGGAATGACGTTAATAATTTTCTCGCGAATTTTTAGTACAGTAATACCCATCATTACTAGCCCCGAAACTAACACCCCGGCGAGCGCTGTTTCCCAAGGAATGTTCATTCCAATCACAACTGAATACGTAAAAAATGAATTAAGCCCAAGACTAGGCGCTAGTCCAATTGGATAATTTGCAAGTAAGCCCATCGTAAGCGTACCAACAATTGCCGCTAATGCAGTAGCTGTAAAAACAGCCCCGTGATCCATACCGCTATTACCCAAGATAATAGGATTTAACGCTAGTATATACGCCATCGATAAAAATGTTGTTAATCCCGCAACAAACTCTGTTCGATAATTGGTTCCTCTTTGCTCAAATTGAAAAAACTTCTTAATCATACATTTCCCTCCATATTGTAGTATTTACAAAATCTTCTTTTATATCAAAAAAAGCTCAGGCAATAGCGCCAAAGCTTTAACATATACGAAAAGAAGATGGAGATACCAATCTTTATGATTCCATCATTCCCTTCGTAGTTAAGCTAATAACGGTAGCCTAGTAGAAACTCTCAAGCCATATCCTTGAAATTATACGATGGGTTTCTATTAAATTCGACAAGTATTTTGCAAGTATAGCAGTAGGAAATACTGTATGTCAATCATTTTCGAGGTATGGAATGAAGATCGAATATTGAAAAAGAAACAGGACAATGTTTAAATAGGATTATACCGACAAAACAACACTAGGAGCAAACAATGCCGAAGAAAACCGTACCAAAACGAAAAACGTATAACAGAAAACAGCGCCTACACGATGCCAAAACGAATTGGGTAAAACCAGCTACAACGAGTAATCTCGTAAAAAGCTACAGCAAATGGTATGGCGTAAATCGAAATTGTGCAATAAGAGAATTACAATTGCTAGGGTACGAACTTAGTGATCGTGATAAACGAATTTCATCTAAACAAAGTAAAATTGAAGACTATGACTCAGATGAAACATTTGCTTTCATTGCTGATTACACTGAAGGCGGAGCACCTTTTGGGATTACACACGAGGAATGGGAAGAAATGGAATGGTTTGACCAGAATTTCAAGACTATTTCGCTTACTCTTTCAAATGAAACATACGCTCATCTTCAAAGGTTTGCTAAAGGAAAAGAGATTAACAAAGCAATCGAACGATCTATCGTTATCAGTTTATACATCTCGCAAACGATTACTTTATCCGAAGCCGCAACGATTGCAAATCTCCCGTTTACTACCTTTATTGCGTATTTAACGTCGCAAAACATTCCTTGGCATACAGATCAAGAGGATGGTTACTACGAATATCAGAAAAGCATAGAATCTTTGCTGCTAGAGGAAAAAAAGTTCAATTACATAGAAAGTGAGGAAGAAGGATGAGACTAAAAAGGAATAAACTAAGTATAGCTCAATTAAAGAAACAGTTAAAAACTTATGATCAAACAGAGTTTATCGAACTAATACTCGATTGTTACAGAAAGAGTGACGAAATGAAAACGTTTCTTACAACAAAGTTTGTTGGAGAATCTGCAATCGAAGAATTACACGAAATAACAAAAGAAAAATATGCGAAGAATTTTATCCGAAAAAAGGGCATCCGAAGTTACGATTAGCAGAGGCGAAAAAAGCGATCACAGATTTCAAGAAACTATGTCATGACGAAGCAAAAATTATTGATGTAATGGTTTATTATGTTGAACTAGGCGTTGAATTTACAAATGATTACGGTGATATTAATGCAGCGTTCTATAATAGTTTAATATCAACGTTTGCCGCCATTGTAGATCTTTTAAATCAGAAAGAAGATGCTTCATTAACTTTAGCGTTCAGAGATCGTTTAGAAGATATCGTCTATGCAAGTGCGCACATTGGTTGGGGATTAGGGATAAACACAGAAGAATTGTTTATGGAGTTGGCCTGGATGGAAGAAGATTTAGATGAAGAAACGAGTAAAAATGAGTGGGACAAGTTACCACAAGAAATTAAAGATAAAATAGTAAGAAACGTATGGTGCGGACGATGTAGTGGTGTTACAGAAATCGTTCATTACCAAGTTGGAAGCTCTCGAAATAACATTTTCCTAGAAGGGAAATGTAAAAAATGCGAGGCAGATGTAGCTAGAGTTGTCGATTAACTAAATACAAACAATAAACCACCAAATTATAGGTGGTTATTTATTTGGAAAAATTTATATATCGTTTATTGACATATATATCATTATACGATATATTATGTTTAATGATATATCATTAAATGATACAGGAGGGATTTCTTTTGGGAAGAAATGACTCCCTTGAAATGGGAGAGCTAACTGACACAACGTATTACATTCTTTTATCACTAATTGAGCCAAAGCACGGTTACTTAATTATGAAAACCATTGAAGCAATGACTAATCACACATTTTCGATCGGGCCAGCATCAATGTATACAACGATAAAAAAACTGCTCACCGCTAACCTAATTGCACTTATTGAAGAAACTGATGATAAAAAGAAAACGTATGTAACAACAGAAAAAGGAATTGAATTACTGCAAAAAGAAGTAGAGAGACGAAAAGAAATGATTCGTCACGCCGAAATGATTTTTGAACAAATGGTAGTGTCAAA
This sequence comes from uncultured Bacillaceae bacterium, assembly GCA_964541705.1. GTDB lineage: Bacteria > Bacillota > Bacilli > Bacillales > Anaerobacillaceae > Anaerobacillus. Next base: position 38 of record CAZIRM010000028.1, on the reverse strand, counting down.
AGTTCTATGAAAACTTGATAAAAATTACAGTTACTACC